>VBKE01000400.1 GCA_005879605.1 Deltaproteobacteria bacterium
AGGACGAAACGTAGTGCTCGACAAATCCTTCGGAGCGCCCAACGTAACGAAAGACGGCGTCACCGTTGCGAAAGAAGTGGAGCTGGAAGACAAGTTTGAAAATATGGGCGCGCAAATGGTCAAGGAAGTTGCCAGCAAAACTTCCGACGTCGCCGGAGACGGGACGACCACGGCCACCGTCTTAGCGCGTCAAATCTATGCCGAAGGCATAAAGTTAGTCGCCGCCGGTCACGATCCCATGTCCCTCAAACGGGGAATTGATAAAGCGGTCGAGGCGATGATCGGCGAGCTCAAGAATTTAAGCAAGCCTACCAAGGACCCCAAGGAGATCGCCCAAGTCGGCACCATCGCCGCCAATACTGACTCCACCATCGGCGATGTTATCGCTGAGGCCATGAACAAAGTCGGTAAAGAGGGCGTGATCACTGTTGAAGAAGCCAAGGGCCTTGAAACGACTCTCGATGTCGTTGAAGGCATGCAGTTCGACCGTGGCTATCTGTCGCCTTATTTCGTGACGGATCCGGAAAGGATGGAGTGCGTCCTCGAAGATGCCTATCTGCTCATCCACGAGAAAAAGATCAGCAACATGAAAGACATTCTCCCGATCCTCGAGCAGATCGCCAAGTCCGGCAAACCTTTCATCATTATCGCCGAAGACATCGAAGGCGAAGCATTGGCGACTCTCGTCGTCAACAAGATTCGTGGCACCCTGCGTTGCGTCGCGGTCAAAGCGCCGGGGTTTGGCGATCGTCGCAAAGCCATGCTTGAAGACATTGCCATTCTCACCGGCGGCAAACTGATTGCCGAAGAATTGGGGATCAAACTCGACAACATAGCGCTACAGGACCTCGGACGCGCCAAAAGAATCGTCGTCGACAAAGACAACACCACCATCGTCGATGGAGCCGGCAAGAAGTCCGATCTGGAAGGCCGCATTAAACAGATTCGCGCTCAGATCGAAGAGACTACTTCGGATTACGATCGCGAGAAGTTGCAAGAGCGGTTGGCCAAGCTTATCGGCGGCGTCGCGGTGATCAACGTCGGCGCAGCCACCGAAGTGGAGATGAAAGAAAAGAAGGCTCGCGTCGAAGACGCGCTCCACGCGACTCGAGCCGCCGTCGAAGAGGGAATCGTTCCTGGCGGTGGTGTGGCGCTTCTGAGATCATCTGCGGCGTTGGAGAAGCTCAGGGTCTCTGGAGAGGAGAAATGGGGCATCAATATCATAAAGCGCGCAGTCGAAGAGCCCCTCCGTCGTATTGCAATCAATGCGGGCGTGGAAGGATCTATTGCCCTTCAGAAGGTCAAAGAAGGGAAGGGCGCTTTTGGTTTCAACGCAGCCACTGAGGAATACGAAGATCTCCTCAAGGCAGGGATTATCGACCCAACAAAAGTTGTTCGGACGGCACTGCAGAATGCGGCATCGGTTGCCGGCATGCTTCTTACTACCGAAGCCATGGTGGCGGAAAAGCCGGAGGACAAGCCGGCCATGCCGCCAATGCCTCCGGGCGGCGGAATGGGTGGGATGGGTGGTATGGGCGGCATGGGTGGGATGATGTAACCTTCACTCTTTTCGAAAAAGCCCGTTTGTGCATGTCGGCTGATGTGCATAACGGGCTTTTTCTTTTCTATCCAGCTTGACACCAGGTTATTTTCATAATAGGCTTCTTTAGTATTTTCCTCTGTAAATATAAGACCTTAGCCTCCTAGACCCATGTTCGAGTCCTTAACCGATAAACTTGAGCTGACCTTCAAAAGACTGAGGGGTCAGGGAAAGATCTCTGAGAAGAATATCGACGATGCGCTGCGCGAAGTACGCCTAGCCCTTCTTGAAGCCGACGTACACGTCAAAGTCGTTAAGAACTTCATCGAGTCGATAAAGGCAAAATCTCTCGGTCAGGAGGTCCTGCAAAGTCTCACTCCTGAGCAGCAGTTTATCAAAATCGTCCGCGACGAGCTCATTGGCCTATTGGGCGGGGAATACCAAGACCTTGACCTCAAGACCGCTCCTCCCGTCGTTATCATGCTGGTCGGCCTGCAGGGCTCTGGAAAAACCACGACTCTGGCCAAGCTTGCCCGACACCTGAAGAAAGATAGGAAACGGAGTCCCTTTTTGGTTTCCGCCGACATCTATCGTCCGGCAGCCATTGAACAATTGAAGATCTTGGGCCGGGAGCTTGATTTGCCGGTGTACGATTCTAACCCTGACGCCTCTCCCGTTGCGATCTGTCAACAAGCTCTCGATGAAGCCAACAAGCGATTCTGTGACGTGCTGTTGATCGACACGGCGGGCCGATTGCACATCGACGAAGAGCTCATGCAGGAACTCGCCTCGATTAAGGATGCCTTGCGGCCGCATCAGATTCTATTCGTCGCTGATGCCATGACCGGTCAAGACGCTGTCAATCAGGCCCTGGGCTTCGACGGCAAACTTGGCCTCTCAGGAATCATCCTTACCAAGTTGGACGGGGATGCGCGCGGCGGAGCTGCGCTTTCTATTCGCGAGATGGTCGGTAAACCGATTCTCTTTTCAGGTGTGGGTGAAAAATTGGATGCGCTGGAGCCGTTTTACCCTGATCGTCTGGCGTCGAGAATCCTCGGTATGGGCGACGTTCTTTCGCTCATCGATAAAGTGCAACAGAACATCGAGCAAAAAGAAGCGGCCCAGATACAAAAGGCTTTTCAAAAGCAACAATTCACGTTGGAAGAGTTTAAGTTGCAGCTGCAACAGATCAAACGGATGGGCTCCGTGGGTAGCCTGCTCGAGATGATTCCCGGCGGCAAGAAGATCGCCTCCCAAGTCGATACGGAACAGGCCGAAAAGGAGATCAAGCGCGTGGAGGCGATTATTAATTCCATGACGCTTGGCGAGCGGCGCAATCCGGCCATCTTGAACGGCGGTCGGCGTCGACGGATCGCCCAGGGAAGCGGAACCACGGTTACTGACGTTAATCGACTCATGAAACAATTCATGGAAATGAAAAAAATGATGCAAAGGGTAAGTAAACTGGGAGTACGATCAATGCTCAGTAGAATGCCCAACCCTTTCCACTAGAGGAGAAAGTAAGAACAAGTATGAGTGTAACCATTCGCCTGAGCAGACACGGGGCCAAAAAGAGACCCTTCTACCGGATTGTCGTGAGTGATAGGCGTTTTCCGCGCGATGGCCGGTATATCGAGCAGGTCGGAACCTATGATCCAAATGCCGCCAGTGGCGGGCTCAAACTCAATCGCGACAAGATAGAGACCTGGATAAAAAAGGGCGCGAAGCCCAGCCAGACGGTCTCTGAGCTAATCAAGAAAGAGAAGCAAGCCAGCTAATCTTACCGATAGGAGGTGAACTCCTTCATGAAGGAACTGGTTCAATATCTGGCAAAATCCTTGGTGAACAAACCCGATGCCGTTGAGGTCAAAGAGACTGAAGGAGACACCGCCTCGGTCCTCGAGCTGAAAGTAGCCAAAGAAGATCTAGGGCGGATCATCGGGAAACAAGGCAGGACGGCGAAATCTATCCGCACGATTCTCAACGCTGCGGCTTCGAGGACCAACCGAAAGGTCGTTCTGGAGATCATCGAGGAAAAGTAGACGGATTTCGTCTGCTACGCAGGTGACGGAGCGGCTTGTCCCGATCGGGGAGATTGTCACCACTCATGGCCTTGATGGGTGGCTGAAACTCAATCCTTTCAACCCGAAGACCACGGTCTTATCTTCGGCCCAAGGTGTTTTTCTAGAGAAGGAGGGGCATCGCTCGGCCTATGGGCTCGAAGCAAGCACACCCCATAGGAGGCAGTTTTTGGTTAAACTCCGCGATGTCAACGCAATCGACGCGGCGGAGAAATGCGTTGGGGCCATTCTCTACGTCGATGAAGCAGCGCTTCATTCGCTGAAGGCCGGCGAGTATTATCATTACGAAGCGGTGGGCCTTGAAGTTTTCGATCTGAAGGGCGATCGTGTCGGAGTCATCACTCGGATCTGGTCTACTCGCGGCGGAGAGCTTTATGTCGTGCAAGGAGCCACCAAGGAATACCTTATCCCGGCGGTAAAGGACATTGTGGAAAAAGTGGACTTCACCAGCGGGAAAATGATCATCAACCCCCCTGAAGGGCTCTTAGACCTCTAGCCTTTCCAATCTTGTTCGTCCCCGCATACCGATGCTCAATTTTACGGTCATTACACTGTTCCCGGATATGTTCACCTCCCTTCTGGACCACAGTATCTTGAAGAAGGCTCAGGAGAAAAATCTCATCGCCGTGGGTTTGGTGGACCTGCGGGATTACACCACCGACCGCCATCACGTCACTGACGATTACCCTTACGGCGGCGGGCAAGGGATGGTGATGAAGCCGGAACCGCTGGTCGCAGCGGTCGAGGACATCCGCAGCAAGTTCAATAGTGCCCGGGTTGTCCTCCTTTCGCCGCATGGACGCGTCTTCAATCAGCAGCACGCCGCTCGACTCGCGCAAGAAAAAGAATTGGTCTTGATCTGTGGCCGCTACGAAGGCGTGGACGAACGGGTCAAATCGTTTATCGATGAAGAGCTGTCCATCGGTGATTACACATTGAGCGGCGGCGAGCCGGCCGCCAACGTGGTCATTGACGCGGTGGCTCGTCTGATTCCCGGCGTCCTCGGTAATGAAAATTCAGCGGCCGATGAATCCTTTTCCAACGGACTTCTGGAGTATCCGCAATACACGCGTCCGGAGGATTTTCGCGGCCTGAGAGTTCCCGAGGTGCTGCGTTCGGGGGATCATCAAAGAATCAAGCAGTGGCGGCGCGAGATGAGCCTTCGACTCACGCGGGAGCGCCGACCGGATCTCCTCGCCAAAGCTTCCCTCTCTCGGGAGGAAGGCAATCGATTATTGACGGTCGAATCCCGAGTTTACGTCGCTCTCCTGCACTATCCCGTTTACGATAAAAACGGTCAGGTTGTGACGAGTGCCGTTACCAATATGGACATTCACGACATTGCCCGTTCAGGCAAGACTTACGGGATCCGTGGCTTTTACGTGGTGACGCCGGTAAAGGCGTTGCAGAAGCTGGCCTTAAAAATCATCGAACATTGGGAAGAAGGTTACGGCAGCCAATACAATATCACTCGCAAAGAAGCGCTAGCCTTGGCACGCATTCGAGACGTGCTGGACGACGTATTGATCGATATCGAGCGAGAGTGTGGCGAGAAGCCGAGGATAGTCGCTACCACTGCCAGGCCGGGCGGAAATCGGACCTCTTTCCCAGAGCTCCGCGACATGCTATTAAAGAGAACTCAGCCCTGCCTGATTCTTTTCGGTACAGGATGGGGACTGACCGAAACTATAATTTCACAATCAGATTACGTTCTTCAGGCGATCCAAGGTCCGACGGACTATAATCATCTTTCAGTCCGTTCGGCTGCGGCCATTGTGCTTGATCGCCTCTTGGGACGACCCTAAAGAACAGGAGCAAGCCATGGATGTCGTAAGTCAGATCGAAGCAGCACAGTCCAAAAAAGACTTTCCGACCCTCCGGCCGGGCGAAACCGTCCGCGTCCACGTCAAGGTCGTCGAAGGAGAAAAAGAACGGACTCAGGTGTTTGAAGGAATCGTCATCGGTCTCTCGGGGGGCAGCAACCGTGCCACATTCACCGTGCGCAAGGTTTCTTATGGCGTCGGAGTGGAGCGCATCTTTCCCCTTCACTCTCCACGGATCGAAAAAGTCGAAGTGGTTTCGCGCGGCCAAGTACGCCGGGCCAAGCTCTACTACCTACGGGAAAGATCCGGCAAGGCCGCTCGTCTTTACGGTAAAGAGCGGTCGGGCGATTAAAGTTGCGGCTTAACCGGCGCCCAAAATTTCCCCCTTGCCTTCGAACACGGCTCCGGGGTGAACCTTCAGCTCACCCGCTCTCGCTTCGCCCTTGAAATATCCCCCGGGCATAATTTCAAAGCAGCCAATCACCTGAACATTACCCGTCAACTTCCCTTCCAACTGGAGTTGGCGGGCGGAGATATGGGCGTCAACTTTCGCGTTGGGCCCAAGCACCAGGAGATCGCTCGCTTTCACCTCGCCGTTGAAACGGCTGTCGATTTTAATCGGTAGATTATAACTGAGCTTGCCGGAAACGGCGGAATCGGGGAAAAGGACCGTCCTTGGTGTATTAGGCTGAGTGAATGAAGGATTGTCTTTATCCGGCGGGTTGTCCATTTGGAAAGTGCCCTTGCAAATGGGTGCTAACATACCACCCCGGCCCTGATAACAAAAGCCGCGCGTAAAGGTATCTGTAACCTAGCCGTTCAGTTGTGCTAGCATGCTCATATGGATCTCTTTGGTTCAACGCCCTCGGAACACCGGCGAATAATCCGGCCGCTCGCGGAAAGGATGCGACCCAAATCCCTCGATGAATTCGTCGGCCAGGAGCATCTTCTCGGGCCCGGCAAGCTTCTCCGAGGAATAGTCCAAGCGGGCAAACTGCACTCCTTGATTCTTTGGGGCCCTCCAGGAAGCGGCAAGACCACGCTGGCCCGGATCCTCGCCAGCGCGGCTGGCGCAACTTGCGTGCAGTTCTCCGCCGTCACGTCGGGAGTCAAAGATCTCAAGAAGGTCATCCAAGAAGCGGAAGAGCTTCATCGCCTGGGCAAGCCCACGGTCCTCTTCGTCGATGAAATCCATCATTTCAACAAGGCGCAGCAGGATAATTTCCTTCCCCATGTCGAGCGCGGTACCTTGGTTTTGATCGGCGCCACGACCGAGAATCCTTCGTTCGAAGTGATCTCGCCTCTCTTGTCCCGCTGTCAGGTCCTGGTATTAAAAGCGCTGTCCGTCGACGATGTCGGAGCGATTATCGATCGCGCGAGGCAAGATACCGAACGAGGGTTGGGTGCCTGGGGATTGGAGATCTCAGCAGAAGCGCGGGAATTCTTGATTCAGCAGTCGCAGGGAGATTGCCGCGTCGCACTGAACGCGCTGGAAACCGCGGCAACTCTGACGCGAAAAGATAACAAAACAAAAATCGACCTGAATCATGTCCAAGAAGCCTTGCAGCAAAAGCCTCTGCAATATGACAAAGCCGGTGAAGCACACTACAACGTTATTTCCGCGTTTATTAAGAGTCTTCGAGGCAGCGATCCCGACGCCGCGCTTTACTGGCTGATGCGCATGATCGAAGCCGGCGAGGATCCGCTCTTCATCGCCCGCCGGATGATTATTTTTGCGTCCGAAGATATCGGCAACGCCGATCCCCAGGCCCTGCAGGTCGCCGTTGCCGCCAAGGACGCCGTCCACTTCGTGGGCTTGCCCGAAGGCCGGATTCCCTTGGCGCAAGCGACGACTTACTTGGCAACCGCGCCTAAATCCAACGCGTCGTACAAAGCCATGTTGGCCGCCGCAAAGGATGTCGAAGACAAAGGCGCCCTGCCGGTGCCTCTACACCTCCGCAACGCCCCCACTCCGCTGATGGAAAAACTGGGCTACGGCAAAGACTACAAATACGCGCATAATTTTCCCGACCACATCGTCGAGCAAGAGCACTTGCCGAAGGAACTATCGGGGCGAAAGTATTACTCGCCCTCGGAATCAGGCTATGAGAAACAAATCCAAGATCGCTTAAAAAGCTGGGGAGAAAAAAAGCAAAGACCATAGAACTGATCAAACTCTCGGATGCTCTTCAGTGTAGATCAAGATCGCTACCGGCTCTCGGCAACGTCGGCATTAACCCGGCGGCATGCAATTTCTAATTGCGGTGCGCCAA
>VBKE01000401.1 GCA_005879605.1 Deltaproteobacteria bacterium
CTTCTTCCGGCTCCTCTTTGACGATTCCCACTTCTTGCTGCGCTTCGCGATCGAGGAACTTGCTGGCTAGCCAGCGGAAGATGTAATCCATGATTGACTTTGCGATCGGGATGTCCGGATTTTTAGTGAAACCCGAAGGCTCGAAGCGCATATGGCTGAACTTGTCCACCAAAACCCGTAGCGGCACGCCGTACTGAAGGGCCATCGATATAGCCGTCGCAAAAGAGTCCATAAGGCCTGAAATAGTCGATCCTTCTTTGGACATGGTGATGAAGATCTCGCCCGGCTGCGCGTCCTCGTACATACCCGCGGTGATATAGCCCTCGTGTCCGGCGATATCGAATTTATGAGTGATGGAACGCCGCTCGTCGGGCAATTTCCGCCGAAACGGCCGCGTTTCTTTTGCTTCGGCTGCGGCCGCCTTTTTCTCTTCTTTAGAGGTATTGAGCGGCTGAGTTCGCTTCGAGCCGTCGCGGTAAACCGCCACCGCCTTGAGCCCGAGCTTCCAGGACTCCGTGTAGGCTTGCATGATCTCGTCTACGGTCACGTCGGTCGGCATATTGATGGTCTTGGAGATCGCGCCGGAAATGAACGGCTGCACCGCCCCCATCATTTTCACGTGTCCCATATAATGAATGGAGCGACTCCCGTTAGCCGGCTTAAAAGCACAGTCGAAGACCGCCAGGTCTTCATCTTTAATGTGCGGCGCGCCTTCGATGGTTTCGTGCTCGTCGATGTATTCCACGATCTCTTGGATCTGCTTGACGTCGTATCCCAATCGTTTGAGCGCGCGGGGTACGGTGTTGTTGACGATTTTCAGAAGACCGCCCCCCACGAGCTTCTTGTACTTGACGAGCGCGATATCCGGCTCGACTCCGGTGGTGTCGCAATCCATCATGAACGCGATGGTACCGGTGGGCGCGAGCACGGAAATCTGCGAGTTTTTCACTCCATATTTTTCGGCTTCACCGCAAGTCTGATCCCAGGCTTCTCGGGCCGCCGTCAAAAGATCGAGCGGGACATGAGAAGACGAGATTTTGTAGGCGTGGGAGCGATGTTTGTTTAACACCCGGAGCATGGGTTGCCGATTCACCTCGAAACCAGCGAAAGCAGCCGTTGCCTCGGCGACGCGCGTGGATTGGAGATAGCCCTCGCCGGACATCAGTGCCGTCACGGCCGCAGCATAAGCTCTGCCCGCGTCCGAGTCGTACGGTAAGCCGAGAGACATTAACAACGCGCCGAGATTGGCGTAGCCCAATCCAAGTTCGCGGAAGGCATGGGCATTGGCGGTAATTTCCGCCGTTGGATAGGAGGAATTATCGACCAGAATATCCTGCGCCAGGATGATGATATCCACGGCGCGGCGGAAAGACTCGGTGTCAAACACGCCGTCGTCGCGGAGATACTTGAGGAGGTTCAACGAAGCCAAATTACACGCCGAGTTGTCTAGATGCATGTACTCGGAGCAGGGATTCGAAGCGTTGATGCGCGCCGTATTCGAGCAGGTATGCCAGTCATTGATCGTGGTATCGTACTGCATGCCGGGATCGCCGCAGAAGTAGGTACTCTCGGCGATCATGCGCAGCAGGTCGCGCGCTTTGTAAGTTTCAAAAACCTCTCCCGTCCTCACATAACGGGTCTTCCACTCACGATCTTCTTGCACGGCCTGCATGAACTCATCGGAGACACGGACTGAATTATTGGCGTTTTGGAAAAACACGCTGCCGTACGCCGGCCCATCCAGGCTGGAGTCATAGCCGGCCTCGATCAGAGCCCAAGCCTTCTTTTCTTCCTCCACTTTGCACTTGATGAACTCTTCAACGTCCGGGTGATCAATGTTGAGCACAACCATCTTCGCCGCCCGCCGGGTCTTCCCACCGGACTTGATCACGCCCGCCGAGGCGTCCGCCGCCTTCATAAACGAGACCGGTCCGGACGCCGTGCCGCCGCCCGCCAACTGTTCCTTCGAAGAGCGGATCTTCGACAGATTGACCCCAGACCCCGAGCCGCCTTTGAAGATGACCCCCTCCTTGCGGTACCAATCAAGAATCGAGTCCATGGTGTCGTCCACGGAAAGGATAAAGCAGGCCGAACACTGCGGCCTCTCTTCGATGCCGCAATTGAACCACACTGGACTGTTGAAGCAGGCTTTCTGATGCACCAGAATATGGGTCAATTCGTCAGCGAACGCCCGGGCATCTTCTTCGGCGGCAAAATAGCCGTCCTTCAATCCCCAGCCGGTTATGGTATCAACCACCCGCCCGATCATCTGGCGGACGCTATGTTCCCTCTGCGGACTGCCCAAAGGTCCACGGAAGTACTTCGAGACGACCACGTTGGTGGCCATTTGAGACCAGGCCTTAGGGATTTCAACGTTAGACTGCTCGAAGACAACCTTGCCCCTTTCGTTGATAATGGACGCCGCACGCAGTTCCCATTCGATCTCGTCGTAGGGATTCACCCCCTCACGGGTAAAATACCGCGCCACTTTTAAGCCGGTTTGGGCTTTAACCTCTCCCTGATCAACAATAAAATCACTGGCTTGAGACATCGTGCTAGCCATAGTTCCCGATCTCCCTTCGTCTACTATTGCTCAATATATGGTGGGAATCAAACTTCGAACACACTATATTTTGTACTTCTAAAAGCATTTCCAAACTTTGTCAATAAAAATTTAAAAAATTTTTATGAAAATTTATTTTGCCAGGTTTTTCGCTGCCTTTGCCTGCCAGCTTGTCGCTTTTCCAATTAGGGTGGAGTCCCCTTCTGAGATCTGGTAGGCTCCAGTTTATCCGAATATGGCCGGGAAAGAGCCACAGATTGAAAAACTCGGCGCGGTCCTCGACAAGTCGCTCAAACGGCTTGAGCTCTCGCCTCGTTTAGATGAATACGGGGTTTGGCCGATCTGGAATGACGTCGTTGGCAAGCCCATCGCCCGCAACGCCCAACCGGAAAAGATCCGCAACGGAACGCTTTTCGTCAAGGTCACCAGCCCAGTCTGGATGCAACAACTTCAGTTCATGAAAGAGATGATCGCTGAGAAGCTCAATCAGCGGCTCAAGAGTCAGATCGTCAAAAATATCTTCTTCGTGATCGGGAGAATTGATGGCGATACAAATGAAGTCAAATCCAAGCCCGCGACCGCACAAATTCATGAACCGGATAATTCCCAGCTTGATGAGACATTCCTCGAATCTCTAAATGACCCCGAGATTCGTCAAGCATTCAAGAGGCTGCTGAAGGGCTATGCGCGACGCAGGCGAAAAGATTAACCAGGAGCATTCCTGGAAAAAAGCGCCGCGTGCCGGGTCTCATCACGTTCGCTCTCGACAATTTTAGTCGGACTGACTCGGTAGTCCCTTTGCGAGTTTTCCCGCCAACATACCCACCACTTCTGCCGTGTATTTTTTCCCCTGCTCGTAGACCGCCAGCGGAGGCAAAATCTTGATGCCCGTTCTGCCGCCTTTGACCCCTTCCACTAACACCAGAGAAGCTTCCGAATCAGCATAGGAGTGCACCATCCTGAGCCGCTTCGGTTCGACGCCGACGCGCCGGATTCCCTGTAACAATTCCGCCAAGCCGGCGGCGACATAGACCACTGCGACGCGTCCTTTAGGCGGCAAGAGATACGCCCCAGCCCGAAGGAAGTCATGGAGAGTCCCTTTGGTTTCGTGGCGCGCGATCTTTTTTTCCTCATCCGGACTCACTCGCCCGCTGTTCCGCTTACGATACGGCGGATTACAAACCACAACATGATGGCTCTCCGGCTCGGCGATCGCCTCGATCATCCGAACGTCTCCCTCAATGATTTTCACTCTCTCGTCCAAACTATTGAGTCGCATATTTCTGCAAGCGCAATCCGCCATTCCTGTTTGGATCTCGATTCCCGTGATTTTCAATGAAGGATCGAGATAGGCCAACATCAACGCGATCACTCCGTTCCCGGTGCCGAGATCCGCGACGTTGTCGCCGCGGTGCGGCGTCGCGAAATAAGCCAGCAATACCGCATCGAGCGAGAACCGGTACCCCCTCCGGCTCTGATAGAGCCGGAGCTTGCCGTCAAACAGCGCATCCACCGTCTCGTGCGGATTTCTCAGATCCCTACCATCGGTAACCGACCCCCGCCCTCTCTCTAAGCGCTGAGCACCGTGGCCGTCGTTCGTCAAGTGGATCTTCTCTGTTGTCTTTTTCATCGGCTAAAACCGTCCCGTTGCTTGAAAATCAGATCACTTTTCTTTATAGCCTGAATCTAGTACCCAGCGTTAGACGATGCGCAACATGCTTCTTACTTTTGTCGGTCAAATCGGTCGCTCCACAATCCAACAACTTGCCGACATGGGGCGAATGTTTTTGTTTCTGCTCTCCGCCTTCGCCTGGGCGGTGCGGCCGCCGCAGCGGCTCCGCCTGATTATTTTTCACATTCGAAGCATCGGTGTCGAGTCCCTCTCCGTCGTGCTTCTCTCCGGAGTTTTTACCGGAATGGTCATGGGACTCCAAGGCTACTATAGCCTCAGAAAGTTTAACGCCGAAAGCTTTCTCGGCTCCGCCGTTGCGCTGGGTTTGCTGCGCGAGCTCGGCCCGGTTCTCTCCGCCTTCATGGTGACCGGAAGAACGGGGTCCGCCATGGCGGCGGAGATCGCCAGCATGAAAGTCACCGAACAGATTGATGCGCTTTATTCTATGGCGATTAATCCGGTGCAGTATCTGGTCTCGCCGCGCATTATCGCCGGACTGATTTCCATGCCGCTGCTGACCGCCATCTTCGATGTCGTCGGCATCTATGGCGCATACCTCGTCGGGGTGGGCCTCCTTGGGGTCAGCTCCGGCAGCTATTTTGCCGGCATGGAAAGCAGCGTAATGTTCCATGACGTTTGGAGCGGTCTGCTGAAATCGGTGAGTTTCGGTCTGATTATTAGTTGGGTCTGTTGTTACAAGGGTTTCGAGGCGCCGCCCAGGGCCACCGGTGTGGGTCAAGCGACGACGGAATCGGTCGTCCTCTGTTTCGTGCTGATCTTGGTGTGGGACTATTTCATGACTTCGGTGATGCTCTAGGCAATGATTCGAGTTGTCGATCTGTACAAGAGCTTCGGCGGCCAGCAGGTTCTAAAAGGGATCAGTCTGGAAGTCGAAACCGGGAAGATTACGACGATCATCGGCGGCAGCGGCTCCGGCAAAACCGTGCTGTTGAAACACCTCAATGCCCTTCTCCTGCCGGATCGGGGCAGCGTCCTGGTGGACGAAACGGACATTACGAAGCTGGGTGAGAATGCGCTGAATAAAATCAGAAAAAAATTCGGCGTCCTGTTTCAAGGCGCCGCTTTGCTTGACTCCATGACGATTTACGATAACGTCGCTTTTCCACTGCGGGAGACGACGAAATTATCGGAGAGCGATATCCGGAAGCGCGCGGAAGAGCGCTTGGCGCAGGTCGGTCTGGCTGGAATGGGGTACAAATATCCGGCGGAGTTGAGCGGCGGCATGAAAAAAAGAGCCGGTCTCGCCCGCGCTCTCGTGATAGAGCCGGAGATCATCCTATTCGACGAGCCCACCACCGGCTTGGATCCTCTGTTGGGAAAGAGCATTCACGAGCTGATACGCAAAATGCACAACACCTTCGGCTTCACTGGAGTCATGGTGAGTCACGACATTCCCGAGGTGTTTAAAGTCTCGGATCGCGTTGCGATGCTCGCCAATGGCGTGATTGCCGAGGTCGGACCGACGGAGCAGTTTATGGCTTCGCAAAATCCGATGGTTCGCCAGTTTTTGCAAGGAGAAACAGAAGGCCCCCTGGCGGTTCTATAGGAGAATCATCCGTGAATCACACGCGCACAGAAATTCTTGTGGGTTTTTTCGTGCTGGTGGGAATTGCTTGCCTCGGTTATCTCGCCATCAAGCTCGGAAAGCTCGAAGTTTTGGCCAGCAGCGGCTATATTGTGTATGCTGATTTTTCATCCGTGGCCGGGCTTAAGGTCGGCGACCCCGTGGAAATTGCCGGGGTCAAGATCGGGCGAATCGAGGCTATGCGGCTGGCCGATGACCGCGCCCGCCTTGAGCTTAGGGTGCAGGACGGAGTCAAGCTTCAAGAAGACGTCATCGCTTCGGTCCGGTCGCGTGGATTGATCGGCGATAAATTCGTTCTGATCAGCCCTGGTGGATCGGACAAGACCATTCCGCCCGGCGGGAGGATCAGAGAAACCGAGTCACCGCCGGACATTACCGATTTAATCGGAAAATTTGTCGGCGGGGATCTAACGTCAAAAAGTGATAAGGGTGACAAGAAGGATGAGAGCCAGAAGTAGTCACGTTGTATTAGCAGCAGGTTTTGCGTTCTTCGCGCTTACGCTGAGCTCGGCGCACGCGACGGCGGGCGCGCCTACGGATCAAATCAAAGCGACCGTGGACAAGGCTCTCGTCGTCCTCAAGGACCCGCGCCTCAAGCCGGCGGCAAAAATCAAGGAGAAGAGGGAACTGCTGAAACAGATTCTCTTTGCCCGATTCGACTTCACCGAGATGGCGAAACGCGCTCTCGGAGTCAACTGGCGCCGGCGCACTCCTAAAGAACAAGAAGAATTCGTTCGTCTTTTTACTGAGCTTCTGGAGCGGGCCTACGCCGATACCATCGAGTCGTACACGGATGAGAAGATCGTTTACGTCGGCGAAAGGCTCGACGATACCTACGCCGATGTCAACAGTAAGGTCTTGACCAACAAAGGCGAGGAATTTTCAATCAATTACAAGGCCCGCCTCGTGAACGGTGAATGGCGCGTCTATGACGTCATCGTGGAAAACATCAGCATGGTGAACAACTTCCGATCGCAATTCAGTCGCGTGATCGCCAATTCTTCTTACGAAGAGTTGGTCCGCAGACTTCGAGAGAAAGCCGACAGGGAAACGCAAAGGAATTGACGGAGTGTTGTATTTCCGTATTACGCCCGGTGCGGCACTTCCACGCCAGCTGTCGAACGTCTCCTGGTTAAGCTAAGAGAATTTTCAAAGCCGATCTCGCCGCCCTCGGCAACCGCACAAAATCCCACCCATCGGCGACTAAGCGCTTGACTCCGGACGCCCTTCCACAGTATTCGAGAGAAGACATTTTCATCAAAGGAGTCCAGCCATGGCCATGTGGATCGATTGGCACTCTCATCACACGCCGCCGGAGGTCGTCGAGAAATTCGCCGCGTTTACCGGCAAAAAACCCAAGATCGACGACTACGACTCGACCGACTTCAACCAGCGCGTCAAGGAAATGGATGATGTTGGTCTCGGCCTGCAACTCATCTGTCAGGGCGCCGGTCTCTATGCCGACCAGCTGCCGGCCGAACAGGCTTTAGAAATTGTGAGACAATCAAACGATATTCTCGTCGAGCGAATCGCTCCGCACCGCGATCGTCTCATGGGCATCACCGCGCTGTCGCTCAAGAATATCGAAGCCTCGGTAAAAGAGCTTGAGCGAACCTCCAGTCAGGGATTTCGCGCCGCCCTGCTTTATCCGACGGTCGACGGCGAGATGATCGTGGATCTGCCGGAGATGAATCCCGTTTACGGCAAAATCTCCGAGCTTGGCTGGCCGATCTTTCTCCACGGCGCCGGTTCGGCCAAGAACCCCACGCTTCAGCGCTTAGAAGACGATGGCGCCGGCGTCGCCTACGCCGTGCTCTCGGATGCCGAGATATCGGAGTGTGTCGCGCGCATGATCGCGAGCGGCGTTTTCGATCGCTACCCGAACTTGAAAATCGTCATTCGCAGCTCCGGCGGCGGTCTGCCGCTGCTGCTTCATCGCTTTTTCTGGAAGCACAAAGGACCCAAAGGCGAGCAACGCTACTCGGAGATTTTTCTCGAGCATTTCCTGCTTGACTGCGCCAGTTCCGATGCGCGTATGCTGGCGTTTTTGATCGACACCATGGGCGAAAAGCGGATCGTCTTCGGGTCGGATTACTGCGGCGGCCTCGGACCGCTCACGAAGTGTCTAGCAGCCGTCGACAAGCAAT
>VBKE01000029.1 GCA_005879605.1 Deltaproteobacteria bacterium
AGAGAGGACAGCTATTTTTACCTGTACGAGAATATCCAAAAAGAAGGACGGGTTGTTTGAAACTTAGTCGCACGTAAAAGGAGGAACTCAATGAACGAGGGGATCGAACTCGGATGGTTGAGGTTGACCGACAAGAGCGACTTGGTCCTGACCACGCTTCACGTTTTGCAACACCAAGACAGAGGAATCTTTGGCGAGAGCCATGCGATCATTCCGCGCAAGGCAATCACCACTGTTCGGATAAGTTGGCAAAGAAGCCGGGGGCTGCTCGTCGTGGGGACGATTTTGCTCGTTATTTACCTGATTCTCATCATCGGCTCGATCAGCGGAAGCCCCGTTGGCATATCGTCGTGGCAGCAGGCTTTGAATCTCTCCTCCTCAGCCGTGTCGTTCATCGAATATGGCTTACTGTTAGGCGGGATCGGCATATTTGTTTGGTTCTGGTTTTACAAACGGTATGAAATCCAGATTATGGCTCCAACGGCAACCCTAGAAGGAATACCTCGAAGTTATGAAGAGGCGAAAAAGTTTTGCTCCCTCCTAGTGTCGGAATTAAAAGATCAACCCAAGACAGCCAAGAAGAGTGAAAACGAAGCAGAAAGCCGTCCGAAAGCGGCCGATCATGATTGGCACCTATAATGCCGAAAGATCGACGCCGTCCGGCTGGCCTTAAAGCCGATGCACGCCTTGGAGCTAGTCGATGGAGGAATCAGAAATTCACGAAGATGTCTTTTGCTTCGTCGCCCGTGAGTTGTTTGATCGTCGTGATGCGATCGCTGAATTCTTTTAGCGTGCCGAGGGAGGCCGGGCCGACGTCGATGAGGATTGAGAACAGAGAGAATCCCAGTTTTTCTTTTACCTTGCGGAATTGCTGGGCCCATTCAGGGCTCACCTGACATTCGCCGTCGGTGATGAAAATGATATCGCCTTTTTTGAAGCGCGATTGCTTCAAGCATTCCAGAGCCGCGTCCAGAGGTTTTTGAAAATCGGTTCCACCGCCGGGGAAGTACTCCGCCAAGTCCATGACGCTCTTGGTCTTGATTTCATAATGTTCGCGCGGGTTTAGATCGAGAACCTGAAGCGGCGTCTGTTCCGAGGAAAAACAGATGGAACGGAAGAGCCGGCGCTGCCGCCGGGCGATTTCCAACAGGGTTAGAGTCACGGCCTTGGACCAGATCTCCTTGTCACCTGCCATGGATGAGCTGCCGTCAAGGCAGACGATCATGGGGCCTTTGCCTTTTTCCTCGATGCCTCTGAGCGAGTATTGCAGCAGCTCCTGGTCCAGAAAGCGGCGGTAGAAGTCTTTGTGTAAAACCGGGTGGTGTAACGTCAGCATCTCATGGGGCAGCAGGCGATGAATGGAGTCGCCGCGCTCAACTTCCAAAACTTCTTCGCTGGAGCGTTCAAAAATTTTCTTCCGCAGCGCCATGGCGTGAAACTTCATTCGGCCCACCATGCGAGCAAGCTTCTTGAGCTTCTCGTTACCGGCGAGCCGCTTGCCGAGCTCCAACTTCTGGCCCGGCGGCGAGCGTTGGCCGGTGCCGAGGGTGTTCCCCCAAGCCTCCGCCTCTTCGGTTGCATCTTCGAGCTGCTGCGCGACCTTGATCGCCTCGGCCTGTAGGCGACGGGTGGCGTTCGCTTCGATCTGCTTCAGATCTTCTTTGAGTTGCGCCGCTTTGCGCCGCAGCAAAGCCTCGGCGCCCTGGACTTCGCCGCCCACGCGTTCTTTTGCCTTCTGTAAAGCTTTCTTGCCTTCGTCGGATAGATCGTCGTCCGAAATCGTATCGGCATTCTCGAACTCTTGCAGTTTTTCGCTCACGATCTCTTCTTGCTTTTGGATGTCCCAAAGGTCGCGCATATCGCGTCGGGTAAGAAACTTTTCCTCCCGAACCGACGCCAGTATTCGCTCGCCCAAGAGCAAAGTGGATAGCCCCGCGCGGGCTTCATTCAATAGCGTTTGCTCCCGCAGGAACTCGTATTGGCCTCCTTGCCGGACGGCATGGAGAAATTTTTCATTGAGCAGGGCGCTTGGAAGAACCTCTGCTTCCTTGAAAAATATCACGTTGTACTTGAAGAGGAGGCAAAAGATGTCTTGAAGCAATGAGCCAAAGTGAGGCAGTAAAGTCCCGCCGGTCTCCTCCAGCTCGCGAAGCGAGGGTGATTCCGATCGCAAATGACCGTAAACTCGGCGGTCGTAGGCGTCGCTTTCGATCCAAAACGAGTTTTGCGGCAGCGGTTGGAAAACCCGCTTGGCGGGCGGTTTTTTCGTACGCTTCGGTGGCATTAAAATCGCTCCAACATTTCCTTCTGAATTTGCTCGATCTCTTGCCTCACTGAACCGACGCGATCCACTGCCCGCCCAAGCCGCTTCGCTTTTTCTATGATTTGATCGACTTTGACGAGAATGTTTCTGAGCTTGGTGTGGAATTCGATCAAGGCCCGCGCCTGCTCATCGCTGGTTTCCCACGGCCGCTGGGCAGAGTCGCGAATCTCCCGGGATTCATAAAGCAGCTCGGTAATCTCTTCTTCATAGCCGAGGATCAATTCGCGGATCGTGTTCCGCACTTGCTCATGCTCGCCGGGGTCGCGCCACAGCACATGCTCCAGAAAAAAGAGATCCTTCTCATGAACTTCCTTTTCGCCTTCGAGATAGGCGTGGGCTTGGAGCAACGAGATCGACTGCCGGTAGCGCCGATCGGATGCCTGGATGCTTTTCTTGTTGAGCTCGCGCCGAATATCCGCAATGCTCCGGTAAACGTGCGACGGCACCGAGACGTCGCGAACCTGCTTTTGCATCTCTGTTAATTCGGCGAAATTGAGGCTCGTGCGCTCTGGTTGTGCCTGGGATTCCAACATTCTCAAAAAGCGGAAATCTTCAACGATGTAGTTAACTACAAGGCGTACGAGAAAGCGGTCGTAAAGCGCGGTCAACTCTTCTTCTTCCGGAAGCTCGTTGCTGGCGCCAAAAAGTGTCAGCAACGGCACTCGGGCAATCTCTTTGCCGTTATGAAACAGGCGCTCATTAATCAATGTCAGAAGCGCGTTTAGAATCGAGGAATTAGCCTTGAAGATCTCATCTAAAAAGGCAATATGGGCCTCGGGCAGCTTGCGGCTGGTCACCCGGCGGTAATCATCTTGCTCCAATGCCTTCAGGCTGACCGCGCCAAAGATCTCCTCCGGAGTGGTGAACCGGGTCAGCAGCCATTGAAAATAATCGGCGCCTTCAATGCGCCGGCAGAGTTCGTCCGCGAGCATCGATTTGGCCGTGCCCGGGGGACCGATGACGAGCACGTGATTGGACGACAAAAGGGCGGCCAGCGCTCCGTCAATCAAATCGGCCCGTTCGAGAAAGGTTTGTCTCAGCTCGTCGCGGATTTTCTTGAGCTTTTCGGCGCCTGTCATGGCTTACGTTTTAGTAAGGTAGCAAACGGTGGATACGGACACAATCTCAGCTCACATCAGATTCGAGCTTTTCCTGGAATTGAATTCCACGGTCGGATTTCTCTTCCTCCGAAGCTCGTCAGGGCATGGACATTTTCAAGTCATTGAGATATTCACCGTAACACCGAAATCAGCGAGGCTTTTATTATGAAAAACAGAGCGCTTACGGTTGTGGCATCGTTCATCATGCTCTTGGCTCTTCACGGCTTGGCGTTGACCCAGGAGGCAAAGCTGGTGGATGCGGCCAAAAAAGAAGGCGGCAAGGTGGTTATTTACGGCTCTTTGGAAAATGACACCATGGACCTGATTGCCGCCGCATTAAAAAAGAAAACGGGGCTGGAAACAGAGTACTGGCGAGCTGCGGCCAACAAAGTTACCGATCGGGTCGCGAACGAGTTCCGGACCGGAAGACCTTCCTACGATGTCGTGCTGACGACCAGGGCCACAATGCAGCTTATCCAAAAAGACGGCTTTTTGGCCAAGTACGACTCACCTTCAGCGCGCGCTTTTCCCAAAGAGGTTATCGATCCGAACCTTGGGCCGAGCTACCGCAACACCATCATCGGCATCGTTTTTAATGCCGGAATCATTAAACCGGCCGACGCGCCGAAATCGCTGGAGGATCTCGTCAAACCCCAATACAAAGGGAAGGTGGTCGTACCCGATGCCAGCCAGCATACGACCACGGCTCAGTGGCTGGCCAGCCTTCACAAAGTGATGGGGAGCAAGGAAAAGGCCGACAAGTTCATTCGCGATCTGGCCGCAACGAAGCCCCTGCTAGTAGAATCTTTGACCCCGGCGGGGGAGCGTATTACCACCGGAGAGACTCCAATCGGGATCGCCTTCTTAAAGAACGTGGTCTTTTACGGTAAAAAAGGAGTTCCTTTGGACTACGTTAGACTCGGTAAGTTCATGGGCGATGGTCAGTCTGTCGCGCTCGGCGCCAAGGCCCCACACCCGAATGCCGGCAAAGCTTTTATCGACTTTTTTCTCGGTGAAGAGGGCTTACGCTTGATGGCCGGCATCGGCGAGTTTGTCACCCGCAAAGGAATTTATCCGCCGCTGCCGGATGCGGATAAGATCGAAATGGTCGAGATGGATGAGTTGGACCAAAAAGGATTCGCCGAAAAGATGACGGAGTATAAGAAGATCTTTCTGCAGCAGTAGGTTTAAAGGGCTGGAAGGAGTTTCCCTTGGTCGATCAAGAATGGGATGTCATACTCATCGGCGCGGGGCAAAACAACTTTGCTCTCGGTACCTACCTGGGGATGGCTGGTCTCAAGACTGTGATCTGCGAAAGTCGGCTCGAGAATGGCGGGCGGCTGGCGAGCGAAGAGATCACGATACCGGGCTACTGGCACAATACACTTTCCTACTTTCAGGATAATCGAGAAACCTCCCCGGTATGGAAGGAACTCAATTGGGATAATGGGCACCACGCGGAGTTCGTGTCGCCGCCTGTCATTAGCTCGCTGCTTTTGCCGGACGGATCATCCATTTCGCACCACCAAACCTTAGCGGGCACGATCAAATCCATTGCCAAGTTCTCTCAGCGCGATGCGCAGTCATGGCGTGAGACCTACGACAAATTCAATCCGATCGTTCGCGACGCTTTGATTCCCTACTATTATCGCCTTCCACAAGCGCACGCCGAGTTTGCTCGGCAGCTCGAAAGCAACCCCGCGGGGAAGGAGTTCCAACGTTTGTGCCAATTGTCGCCCAAGCAGGTTGCCGACGAGCTTTTTGAAAGCGAGAGCGTAAAGACCCTCGTGTTGTCGCAGATGGCGATTCCGCGCGGTGTGGCCGCCGATTATGAAGCAGGCGGCGTGGAAGTTTTGAAGCTGATCGCCGGCGATGCGAAGCCGGAGCTTGCGCGGGGCGGATCTCATTCCATCGCCCAAGTCTTGCAGCGCGCCTACGTGCGCAATGGCGGTCAGATCCGCGCCGTGCATCATGTCGAGAAGATCTTGGTAGAGAACGGACGGGCGGCGGGCGTCACGCTGCGCGACGGTCGGGAATGGAAGGCGAGGCTCGCCATCGTTTCCAACGTGGATCCCTATTCGACCTTCATAGAGATGATGGGCGAGGATAAGTTGCCCAATACTTTCGCTGCCAAGATCAAAAGCATCGAGCCGGACGAGTTTTCTTACTTTCAGGTTCACTTGGCGCTCAAGGCGCCGGTGCGTTACGCGATTCACGAGGCGAACGATGCCGCCGTGGGACAGGCGATGAATGTCAATATCGGACCGGAAAAACCCGACGACTTTGATGAAATGTGGAAAGAGATTCGGGCCGGCGAATTTCCCCAGCACGCCTGTTTGCACGCGATCTGTCCCACCGTGTTTGACCCGCTCCAGGCGCCGTCGGGAAAGCATGCGGCGTCTCTGTTCATGCCGGTGCCGTTTCAGTTGAAAGGAAAGAAACCGGAGGATTGGGTGAAGCTTAAAAACGGTTTCATGGAGTCGGTGCTAAAAATCTGGCGCCGATACGCGACCAATTTAACGGATGCCAATATTGAAATGAAAGTTGCGATGGATCCTTTCTATATTTCCGGGCGTTGGCCGAATATGCGGCGCGGCTCGGTCTGGGTCGCGCGCAAGATCCCGAAGCAGATGGGTAAGAACCGGCCCATCGAAGAATTAGCCGGGTATCGCACGCCGATTGAAGGACTCTACCAAGTCGGCGTCGCGACTCATCCGGCTGACGCCGTGATCGCCGGCTCGGGACGAAACGCTTGGCAGGTCATACAAGAGGATCTCAAGCTTCAGACAACGCAGACGACAGTGTAGTAACCATTTTAAACCGCTTGAACGTATTGAACGGTTTGAACAGTTCAAGCCGCTTAAGTAGTTCAAGCGGTTCAATTTAGATTGAGACTCAAGGGACATCAAAAAGCGCGATGGCTAAGCTTCTCGAATACGACGGCGTCGTCATCGGCGCCGGTCACAACGGCATGATCTGCTCCGCGTATCTGGCCAAGTGCGGCCAGAAGATCATGGTCGTGGAGAAAAACATGGAAGTCGGCGGCGGGCTCGACTCGCATGAGGATCGGAATTATCCCGGCTTCTGGCACAATATTCATTCCGTCTTCCACCGCGGGCTCACGATGTTGCCGTGGTTTAAAGACTTGGAGTTAGAAAACTTTGGCATTCACTATTACCGGCCCGACCCCGGCGTGGTGCACCATTTCCTCGATAAGACCTATCTCGGCTGGTTTGCCGACGTGAAGCGCACGGCGGAGAGCATCGCGCGATTCTCGAAGAAAGACGCCGCGACGTTTCTGGATATCTGGACGCGCTGGCAGCCGGTGGTGAAAAACATCGTGTTCCCTGAAACCTATGCAGTGCCGATTCCCATTGAGGAGAAGCGTCCGCTGCTGGAAAAACTTTCCGCAGGACGGGAGTATCTCAGATACTTCGAAACGACGCCGGAAGAATTTGTTCTCCAGCATTTCGAGCATCCGTGTGTGCAGGCTTTCATCGGCTTTCTTGGTGTGATGCGCGGTTACGAACTGGACGCGCCCAAAACCGGCTATCTGATCCCCGCCATGATCGCCTGGGGAGTTAACCCGCAGCTGTGCCGCGGCACTTCGCACGCTCTGGGAGACAACCTGGCTCACATGATGTCGCACAACGGTGTGGATTACATCGAAGCGAATGGCGCGGAACGAATTTTGGTTAAAAAAGGCCAGGCGACCGCTGTCGTGCTCGAAGACGGGACGGTGATCAAAGCTCGGAAATTCATCGCCTCGAACGTCAATCCGGTGGAGACGTTCATTAAGTTAGTCGGGCGTGAGAATCTAAAGCCCGAATTCGCCGATATGGCGGAAAGTTTCCGGTTCTCCCAGACGACACCGATTTTTGCTACTAATCTGGCTTTAAATGAACGGCCCAAATATATCACTGAAGAGAAGTACCCGGAGGTGGCGGGCTCGTTCATGCACATCGTTGGCCTGGAGGAATACCAGGATCTGAAAGATCTGTTCGAGGACTGCCGTACGGGCCAGCTTCCGCGCAAGCCGTTCATGAACGGGGCAACTCCGTCGCATCATGATCCCACGCAAGCGCCTCCGGGCAAGGCGACAGCGTTCATGTGGCAGCTCGCAACGTACAATCTCTGGGGCAATGCGCTGAACTGGGACAAGGCGCGCGGCGAATGGCTCCAAAAGCAGCTCTCGGTGTGGCAGCGCTTTGCGCCGAATCTGGACGAGAATAATATTTTGTCCATTGACTCCACCACCCCGCTGGATATCGAGCGTCATGATAAGAACATGTACTGCGGCGACTGGATGGTGGGAGAATACTCCGGCGACCAGGCATTAGAGAACCGGCCATTCCCTGGATGGGGCCAGTACCGGACGCCGATCGATAGTCTGTATTTGTGCGGCTCGTCGTGTCATCCCGGCGGCAATATCACGGGCGCGCCCGGTTACAACGCAGCGCGTGTCATCGCCGAATCGTTGGGCCTGAAGCCCTGGTGGACGCCGCTGGACTTTAAGGAACACCTCAAGAGACTAAAATGAGACGAATGAACTGGAGTGTTGGAGTAATGGAGTATTGGAATCGGCCCCATCACTCCACCACTCCATTACTCCAGTCCGGTGGGGTCGTTCTATGAGATTGGCGGGGAAGGTTGCCATCGTCACCGGAGGGGCGCGTCACATCGGCGCGGTCTATTGCCGGAAGCTCGCGGCTGAGGGCGCGGCGGTGATCATCGCGGACGTGTTGGACGGCGATAAGGTCGTCCAGGAGATCACGGCGGCAGGCGGTCGAGCGATGGCGCTCAAAGTCGATGTTTCGAAAGAAGAGGATACGATCCAAATGGCGGCCGAGACCGTGAAGACTTTCGGTCGGATCGACATCCTCGTCAATAACGCGGCGATCTTCATCAACATCCAGCGGCAGCCGTTTTACGAAATAACGGCGGAAGAATGGGATCGGGTCTCGGCGGTCAACATCAAAGGTCCGTTTCTCTGCGCGAAAGCGGTCTTCCCGCAGATGAAAGAGCAACGCAGCGGAAAAATCATAAATATCTCCTCCTCGACTGCCTTTGCAGGCACGCCGCTCTTTCTGCATTACGTCGCGTCGAAAGCTGCGCTCATCGGAATGACGCGGTCGCTCGCGCGCGAAGTCGGCGAGTTCGGTATCTGCGTTAACGCGATTGCTCCCGGTTTGGTACAACACGAAGGACAGACCGCGCCGAAAGAGTTTACCGAATTCCAGCTGAAGGCGCGCTCGATCAAGAGATTGCAAACGCCTGAAGACCTCCTTGGAGTGCTTGTTTATCTCGCGTCCCCGGACAGCGACTTTGTTACCGGCCAAACTATCCTGGTCGATGGGGGTGGTATTTTCCACTGATGTTTTGTGCGTCGGCAAAAAATTGTGGGCGAAGAGAGCAGAATAATTGAGCCGAGGTAAACCCAAATGGCTTATCACGTTTTTGTAGCCATGCTGTTCGGTAACAAGGAAGGAATTGATTTTAATAAGATCTATTCTGATCTCATCAAGCCGGCATTGGAAAGCGTCGGCTTCGAAGTCTTCCGCGCGGACGAGGAGATGCGCGCGGGGGATATCCGTACGGATATGTTTCAAGAGCTGCTGCTTGCCGACTTGGTCGTCGCTGACCTGTCCATCGACAATCCAAATGTTTGGTACGAGCTCGGGGTGCGCCATGCGCTGAGGAGGAGAGGCGTGATTCAAATCACATGCCGTCGCGAGCACGTGCCATTCGATGTCTACACCGACCGCTCGCTCAGTTACCATATCAAGGAGAATCCTCCGAATGGCGCCGTTCCAGATCCCACGCGCCTGGAGGAGGATAGGAAAAAACTGGCTCAATTCGCGACCGAGACGATCAATTCTTGGTATGACCGCAAGGTGAGTCCGGTTTATCACTTGCTCCCCTATCTTAAAGAGCCCGACTGGAAGTCTTTGCGGGTCGAAGAAGCCAAGGAGTTTTGGGACGAGTACGACGCGTGGGCGATGCGCATCGACGTAGCCCGCAGAAGAAACCGCCCGGGCGACATTTTAGTCCTTGCTGATGAGGCGCCGACAAGAGTCTTTCGTGTCGAGGCTTACCGGACCGCGGGGAAAGCGTTGCTTTCTCTGGGGCAATTCAGACTGGCGCTGACTCAATATGAAAACGCGCTCTCGATTAGACCGAAGGATTTGGAGAGCCAGCGCCAAAAAGGATTGCTTCTCGGACGATTAAAAAAGTACGACGAGGCCAAAGAGTGGATTGACGCGTTGGTCAAAGAATTTCCCGATGATGCCGAGAGCTGGGCGCTATTAGGCCGAATCGAGAAGGATGGCTGGGTAGATATGTGGAGACGGGATGGCAAGACAAGCGAAGAGATGTGTCGTGACGCTGTCCTGGAAGAAGGATCGTTGCGAGAGGCCATTAACGCCTATGCCACCGGCTACCGCAAGGATCCGATGCACTATTACTCAGGAATTAACGCGGTAACTCTTTTGTATGTGCAAAGTCATCTCACCGGCAAAGATGAGCGACCCGGAGTGCGAATGGAAATGGAAGGTGGAGTCCGCTGGGATGTGCGCGGGGCTTTGGAAAAAGATCCGAAGGATTATTGGGCACGCGTCACATTAGCTGATCTTGAGGTGTTACTGAGCACGAAAGATATCGTCGAAGACGCATACAAAAGTGCCGTGGCTGTGGCCGAGAAGGATTGGTTTCAATTGACTTCCTCCCGTCAACAACTCTTGCTGCTCAAAGATCTCGGCTTCCGCACGCAAGAAGTCGCCGCGGGCCTCGCGATTTTCGACCGTGCGTTGACTAGGATCAACCCTCCGGAAAAGGCGTGGACGCCACGACAAGTTTTTCTTTTCAGCGGCCATATGATCGACGTGCCCGACCGCAAAGAGCCGCGGTTTCCGGCAGATAAGGAAAAAATTGCCGCGCTTGCGATCGCGGCTAAGTTGGATGAATTGAAAGCGGGAGCGGAGGACTTAGCACTCTGCGGCGGAGCCTGCGGCGGTGACCTCCTTTTTGCCGAGGCATGCTTGGAACGAGGCGTCCGGCTCGATGTCCGGATTCCCTTCGATGAGCCGACGTTCCTGCAAAAGTCAGTAGCCTTCGCTGGAGGCGGTTGGGCGGAGCGATATTTTAAAATGAAGTCGGATGCGAAGACGCGCGTCTACGTGATGGCCGATGAGCTTGGTCCTCTACCGACCGGCGCCAATCCTTATGCGCGTAACAACCTCTGGCAACTCTACACGGCGCTTGCCTGGGGGCCGGACAAGGTCCGGTTTGTTTGCTTGTGGAATCGTAAAGGCGGAGACGGCGTCGGCGGAACCCAGGACATGGTCGAGACCGTGCAGAAATACTCGGGACGGGTTTACGTTCTGGATACGACGAAACTTTGGTGAGAGGGAGCAAGTATGAGCCTAGAGCGTCATATTGCCGTCAAAACCGACAAACCCCGTAACCAATCGCTTCAACCCCCAGCCCCCTTTGCGTATGCCCCGATATCCAACAGCTTCGCCATCTCCAACGTGCGCCGCGCGCGCTCAACGATCGGCCTGTCGATTAACTGCCCGCCAAAAGCGATCGATCCGTCGCCGCGGGCGTTGGCCTCTTCGAAGGCATTGACGACTCGCTGAGCATAATCGATCTCCTCCGGCGTCGGGCTGAAAAGCGTGTTGATCGGATCAATCTGCGACGGATGAATGAGCGACATTGCCGAAAAGCCGAGTTGGCGCGATTGCCGCGCGAATCCGATGAGTCCTTCCCCATCTTTCAGATCGACCCAGACTCCATCGACGGCTTGAACGTGGGCGGAAGCCGCGGCGATGACCATCGCTGAGCGAGCGTAGATCATGTCGCGTGCTTCGCCTTCGCGCGAAGTCGGCAAGCCCAATTCTCGGCCGAAATCTTCGGCGCCGAACATCAAGCCGCAGACGCGCGCCGAACAAACGGCGATGGGGGCCGCGTTGAGCAAACCTCGTGGGCTTTCGATGGCGACTAAAAGTTTTACGCCGCCGGCCGGCATCTTAAGTTTGGGCTCCCGCTCGGTCAATATCGCATCGACCTTTCGCACCTCGTCAACGGTTTCGACTTTCGGCAAGACGAGACCTTCCAACCCGGGTCGCACGACCGCATCCAAATCGGCATCCATGCGCGCGTGACCGATGGCATTGATGCGCACGAAGCGTGCCGGTGAATTCGGTGCTTTCGCTTGGCCAAGAGCCTCGCCGATGAGATGGCGCGCGGTATCCTTTTCGTTGGGCGCAACTCCGTCTTCGATGTCGAGCATAATCGCGTCGGCGTTCAGCCCCAGCGCCTTATCGATCATTCGCTGCCGGTGCCCCGGCACAAACATCCATGAACGTTTGAGATCCATCAGATTCTCTCCTTGAGCCGTTTCATTACCTGAAGGCGTGGTAAATGTCTATCCGTAGAATTGTTCTCCCTTCGGTTGCGCCGCCGCGATTTTTGGAGAATAAGAAAGGGATATATTTTATTCACCTGACGAAGGTAGATTTGCTTAACCATGAAACTGAAGACCCTGAAGCTTTTGTTGCCCGTGGTCGCAATTACGATCCAAAACAATTCCGCGTCGACGATCATTCCACCGTTTCTCCAAGATCTTCACATTTCCGTTGCGGCCCTAGGGACGCTGATTTCTCTGAATCCGATTCTGGCTCTGGTATCGCGACTGCCGGTCGGCATGGCTTACAATCCACGCGGCGCGCGGCTGCTTATTTCTATAGCGGTTTTGGTCATGGGCATAAGCAATTTTTTCTACAGCTTCGCCAGCGACGGCCTGACATTTGCCATCGTTCACTCCATTAACGGTTTTGCTTACGGCGCCGTCACGACTCTTTACATGGCGTTTTACGTCGATTCTCTTCCGCCGGAAGAAAATCGCAATCATGCCATGGGCTATTACGTCGGTACTTTGGCGCTGGGTTACTCGACGGGAAATGTCTTCGGCGGTTTGATTGCCGATCACTACGGCTATGGCGTTACGTTTCAGCTGGCGGCGGTTCTATCGTTAATCCCCTGTGTTTTGCTTTGGCTGTTTCGTGGCCCAGGCGCGCCGGTTGAAGGCGAGATCAAACCAAAGACAGCGACGCGATTGACCTCGAGAGACTCCTGGAAGGCGTTGCTGGAACCGGAGTTGGCCATAGTCGTAATTACGGCGGTATTTCTCAACTTACTGCACCAGATGGGCGGTGTCTTCATTTCTCTCTATGGTCTGGGGGTCGGAATGAGCCTCACGCAGATCGGCGTCATTCGCGCCGCTTTTGCGGGCTGCAATGCGGTTACCCGCCCGATCAGCGGCCACGTAGTCAGCAAGTTTGGTCATCGCCGCCTCTCTTACGCGGGGATTCCGCTCCAATCCGCCATCTTGACGCTCATTCCGCTTTTCACCGGCTTCGGCACGGTTCTAACGATCTACGTGATGTCCGGCGTCATGCGCGCAATCGTGATTGTGGCGAATGCCGTGGGCCTGGTGCAGGACGTGGACGAGAGCAAAGTGCCGCGCGGGCTGGGCTCAGGAATCTACAATGCGGCGGGAGACCTCGGAAGCTTCCTCGGCCCGACGATCGGAGGAGTCATCGCTCAGGCCACCAGCATCGGCAGCGTTTTTATTATCGGACCGCTCGGAACAACGGCGCTGTTTCTGATTGGGATCTTGGCGGCGCGGCGGCTGCGCAGCCCTGCAACCGCAGTAGTAAATCCGTCTTGATTGAGAAACTGCTTAGTACGATTTCGGCATCCCTAACACGTGTTGCCCCAAATACGCCAGGACCAGATTGTTGCTGATGGGCGCGACAGTCAGAAGCCGCGTCTCGCGGAATTTTCGCTCCACGTCGTATTCCGCGGCGAAACCGTAGCCGCCATGAGTCGTTAGACAGGCGTTGGCCGCTTCCCAGGCCGCCTCCGAGGCAAGCAATTTTGCCATGTTCGCTTCCGCGCCGCATTTTTCCTTGCGGTCAAACTTAGTCGCGGCTTGATAGCGAACGAGGTCCGCGGCTTCAATATTGGCGTAGGCTTTGGCGATGGGAAACTGAATCCCTTGATTGGCGCCGATGGGGCGACCGAAGACGACGCGCTCCGAGGCATACTTGGCGGCCCGTTCGACAAACCATCTGCCGTCACCAATGGCTTCGGCCGCAACCAGAATTCGTTCGGCGTTCCAGCCGTCGATAATGTAACGAAAGCCCATTCCTTCTGCGCCGATTAAATTCGCCGCCGGAACTTCAACTCCGTCGAAGAAGAGCGAGTTGGTGTGATGATTAATCATGAGATCCAGCGGCTTGATCTCAAGCTTTCCTTTAGCTTCTCGCAAATCGACAATGAAGACGGACAAGCCGCTGGTTTTGTCTCTCAGCTCATCGTAAGGCGTCGTCCGCGCGAGCAGGAGCATGAGATCGGACTGGAGAACCCGGGAGATGAAAATTTTCTGACCGGTAATTACATAATGATCGCCTTTGCGCGTCGCCGTAGTTTGAATTCGCGTTGATTCCGATCCTGCATTGGGTTCGGTAACGCCGAAAGCTTGGAGCCGCAGCTCCCCGCTGGCGATCTTCGGCAGATAGCGTCGCTTTTGTTCTTCACTGCCATGACGCAACAGCGTTCCCATCGTGTACATCTGGGCGTGACACGCGGTGGCAACCCCGCCCGAGTGGTTGATTTCTTCCAGGATGATGCTCGCCTCAGTAATGCCAAGGCCGGTGCCGCCGTATTCCTCCGGGATTAAAGCCGCAAGCCAGCCCAGCTCCGATAGTTTTCGCACGAACGCTTCAGGATATTTCTTCTCGCCGTCGATCTCGCGCCAGTAGGCGTCGGGAAATTCTTTGCAGACTTTGCGGATCTCCTCGCGGATCTGAAGCTGCTCCTGCGTTAGGTTGAAATCCATTACTTCCTCCTATATTTAGCCACTAGTATATAGCGCAAAGCCTGCATTGCAGAAAGGGAGAGACTTATGGCCGTGAAGCCGGGCTGGGAAGGCCGCTTTTTCGAAGACTTTGAAGTCGGCGATATTTATCGTTGTCGTTTGGGACGAACCGTCACGGAGGCGGATAATATCTGGTTTACCTTGCTGACCAACAACACCAATCAAATTCACTTCAACAATGAGTACGGCAAGCGTACGGAATTCGGCAAATGTCTGATCAACAGCGCCCTGACGTTGGCCATCGTCGCAGGGATGGGCGTCGCTGATGTGAGCGAGAATGGTTTCGCCCTCGGCTGGGATGAGATCAAGCTGCCCAATCCGCTTTTTGCCGGCGACACGCTCTATTCGGAATCCGAAGTTCTGGAGAGGCGCGAATCCAAATCCAAGCCGCAGTGCGGCATCATCAAAGTCCGCACGCGTGGCATTCAGCAAGAAGGCAAGGTCGTGATCGATTATTCACGTAGCGTGATGGTTTGGAAAAAAGCCTACGCGCCGAAGCAAGATCTCTTTCCGGAGATCAAAGAGGAGAAGAAATCGTAGCCAACGTTTGAACGGCTGAACTTATTGAACGGTTTAAACTGTTACTTGAGGTTAGAGTGGCGGCAAATCAACAGACTCAATCAACGCGTGCCTTAGACGGAGTCAAAATACTTGCCTTCGAGCAAGTCCTCTCCGGTCCATTCGCAACATGCCTGCTCGCGGACATGGGCGCGGAGGTGATCAAGGTCGAGCGGCCAGGAGTCGGCGACGTGATCCGCGGCTGGGATTCCGTCGTGCGCGGCCTCTCTTCGGGATACGTTTGGCTCAACCGGAACAAGCGCAGCCTCACTCTCGATGTCAAGCAAGAAAAAGGTAAAGCGATACTTCAAGAATTGGCGAAAAGATCAGATGTCTTTTTTGAAAACTATGCTCCCGGCGTGGCCGGGCGTCTCGGCCTGGGATACGAGAAGCTCAGCGAGCTAAACCCACGGCTGATTTACTGCTCCTTGTCCGGCTACGGTCAAAACGGACCTTACCGCGATGTCAAAGCGTACGATCTCCTCATTCAAGGCGAAGGGGGAATTATCGCCACTACAGGTTATCCCGACAAGCCCGCTCGGGCGGGTCTCGCCATCGTCGATATTGCTGCCGGCATGTACTCGGCCGTCGGCATTCTTCTGGCGCTCTATCAACGTGAAAAGACTGGCCGCGGCCAATTCATCGATGTTTCCATGCTTGATTCCATCGTCTCGTGGCTCGGTTACTTTCCCCATCACTACTGGCATGCGGGCGAGGAACCCGCGCGCGTAGGAATGCGCCATCACTATGTTACGCCCTACGGTCCGTACCTTGCCGGCGATGGCGAATATGTAAACCTGGCCGTTGCCAGCGCTTCGGACTGGGAAATTTTTTGCCGCAAGGTGATCGAGAAGCCCGAGTTACTCGATGATCCGCGTTTCGCCACCGTCGAAGGCCGGCGCAAAAACCGCGCGGTCCTGGAAGAATTGATAGAAAATATTTTTCTTGGGAGAGATCACAATCATTGGTTAGCGCAACTCAAGAAAGCTGAGCTGCCCTACGGTGAAGTGCGTGGTATCGCCCAAGTCCTTGCCCACCCGCAAGTCGCTGCACGCCGATTGATTCGCGAAGCCGACTCGCCCGTTGGAAAAGTCCCGGTCATCGCTAATGCTCTCAAGATGTCCGACAGCGAAGCGCGTTACGAGCGAATTCCCGGTCTAGGAGAAGACAGCGAAACGATTTTGAAGGAGCTCGGTTACGATGCCAACACGATCACTCAGCTGCGCTGTGATAAAGTCATCTGATTCGGGCAGGAGAGTAAAAATTGATGCGCAAACCGGTAGTGGGCGTAATGGGCGCTTCGGAAAATGATGCGCTCACGGAATCAGCAAAGGCGCGCCTTAAAAGGCTTGCGGAAGATCTCGGAGCGGCGCTCGCCAAGCATGAATGCGTCTTGATAACGGGAGCGACGACTGGTCTGCCTGACTTGGTATCACGAGCTTTTCGTGACCACGGCGGGCTTGCGCTGGGGATTTCTCCCGCGGAGAATCGCCAAGAACACCTCACACGGTATGGTTTGCCCGATGATGGCGCGGATGTAATCATTTATACCGGCTTCGGCCTGAAGGGTCGCAATGTCATCAATGTGCGCTCGGCTGACATAGTCGTGCTTTTCGGCGGCGCGACGGGCACGCTCAATGAATTCACCATTGCCTACGATGAAGGAAAGATCATCGGAGTTGTGGAAGGAACCGGCGGCGTTGCCAACCACATCCGGGAGATTATCGATTTCTGCAAAAAGCCCACTCGAGGAATGGTCGTTTTCGACAAGGAGCCGGAGATGCTGATTAGAAAATGCCTCGAGGCATGCCGACCCAAACGCGACGACTAGATCTCACCGATGAATCGGGGTTGCCGACACTCAAAGCTCGTGATGTGGATTGGTAGCAGCAGAGCTAAGGGTACGTGCTATTATTTTACGTTCACAAAAAGTTCGTCGAAGAGTTTTCCGTAATAAACCGTCTTCGCCTCTTCTTCGGGAGGAATCATCCGGATCTTGTCCCGGTCGATGTTTATTCTCGGTATGACGTCGCCGCGCGCCGGGATTTTTCCGAGGTCTCTAAAGAGCTCCTGGCCTTCTTTGGAAAGCGCATAGTCGACAAATAACCGCGCGGCGTTGGGATGCGGAGCCCCCGCCATGATTCCGACCGGCACGGTTTCACCGTAAAGCGGATCGGCGAGACGCACCCAGTCGATGGGTCCGCCTCTTTGCTTGAAATTCTCAATGTTGTTCTCGTTAATGGAAAATGCCATCGGAAATTCACCTGCCGCGAGCAGCATCGTTAACTGCGTGCCGCCGCCGCGCACTTGAGGGTTTTGCGCCGCGAGCTTCTGCAAAAAATCCATTCCCTTTTCCTTGCCGTAAAAGTTCATGATTACCGCGAGGAACATGATGTTATTGCCGTTCATGCCCGCCTTGTCTTTCCACTTGGGTAAGAGAAGATCCGTGTATCGGACCGGCAGTTCCGCGACCGCGACCAGTCTCGTGTTATAGGCGATGGTGTGCACGATCGGAATAACATTGGTCCAATACCCCTCGTTATCCTTGAACTGTGGGCCATAGGCTTTCCTCTCGGACGAGTCGAATTTAGCCAGCAGCTTCTGCCTCGTTAGCTCGTAATGAATATAACCAAAGCCCAAAACGACGTCGGCGAAAACCTTTCCGCCGCGGTACTCGGTGAGAATCCTCTGCAACGTCGCGGGCGCCCCGGCCCTGACAAGGTCTACTTTGATCTGAGGAAATTTTTTCTCGAAGCTTGTTTGTACTCTGACAGCATCCGCGGCGTTCATCGCCGCGTAAAATGTGAGTTTCGCTTCTTCCTTCGCCTTCTCAAGCGAAGCGGTTTCGGCAAAGAGACTCGAACAGAGTCCCAGAGCGATTAGTAAAAGAACCGCCGAGCGTGCGGAAACTTTGATTGTCGTCCTCACATCATCGGTCACCGGATTGCGTGGCAGTTTTCTATTTTGTCAGATCGCTTGCTTCGTATCCGCCCGCGGTCGAACTCTTTAACCGCGATTTCCCTTATGCTGCGCAATGTAGTCTTGTGCGAACTTCTTTAATCCTTCGTTGCTTAGCCCGATCTTGGCTGCTTCCTCAAGGGCTTTATTTTCGCTCCAGCCCTGTTCAAGCACACGATAGATCATCATGAACGCGCCGACACGATTGGCGCTGGCGCAGTTAATCAGCATCGGATGATTGGCAGGGTCTTTGACTAGCCGAATGAATTCTTCAGCCTGTTCGGGACGAGGGGCGCTCGACACGACGGGAATATTGAAATACTTCATCTTGCTTTGTTCGACTAAAGAACGCTCTCGAAAAAGATCGACGCCTTCATTGCGGGCTCGCAAGCTCAGCACGGAGTGAAAGCCGTTGGCAGCAGCCTTAGCATAGGCCTGGTCCGTCGGCTGAGCGCCGGTGGCGAAGTCTTTGTCCAGACATAGGATGCGCGGCACATCGCCCTTCAGTGATTGTTCGATTTGATCGAGATGTACTCGGTCGCTTTGTTGGGCCTGGGATACAATAGTGGTGGCGAGCAGAACCGAGGTCGTGATTATGAAGAGAAGCTTCTTAGTTTTAAGTTTGAACATAACGCCTACCTTTCTTTAAAGTAAAAATATATAAACACTAACCCGATCACGAAGCAAAGAAACGTCCCGGACCCGGGGCTCAGGTAACCGCGCTTCCCTACCAACATGCCAGCGAAACCATAAGCGCTTAGAACAAATGCAAGCAAAGCCCCGAATAAATAGTAGCCTTTGGGTTTCTTGTGTTGCATAGTTCGGCGATACTTTCAACTATAGCTGGAAAACCGCCGTTCGTCCCAAACAAAAATATGGCTGCAAAAGAGATCTGATCTCCGATAGCTTATTTTGGGGAAGAAGCCAAATCAGAGCGCTGTGGCAAATTCGAGTAAGGAAACTATTAACTCACGATCCCGGATGAGACGGATCGATCCACCGCACTTCTTCAGGCGACTCGGCCGCGGGAATATTCAGATTTACCACGACGGGTTCTTGGTCGCTGCGGATCACGACGCACATCACGGGCTCGTCACTCCTGGCGTTGATCTCTTGATGCGGCACAAAAGGCGGCACGTAAATGAAATCGCCGGGGCCGGCATCGGCGAAAAATTCTAGCTGTTCACCCCAACGCATTCTGGCTCCACCGCTGATCACATAGATAATGCTTTCCAGCTTGCCGTGATGATGAGGAGCAGTTTTGGCATTGGGCTCGATCTTGACCGTTCCGGCCCAGAGCTTGTGGGCGCCGGCCATTGCCAGGTTGATCGCCGCGGCACGAGTCATTCCCGGCGTCTGCGGAGTATTTGAATCAAGTTGGTCACTGCGAACGATTCGAACGCCGTTGTCCCGCCAATTGGTTTTTGATTCGGCCATTGTTTTCTTCCTCTCTTCCGATTTTTGCCGCGACACAAACGCCGGGACTACGGTACCGAATCGGACAATTCTCTCAGGGATCGGCGACTAAACCATAGTTAGACTTTGTCTTTGGTCAGCACCGGCGCATTCAGCACTTGGGCTGGCGCCATCGTGGTCGTGGTAATAGTCTCAAAGGCGGGTTCATCGGACCGGCGAGCAGCGACAGCAGCGAGCCGTTGGGCGATAATTTTATAAACGTCCGGAGAGAAACCCAAACCAACGTGTGAGGCCCTTACCTCGATATGCTCCACGTCCGAGGTGTGACGGTCGATGCACGCCTCCCACGCGACCACGGCGTCCAGACGCGAGTATATCGCCGTTATCGGCGTCGTCAGCGAGATTTGATTTCGGGATTCGATCTGGGCCTCGATGACATTCATGTCGATGCCCCGGCGGCGAAACCGGTGCGCCACCACGGTATATTTGGGACCACCGATAACCGGAGTACCAAGGGTAATGACCTGATGGACCAGATCCGGGCGCTCACGGGCGGCTTCCCGCGCAAGATATCCTCCCAGACTCCAGCCGACAATTCGGACTTTCTGCTGATTGTCGCGAGTCAAAGAGATCAGCCGTCTCATTACACGTGTTAGTAGTGCCGGCACTTCGCCTCTACTTGATCGGCGTCCCAAGCCACGAACCCGATAGCCGAGAAATCGCAAGTAACTTTGGAGGAGCGCCGTTGAGATATTGCCGGCACCGTAACCCGGAAGAACGAGAACCGGCTCGCCGCACCCTCGCGGTTGGCGGGCGAGCGTGGGGATGCAAAACAAGAGGCGGGGCAGCTCAAAGACTCCAAGAGCCTCGCGAATAAGGCCTGAGCGAGGCGGAGGCCGGAGAAACTCTGTCAACACTTTCGGAGTGGACTCGTTAGGCACGGGCGATGAACCACAGGGAGCGCGTAACGACCACGCCGCTATAGCTAGGGAGAATGCTTGACTGATTGAAAGCTACCAAACCGGGAATGACAATCACACCTGAAGAATAATCGAATTATCCCATGATAGTCAAACGCATGTCCGTCGCTCGGTGGGCGACCGGGGTAATATTTATGCGAGCATGCAAGAACGTTGTTCGGCTAGCTGGGGGTTCCACTGAGGCGAAAAGAGGTAGAGCCAGTCATCTATCCGGATGCCTTTGATAAATTCGTCGGAGGGGAGCTCCAGACCTTTCTAAAGGGGAAGGGAGCCAAGACTTTGATCATCACCGGTTCATCGACCAATCTTTCGATGATCGCGTTTCACTGAGAGCACATCTGCTGATTTGTGTCGGGATCGGCTAAAGAGCGGTGAGCATTGGTCGACTGGTCCTCGGCGAAGGCCCGGGAACCCGATTTGAAATGCCCTGGAAAACCGATAACGGGATGGACGGACTCGGGAAAGATGGCTGTTTAGGAAGCTTGCCCGTGGGATCTCTGGAAGTTTTGCCGCATTGAAGCGAAGAGGCTCTTTAATTGATCCTGCTGCGCCGCGGTTAGGACAGATTTGCCATTTTCCAGTGCCTCAATTCGCAGATAGCGCAGATCTGAGCGTAGTTTCTCTGCCTCTTCGATCTTGAGCTTTACCTGGACTAAGTTCGCAGGACTTTGCTGAAGCAGGCTTCTGATTTCTCCTTCAACAGAACGTAGCTGTTCAACGATCGGAGTTGTCTGACTCTGGTACTGAGTTCGTATTTTTTCCAGGGTCGCTACCTGGTCCCCGGTTAGGTTCAGTTCGGTCTGGTGTTTTAGCGCGATGCTGATCAAAGGAGCCTCAGCACCGAACATCCGATGCATTCGGGGTCTCTGGGTGAAAGTTCCTGAGTTACCGGCCTGAGCGTCCGCGTAGACTGCCGTCCGTGAGAAAGCTACCGTAAACGTTGACAAAGCTAACACCGCACCGCCGAAGAGAAATGTTTGGATCCCATTCATTATCGCTCCTTCAGGAAAAAGGTTCTGCAGTATCAGACGATTGTCTAGACAAAAAGTTTATAGACGAATTTCCTCCCCCAAAAATACAGTAAAACCTGTCAAAGCAAGGTAGGCGCAAAGCTCACAGAGATTTAGTAAGCCAACCCAATGTCGTTTTTTTAGCTTTAGCCCTTAAGTTTCTTCGCGAACAGCTCAAGCGTTTTGTTCCATGCCTCCTTCGCCGCCTCCGGATGGAAGCGGTCGGCTGTGGTCTCGTTATAAAAACCGTGCTGGGCACCGGGGTAAACCTTATAGATGTACGTCTTGTGATATTTCTTCATCGCTTCTTCGGTGGAGGGTATGTCCTGGTTGACGCCGGGATCTTTCTCACCGTAATGGGCGAGCACCGGCGCCTCGATATTTTTGACGAGGTCAATGGGCTTCGGGCTGCGACCGTAAAAGACCACGACCGCTTTGAGCCCGCGCACCTGCGTTGCGGAAGAGAATGTCATCTCGCCGCCCCAGCAAAAGCCGATGAGGCCCTGCCGGTCGCCTCGGGCGTCGGTAAGTGTCCGAAGATAAGCAAAGCCCGCATCGGTATCCTCGGCCACGTTCTGCCAGGGGGCGAGCTCACGGATGTTACTTAACCCTTCGCTTTTCGGATTTACTTTGGGCGTTCCGCCTTGGCGGGAAAGATAGTCGGGGGCGAGGGTCACACATCCTTGCTTGGCCAACCGGCGCGCCACGTCACGTATGTGATCGTTCAATCCCTGGTTAGCATGAATAAGCACCAGCCCGGGATATTTGCCCGCCGCCACGGGGCGAGCAAGATAGCCGAAAACGGGGCCAGCCTTGCCGGTGTATTCGATATTGTGCCAGAGAATCGAGGGATCACCCGGGTCAACCTGGGCAACCGCGCGAGATGTGATGAGCCCGGCGATCAATGCGTCAGCCGCGGCGAGGCTGCCGGTGAAAATTACGGCTCGCCGCATAAACTCCCGGCGGTTTATTTTGCCGTCGCGGTAATCTCGGATTAATTCTTTTATCTCTTCTGGCATAGCATCCTCCTGTCGCTGGCGTCTCCGAATTCCAAATCGCTTCTAGCGGCTCTTTTACTACCTTGCATTAAAAAAGGACAGAGCGTCTCGTGCTGGGTTTGGGCAAGCAGATCACCAAAAAAAGAACCGGCGAGGAGAGTTTTTAGAAAAATGCCAGAAGCGAATTTTTTACCGCAGTTTCTGTCGATCGCCGCGACGTTGTGTGATGATGAGACTAAGGCTGCTGTCTTTTCGCTGGGGAAACTTTACGACGCAATAGAGCCGCCGCGTGAATGCTTCGTCCGAGGCTCGTAGCGCATTGAGGGGCTGAGGATACATAGTAGATCGGGTTGGCACAGTTAGCGGTGATTGAGCGAACAATCGTTGTTCAAGCTTCAATTGATTATTTTTCGACTTCTAGATGGTTGACCACGGTCTCGACTCCGCTTACCTCCTACGCGAGCTTCACGGCTCGCTCCCTAGCATCTAACGAGGCCACGATGCCACTCAGGTAAACTATGCCGCCGTTCGTTTCCACGTCCACGCGCGTCAAATCGGCAGTCTTTTCCGCCTGCAGTTTTGCTTGGACCGATTTGGTAATAGCCGCCTCCTGGGGATTCTCCACGCGAGTCTTTGCGGTCATGGCTTGACAACCGATCACAATCGGCAAAGTCACCACTATGGCTGCGAATTTAACCCTTCTGAATAGATTCATAAATTCCTCCCGCATGGATTCTCCAATAAACCTTGATTCAGCGGGCCACCTTGGAAATATTTTCTCGTCTTTACGTCAAATTGAATAGCACCATGGTTTCAATCGATTGAAGCGTGATTTCGTTGAGTGATGAGCAGACCCGAGATGCTTTTGAAAAGTCATGGTGTCGTGTATGTGCGTTCGGCACGGCGATGCAAGACATTCCGGCTTGATACGCCGCAAGCACACCTTTTTCGGCGTCTTCAATAACGACACATTCCGACGGAACCGCTCCGACGCGACGGGCTGCAGTTAGAAAGATATCGGGAGCGGGTTTCACCCGCGGCACATCCAAGCCGGTTACAATCGCCTTAAAATAGTGAGCGATGTTTAGTCCCTCCAACACGCCGTCCACGGCGTCCTGATAGGAGGAGGAAGCCAGCGCGAGCGTCTTGTTGCCGTATAAAACCTTTAAAAGTTCCAATGCTCCATCCATTGGACGCAAGGACGAAGCCAGCAGTTCGAGATAACGCGCGGATTTCTTAACGCGGAGCGCCAGTGGATCGACGTTTAAGCCGTGAAGTGCCACCCAGTCTGCAATCCCTTTGCCGCTACGAACCCAATGTTCAATATAGTCAGCCTCCGTCAATGAGGCGCCTTCAGACTGCAGCGCGTCTTGATATGCTCGGCAGTGCAAGGGTTCGGTATCGGCAAGGAGGCCGTCCAGATCGAAGATAACGGTCGTAATCATTGTTACCAGCCGATAGGGAATTGAGCAGCCATTTAATTTGAGATCTCAGCGGCGGTAGTCAGGGTGATCTCGCATGACCTCGTAAAGGTTCTTCGTCTGATGTCTGTTAAAGCCGTGGCGAAAACGAAAGTCAATTGCTAGGACAGCCGCGAGGATTTTCTCTGAGCGGTAGAATTTTACCGGGAATCGTCCTGTAGTCTTGTCGAACCGCTCACAGATGCTACCATTTAAACCACGAGTCACATGATTATAGTGCTCATGGGCGTCACGGGTTCCGGTAAAAGCACTGTCGGTAAACTCCTCGCTCAACAGCTCGGCTGGAAGTTTTTCGAGGGAGATGATTTTCATTCTCCGGCGAACATCGAAAAAATGCGACGTGGGATGCCGTTAAGCGACGACGACCGGAGACCTTGGCTGGAAGCTATTCGGGAATCCATCCGCCAAATGGTCGAGCGAAGCGAGAATGCCGTTATCGCTTGTTCCGCGCTCAAACATTCCTACCGGCAGATGCTTCGGATTACGGGCGAAGTGGTTTTTGTTTACCTCAAGGCAAATATTGACATAGTTCGAGAGCGATTGAAGAATCGAACCGGCCATTTCATGAATCCTAATCTGATTCAGAGCCAGTTCGATACTCTTGAAGAGTCGGAGCAGGCGTTGCGAGTCGATGCCTCATTGCCGCCCGGTGAAATCGTCAGGCGGATCAGAACCCAACTACGAATCTAACCGACAATGAGTTGACGACGAACGTGAGTCCAAGGGAAAGTTTGAAAGCATTCTCCGCTCGGCCATGGGCCGCTTTACTTTGCTCTTGCCACCGGGAGGGTCGATCAAATAGACTTTGTTCCATCATCAGAAGCTTTTCAGTTGAAGGAGGCGCGCGTGGAAATAGAGAATAAGCTGAAGGAGATGGGGTTTGAGCTGCCTAATCCGCCAGTGCCGGCGGCAAATTACATCGGCTGCGTGCGAGTCGGTAATCTATTGTTTGTAGGCGGCAATATCGGCCGCATCAATGGAGAACTGCGATACTCAGGCAAAGTAGGGGATAAGGTCACGCTCGAACAGGCCTATGAGGCCGCGCGCAACTGCGCTCTCAATCATCTCGCCATTATCAAGGCAGCCATCGGCGATCTGGACAAGGTGGAGCGCATCGTCAAGGTGCTTGGCTACGTAAACGTAGCTCCGGGATTTCACGACATGCCTAAAGTCGTCAATGGCGAGTCGGACTTGCTGGTTCGGTTATGGGGCGAGAGGGGCCAACATGCCCGCGCGGCGGTGGGTGTTGCCTCTCTCAGCAGAGAAGCGCCTGTCGAGACCGAAGTCATCGTTCAGATTCGCGAGTAAGCCAGGCTTCCTTCCAAAACAAGCGCGGCGGAATCGAGATCGCACCGTTTAAAATTCGGTTCGGCCCTATCGAGCCTCCCAAGAACGGCATCTTGTTTTTTCAAAGAGACAGCGCCGCCGTGCGATAATTGGCGGCTTACTCGATGACTCTCACGGAAATGTCTTGAGCTCTCCGGAAAATTTCTTGGCCGAGATGGTCCAAATAATCTTTCAGTCTCCTCCTCGTTGGCGCCACGGAATTCTTGCAGCTCATAAGGCAGAAGGCTCGACAGGAGACCGATGCGCGCGGAAAATCGGTTAGTTAATCCGCCAATCACGCTATTGTCACAGCCTCAGGCATCTCTGCCAAAAGTTTTCCATAACCTGATACCGGCTGGCCTATTCCAAGTCGTATGAGCGTTTCCCACCACCTTGCGGGCCCTGGGTGAACGACCGGTAGCCTGAAAGTTCCAGCCGATCGATGATATTCAGAGTCCGCCACGCTGAACCCAGCATGTAAATTCCCTGCGCGTCGGGATGCCGGGCCAGGGTTCTTTTAATGTGATCGAAGATTTGATCCGGCGGCAACTTTGGAACTTCCGTAAACGGTACGTCAATTCCTTCCATTGCCAACACGCTAAAACCGGCTTGGGTGAAATAGCGCCGAAAGATAGAGTTCATCTTCTCGGGGAAGTAGCTGGCTCCGACGAACTGCCTAACGCCTAATGTTCTGAGCGCGCGCACGTGATTTTGTCCTGAGGTAAACATCGGAATGCCGAATTGTTTCTCCCAACTTTGGATGATCTGCCGCTCGCCCTCAAAACCCAACAACATGAAGGGCGGCGCCCCGCTCGGAAGAATAAGGTCGGCGTTCATGGCGGCAAGTTCACGGACTTTTGCCTCGTACACAGGCATCGAGGCGCGAAATTCCTCCTCCGTGCCGCGAGTGAAGTTCGTCGTTACATTTGCGACACGAATATTGGAAGGCATTTTGTCGTCGAGCTGGGTCTCTCTACCATCGGGCCGGTTGGTGGGGCTGATCCAGCCGACGAGATATTCTTGTTCTGTTGCGGCCATAATTCTTCCTCCCTGCGCTACCAAGCCATATCACTAATCGATTGACAAGAAAAAGAACCGATAGTTATTTACCTATCGATGACGCCGGGGCAGATGAAGTTATCGATTGGGGCTTTCTCTCGGCAACTCCCTTGGCTTCGATCAGCGCGGCGAGATAGCCCGATTGGCCGGCACATGGGCGATAGCAACGCGCAAGCCGTTATCCTCTCATGGCTCAAGGAAAGATTGGCCTGAGTGCAGGGAATCGAACCACAGGATAGAGAAAATTGCTTGTTGCGCGTCGGAGCTAATTGAACGGTTGCTAACGGTTCAATCGATTGAGGTCCTGCTGGATCTGGTTTTTCCGCAGCTGATCCTGTAAGAGATCCATTTGCTGCTGGCGCTGGAGTTCCCTGATTTGCTCCTGCTGGCGGGATGGGTTTTGCTCCCGCTGAATCTGGTTGAGTTTCAGCTCGTTCTGGAGCCGGTTGATCTGCTGGTTGTTCTTAAGCTGATCCAGCTGCTGCTGAGTCTGGTTGGCTTGCGGCTGTTTTTGCGATTGCTCATCGACCTTTT
>VBKE01000402.1 GCA_005879605.1 Deltaproteobacteria bacterium
TTCCCCGGCCGCACTCCGAAGGCGCCGCCGAGAAGAATTCCACGTCCGCCGTTTTCCGCCTGGAGACACCACGCGCCAACCTGAATCGACAGCCGGCCGGCGATTTCGCTCATGGGCGTGAGCAGTGGCAGCGAACCGTCATCCAGCTGAATCGTTTCGTAGCCGATGGCGGTGACTCTTTTCTCGAGGAGCACCCGAGTTACCGTCTCGCTGGCGGCGAGGTGAAGATAAGTAAAGAGGATCAGTGCGGGGCGCAGAAGTGGAAATTCAGACGGCTGGGGCTCTTTGACCTTCATGATCAGATCAGCTTGCTGCCAAATTTCTGTCGCCGTGTCGACGATTGTCGCGCCAGCCCCGAGGTAAGCTCGATCGGCAAAGCCGCTGCCGGCGCCGGCGTTTTTCTCGATGAGAACTTTGTGATTACGGGAAACGAAAGCGGCCACGCCCGTGGGCGTCACGGCGACGCGGTTCTCTTCGGTCTTGATTTCTTTGGGGACGCCGACGATCACGGTGTCAAAGTACTCGAAGGACTGTGGACAGTCAACGTGCTAGGAGTAACGTCCGGGGAGAAGAGCACTACGCGGCCTTTGCACCTTTGCGCGATTCACTCCGATTTGGTTGCGGCCGGGCCGCGCTGGGGTCTTTGGATTAAAATCGTATTTCCGATTCGCGGTTGATCGCGTTTATCGCCAGACCGCCCAGATGAGGAGAATCCAGCCGATGAGGAAACCGACCCCGCCGATCGGCGTGATCGCGCCGAGCCAGCGCATGCCGGTGATGCTGAGTACGTAAAGGCTGCCGGAAAAAACCACAATGCCGAAGATGAACGCCCAACCGGCCGTGTGAGCATTGCTTTCCGGCCAGCGCGAACAGGCCCAGGCGACGGCCAATAGCGCGAGCGCGTGATACATGTGATAGCGCACGCCGACTTCGAAGATGTTGAACATGTCCGGTGACAGCCGTGTTTTCAGTCCGTGGGCCGCAAAGGCGCCCAGCGCGACGGCGAAGAAGGCTAAGAGTGATCCTGCGACAAAGAAAAAACGGTCCATAGGTGGTAAGCGGTTCTAATGGATTCTCGTAGGGGCAAGGGGCTCCTCGCCCCTACCGACGATCGGATCTATTGTCCTGACCCAGGAATCCGCCACGTAATTCCCGCGTCATTCTGCCCAAAAAATCTCCCTTCCCCTCTTTTCCAAAGAGGGGTTTAACTCCTACTGAGAAAATTCCCCCTTTGAAAAAGGGGGATTCCAGGGGGATTTGACCGCGACTTCAGCTGCTACCATGTTTGGAATTTTCAAATTAACTTCTGAGACCACACTAGGCCGACGCACCTTTCTGCAGTGAGATGACGATCTCGCCTTTTTGCACGACGATCTGGCGGTAATCGGTTCGTTTGCTCAACGCATCGAGCAAGTTCACCAGTGGTTGGCGCGCCGGTACGTATTCCTTCGGCGCGCCCGCGGCTCGCATGGCCTCGATCTCGTCCACATTCAGGTTCCACCGCAGCAGAAATTCTTCGTCCGATAGACCCTCAGCGCCCATCTTCTTGCGTAGCTCTTGAACCGTCGGTTCCGGTGGTTGCCATTGTGCCCATTCTTTGGCGCGCGGACGATCGAGGATCTTCGCTTTGACGGCTGTGTCCATCAATTCCGCGCCTTCTTTGCCCCAATAACCCAGCGCGTACTGAATAATCTGGTCCGTGACTTCCTTGTATCTCTCGCCGACGATGACGTTGATCGCGGCCTGGCTGCCGACGAATTGAGAAAGCGGCGTCACCATAATCGGGTAGCCCAACTCGGCGCGAACCTGCCTGGTCTCTTCCAGCGCCTGATCGATCTTGTGCTCCATGCCGACTTTCCGTAGCTGGAAACGCAAGTTCGAGATCATGCCGCCCGGCACCTGATGTTGATACTGCGAGTAGTCGTATTCCACCGGCGCGCCGATGGGAAAGCCTTCGCGCTTGGCTATATAGGTGAAATGCTCGGACACCGGTTTGAGCAGCTCTTCATCGATCAGCGTCTTGTAACCCAACGCGCGGAGGTTCTTCGCGACATTAAAAAGTGACGGATTCGACGATCCGTCGGCCAAGGGGGGCAGGGCGGTGTTAACGATCTCGACCCCAAGCTTGACCGCTTCCAGGCAGCAGAGCGGTCCGAGTCCGGTAGTACAGTGAGTATGGAGTTCCACCGAGATCCCATCGGCGTTCTGAAAGATAATCGGCACCAAAGTCTTTATTCGCTCCGGCGTGAGCAGCCCGCCGGGGTCTTTGAGGCAGAGGCGGTTGACTTTGAGCGATGCGGCCTGGCGGGTGCGCTCGGCAAAATACTCGTCGGTATGCTTCGGTGAGACGGAATAGATGATGTTGGGAACGGGGTTGATGCCGACATCGCGCGCCACTTGAGTCTTCCACTGCCAGCCTTCCAGCTCGTTCCACTCTTCCGAGATGCGCGCCTCGCGAATGCCATTGGCGGCCATCTGTTCCATGAAGAGGCGGTACATCGACTTCGGCGTGATATCGAAGGCGCTGAACCTGCCGGCGTTCAAGCGCAGCGGCGTGCGCGTGATCCGCTGACTCATCAACTTGACGCGCGCCCAGGGATCTTCCTTGAGCTCACGCACGCACTTTTTTAGATGCGAGCTGGAAATCAGCTCGATGGCGTCAAAGCCCGCGCGGTCCAGCCGTTCCGCGACGGGCAGCATCATGCCGGTGGTCATGTTTTCCGCCCAGAGGCTTTGATGCCCGTCGCGAATAGTGGTGTCGACGAATCTAATTCCGTCCGTAGTCACTGCGATCCTTTCCTTTGCTTTGTGACTCTAACGTCTTGATTCTGTCGCTCGAATTCTTCTCTCTATGCTCTTTCCCTCACCCGTTCCCTCTCCCTGAGGGAGAGGGTCGAGGGTGAGGGGAATTATGAGGAATTGACGAAAGCAAAAATTGGATGGTCGTTTTTTAGAATTCCAAACTGAAAAACTTCTTGGCGTTATCCAGCATGATTTTCTTGCGCACTTCAGGTTTGATGTTGACCTGCTGGAATTCCTCCAACCAGCGCTCCACGCCAATGGCCGGCCAGTCCGAGCCGAACATTGCTTTGTCCTGGAGCAAGGTGTTGACGTTGTGGACGAGCTCCGCGGGAAAATATTTGGGCGCCCAACCGGAAAGATCGATGTAGTAATTCGCTTTATGACGAGCGATCGCCAGGCTCTCAGCAGTCCAAGGCCAAGTCGGGTGCGCGCTGATGATCTTCAGTTCCGGAAAATCAGCCGCTACTTCGTCTATGGCGATGGGCTGGCTGTATTTCAGTTTAATCCCCATGCCGCCAGGAGTTCCCGCGCCTGCCGCCGCCATACCGCCGTGGAAGAGGATCGGCAACCCGAGTTTCGCGCACTCTTCCCAGAGGGGATAGAAGCGAACGTCGTTGGCGAAAAAGTGCTGCCGAGCGGGATTCAATTCACCGATGCCGCTCAGCCCCAGGTCTTTGCACCGCTTGATTTCGTCGAGGGCGAGCTTTCCGGTCCACGGATCGATGGCACCGAAGGCCAGGAAAACATCGGGATGTTTTTTGACCGCGCCGGCCACGTGATCGTTCGGCACGGGAGTAAGACCCGTCACGGTCTCATCTCGCGTATTCATGATGACCGCCATCATTTTGCGCGCGCGATATTGATCGGCCATCTCGTCGATGGAAACCGGCGGTCGCTCACGGCCAAAGTACTTCGCCATTTGTGCAGTGCGAGACCCCTTCGCTTTCTGCGTGAATTCGTCGGATAGGTGAACGTGAACGTCGATTGCGACAATATCGCTAGCCATAGAAGCAGTCCTCCTTGTTTTGCCCGGTTTCTAAATTTACCTCACCTTATGTCATTGCCGCTGTCTAAGTTCAACAGCACCGTAGGGATGGGTTGAGCGCGGCGATCAATGTGTGAATGGCCACGACGCATGAAAGGATTTTATGCAGGCGATACCGTGTTCCCGACGCGCGCTTGGCGAAGCGGTGGGTTCGTCGCAACGCTGTTTACCCACCCTACGATTACGCGCCGGCGCTTCGCTTTTCCAGTGTGATGGAGAATCCCGGCCTTTGGACGTGGATCTGATTGTAATCGGTTCGCTTGCTCAACGCCTGCAGCAGATTTACCAGCGGTTGTTCCGCATTTAAATATTCGAGTGGGCGAGGATTTGCGCGCATGGCGTCGATATCTTCCTTGCCGACGATCCAGCGGAGTAGCAGCTCCTCGTCCGACACGTCTGGTGCGTTCAGTCGGCGTCGCATGTCGTCGGCGCTGGGCTCGTCCGGCTGCCACTTGGCCCACTCTTTGGCGCGGGGCCGGTTGAGAATCTTGTCTTTGACGTTCGGATCCATGTCGCGCGCCCCTTCCGCGCCGCCGTGGCCCAAAGCGAACTTGATGACCTGGTCGGTGACTTCTTTATAGCGCTCGCCGACGATGACGTTGATGGCCGCCTGGCTACCGACGAATTGCGATAGGGGAGTGACCATGATCGGGTAACCGAATTCGGCGCGGACCCGGATCGTCTCCTCCAACGCTTCGGGAAACCTATGTTCCAAGCCGACCTTGCGCAATTGGTGGCGCAGGTTCGAGAGCATGCCGCCGGGCACTTGATGCTGATACTGCGAAAAGTCGTATTCCACCGGTGCCCCGATAGTGAAGCCTTCGCGCTTGGCGATGGCCGTGAAGTGTTTCGAGACCGGTTTAAGCACCTCTTCGTCGATTTCGGTTTCGTAACCGAGCGAGAGAGCATTTTTGGCGACGTTGAACAGAGAAGGATTCGAGGAATCATCGGCCAACGGAGGCAAGGCGGTGTTGATAGATCGAATCCCCAGCTGTATTCCTTCTAGACAACAGAGTGGACCAAGACCCGTCGTGCAATGTGTGTGGAGCTCGACAGGAATGCCGTTGGCATTGTGGAAAATGACCGGCACCAGCGTTTGCATTCGTTCCGGCGTCAGCAATCCTCCGGGATCTTTCAGGCAGAGGCGGTAGGGCTTCAGCGATGCCGCCTGGCGCGTTCTCTCGGCGAAATATTCATCGCTGTGTTTAGGCGAGACGGAATAAATCAGATTCAGAATGACTTTCATTCCGATCGCATGGGCGACGCCCACTCTGAACTTCCAGCCTTCATAATCGTTCCACTCATCGGAAATACGCGATTCGCGGATGCCGTTGGCAAACATTCGTTCTATAAAAAGCCAGTACATCGACGGCGGATTGTACTCGAACGTGTTAACTCTGCCCGCGATTACACGCAGTGGCGTCTTGGTGATTTCTTTGGAGACGAGCCGCACGCGCTCCCAAGGATCTTCTTTGAGTTCCCGAACTGTCTTCTTCAGGTGCGAGCCGGAAATTAGCTCGATGCCTTCAAACCCCGCGTCATCCATCCGCTTGGCGATCGGCAACATCATACCGGTCGTCATATTCTCCGCCCAAAGACTCTGATGGCCGTCGCGCAGCGTGGTGTCGACGAATCGAATGGTGTCCATGAATCCTCCGAAGTATGTTGGTATGGATCATATGGGCTAGAAAAAATGAATTCAACGGCGAATATTGTGCGGCCCGATCTTGTATTTTCTTGATCTGTGCTCGGGTGAAAGGCGACCGCGCGGTTTCAGGCAGTGGGCAAATTGCTTAGTTGATCGAATGTATTCGAGTGATTAACCAACTTAATTTATAGCATGTCGTCGCGAAAATTGTCTATTTACGGAGAAGCTGTAGTCGTGGGCAAGATCGAATTCAAGGAGAATACAGTTCAATTGCACGGTTAACGGATGGGCTTGACCCGCCATGTCGGGTCAAGCCTATGGCTAGATAGTTCTTCACGACGCCAAAGCGTCAACCACAGCCTTCGGATTAGAAGCCGCCACCTTGAGCAATGCTTGAGCGGGTCCTTCCGGACGTCGGCGGCCCTGCTCCCAGTTCTGAAGTGTCGATAGGCTCACGCCGATCATTAATGCAAACTCGGATTGAGACAGGTTGAACTTCCTTCGGACGGTCTTAATGTCCGTAGGCTTTAGGTCAAACACCCGAGAGGCTTTCATTTCTCCTCGTCTGATTTTCCCAGCCTCTTTCACGCTGGCGAACTAGCTTGTCAAAAGCTCTTTTGTTCATTTCAGGTTCTCCTTCACCGGTTTTCGTAAGACTTTCAACTGTTCCTGCGTCAGATCTTCCTGACGGCTCTTACGATAGATCAACAGCATGTAGATGCATTTCTCTGTTTTGTGCCGATAGTAGATCACCCTCAGTCCGCCCCGCTTTCCTGTTGCATCAAAACCCCAGTGGAGTTTTCTAAGACCGCTGGCACCCCGGATGATGGCCCCTGCTTCAGGGCGTAGCAAGAGAGCGGACTGTAAAGCGCGGTAGTCATCATCAGACATGCAGCCTTGAAGCTCCCGCGTGAAGACGCGGGTTTCTACAAAGAGCATAAACGACTATACGCCATTGACGCATAGCCAGTAAGAGGAGAATATTGGAGCCGGTGATTTGGGCAACTATCTATTATAACGCTCCACTTCACCGGCGACCGAAGGCTGTCCGGTGCAAGCGAATGTTAGATTTCGTCCTCCGTGCTGCACTAGGGCAAGAACCTAACATCGACGGCGTCTCGAACGTTCACATTAGTGCCGACCGGGATCGCTCCCGAGTCCTTGGTAAACTGCCAGTTTTCCTCTACTGCAGACACCAAATCTTGCCCACTGCCCCTCCCACTCGGCATCAGAAACTTGTTTAACTCGGTAACCGCTCGGCCAGCTAGGTTCCGAGGCGCATTTGTCTTCTCGATGTACAGGTCGATAGCTTGGTCAGGATGTTCCTTCAAGTATCCCACTGCCTCCAGAACCGTCTTTACGAACCTCTTCACAATGTCAGGTCTCTGCTGGATCAGATCGTCCGTCGCCCACACGACAACAGCGGTGTAGGGCCTCGGGTAAACATCAGGCAGCGCGACCAGAATCTTCAGTACACCGGAATCAACCAACGTTAGAGCGGCGCCCTCCGCCGAATAGATCGCATCAACGGTGCCCGCCTTTAAGGCGGCCGTATTGTTCTCAAGGTCTCCAAGGGCAACAGGCTCAGCCTTGATTCCAAGCTTGTCGTTCATATACAAAACGGCTCGGTATGAGGTGTGAGTCGCGGAAAGTATGCCGATCTTCTTACCGTCCAACTCTTTCGCTGTTTTCATCGGCGAATCAGCCCGGACAAAAATCTTTGCTACGGTTTCGCCCAGGTAACGGGCAACGATCTTGACCGGCGTGCCTTGCGATCTGGCTAGAAGCACCTCGGCCGTGTTTACCAAACCGATCTTGACGCCTGCCTCTACCTGTTGTTTAAGCTGCACCGCTGAAGCCGCTGCGGGGATAAACTCCGGCTCGAGACCGTTTCGCGTCCAGAGCCCTCTATCTTTTGCCACACTGATCGGAAGAAAGAGCCATTCAAAGCTCGTGTGTTCGCCGCTTGCCCTGAGTTTCTCAGGGGACGAACTCTGTTGCCCGACAACCGAGCCGGCAGCAAGGGAACATATTCCTACCATCGTAACCAACCACAGATGGCGCCTCATTGAGTTCTCCTTTGATGGCGCGGCGGGAAGATCCTCTGAAATCTAACTATTAAGTGAGCCACCGTAGGAAACGACAAACGCCGGTCAGCCTATCTCCTGGGATGACTCCATCAATCCAATCAAATCCGGCTACGTTAACAGAGCTTCGACTCTGTTGTTTAATTTTTTTGCAGGGGAGAAGTAAATCCTATCTTTTGGGCACAAGAGCCTATCTTTTGGCGAGTCGCTGGCCAAGCGTTTTTGCCGTAAAGCCCACCTGTGTCATTATGCCGGTGGACGTTGATTCTGGAAAAGGCGACTATTATGGTCACGGAAAAGCATTTCTGAAGAGGGCCAAGGATCTTGGGATTGTCGATTCCTACGCATTGGAGAGGTGCCACTTATTGGAGGAGTCTGAGCACACTCCGCATCGCGTAGAGTTTATCAGCACGCCGCTGACCGAATTCAAAAAAACGAGTAGGTTCGGCCTTTGAGAAACTTCGGAATGCGTTGATGAAACTTGAGGACAAAGAAAAAATTGAACTTTATCCACTCTTCCAATCTGTTGAGACTGGATGGAAAGGTTACTCGAACGCCGTTGAACTTAAGAATGATCAAGTAACTGAAGAAGTTTGGGATAGGCGGAGTGGTCCGAGGGGTAAGAGCTTGGTTGCACTCCTAAAGGAGCAAGAGAATCTTGAGAAGCAAATTAATGACCTTTTGGAACGCGAACAGGAAGAGAAATTAGACACCGAAACCTTCTTGAAACTGGTGAAACCCCTGAACCGCCAGCTGGACAAGATCGAAGATAAGCTAAGGAGAGATTACGGGCAATGATCACTTCAGTTTCCCCCAATACCTTCTCCTCTCTCCGGCGTCGCCTTTGCCCAAGCTCCGGGTTATCGCTGGCGGTAGGAGGTGAGCGATCAGCGGGAAGGTCAGACTTCGGTCTGGCCTTGCGCGACGAGTAGCCAAAACGACACTTGTCATCTATATGACAGACAGATTGCTCGTTCGTATTCGATGAGGGTACGACCATGGAAGACAAGAGGTGCCCAGTGTTTGTTGATGGTAAGGAGTGTGGTCGTGAGTTGACCGAGGTCGATCGCGAAGCCAAAAAAATAGCGAGATACGACTTGGGATCTATGAATGGAGTCTCGGTCATCGCACCTATTTTCTTCTCGAGCCGAAATCGATAGCCAAACCTTCCTGACATGCCCGTGAAGAAGTTATGGAAAAAAAGAAATGTCCCGTGCTCCTAAGCCGGAGGTAAAGAAGTGAAGGTAGTTTTTTGTACTCGGGAGTATGATGAGCTCAGTGGTGGTCAGAACACCTGGCTTTGTCATTTTCTACCCGACCTCCGTCAACGCGGGGTAGAGGTGAAAGTGTTGTGTTTCACGTTATCGGAGAAAATCTACTCTACGGTCCTTTCACTTCGTGAGAGCGGCATTAGCTGCATGACGTGTTCTGAAAAAGAAATTTTTACCACAGAGGACAGGATCCATTGGCTTCTAGAGCAGCTATTCGACGACCCGCCTGATGTGTTCGTGATCAATATGGTCATTCCCGCTGCTTATTATGCGGCCAGGTGGCTGCGACACGCCGGTATTCCGACCGTAGGGGTATGTCACGTAGGGGTAGGGCACTCGCTCTATCGAGGATTGCTTAATCCATTCGTTCTGGGCGACAAGGATTATCGAGTTCCGACGCTTGTGTGTGTATCCCAATATCTTGAACAGGATGTTATAAAAAGAAATCCTCTGGGAACCACGGTTAAATATATCCCCTGCGGCGTTCGTATTCCGAACGGCGTAGCAGAGAGGCCACGCGACAGGTTAAGGCTAGCTTATGTTGGCCGGCTGGCGGAGGAGGCGAAAAGAATAGTTGAATTGACTAAGGCTCTTTGTAGGGCCGTGCGCGAGGTCCCCGGCACTGAGGCTTTTATTTATGGCGACGGTGAAGAGCGTAAGGCAGTGGAACGTATTCTTTCCGAAAACAATCGCCTGCCGGTCCATCTGGTTGGTGCGATAGAATACGACAAGGTTTATGAGTACCTGCTTAAGTGCCACGTTATCGTTTTGGTATCTGACTGGGAAGGCTTTGGTAGAGCAATGCTAGAGGGGATGGCTTGCGGTTTAGTACCCATTGGGTTTCGTCACGCCCGTGGCGGTGGCCAGGAATTGATAGAGGATGGCGTAACGGGCCTATTAGTAAACGATCGGGGTACTGACTTCGTAAATACGGTACGGCGATTGAGAGCAGACTTAGATCTATGGCGCAGGTTGGCAGATTCCGCTCGCGCCTCGGCCGAGGCTCGTTATTCGATGAAGGTATGCGTAGATCAGTGGTATGCGCTTCTGAGTGCCCTAATGAATAATAATTTGAGGAAGCCTATTGCGATTCCACGTCAATTTAACTTACCTACGGTAGATCCCGACTTGGCGTGGTTGGACACACGTCCAGCTCCCACGATTTATGAGAAGTTGATTGAGTGGTTTCGGAGAGTTAAGCCGTGAGGGGATCTTAAGGGCATGGCTGGGGGCGTAATTATACTTTCATTAACGAGAGCCACTCGCATCTTAGTCTCGGCGTTACAGTGCCCCGTGTGTACCTGGACCGGACGGCCAGGGTGGCTCCCGTCAAAAGCGAGATGGCAAGGCTATGGCGTCTCGTCGTAGGCGAGGATGGATCGGCTGGGTATCGGTCTTCACACTTTCGTCATTGATGCTTTCACCCAAACGGGCCGCGTAATAAGACCAAATCTCTTCGAAGCGTGCCTCAATGCTCTCTCGCCGTCGTGCGTCTCACCCCCATTCCACCACAGGCGAATATTTCGACACAAGTATCTAAACGCCGGTGGTCTAAGCCGCACAAACCAAGGTCGCCGGGTCGACGCCGCCGCTGGGTCGCCTTGTTTACTCGACGCGAGGTAGGAATAAAGACTGTACGATGGTAGCAGCGGCTCCCGTGCTTCCTGTGGGCTACGTTGTTAACGCGAGGCGGATTGCTGAAAGGAGGATTATTCTCGTGGGATACCGCTTGGCTGATCTTCTAAGGCGGGTTGTGGGCAACTAAAGTTCTCCCAAAATCTCCGTTCGCTTGGTGTTATATTCTTCCTCGTTTATTAAGCCATCGGTTTTGGGCTGTTCAAGTGCTCTTAGGCGTTCGGAAGCTGAGCGAACGCTTGGCACCGATCCGCTTCCGTCAACGAATTTCTCGTACTCCGCCAGTATCACCCGCTGGATCATCATTCGCGTTTCAGCATTGGCCGGATAAGCAAGCTGCCTGTGGGTACCGTCTCTCTGCTTTCTGTTAGGCATCGAGACGAAAAGTCCCGTGGGGCCTTTAATGATTCTGATATCGTCGACAGCAAAACAGTTGTCGAAGACAATCCTCACATCGACTTTAACTAAGGCCTCGTTCGCTGGCGGATTTTGACTTCCGTAATCTGCATGTTCATTCCGACCCGAATGTCACTGCTTCCAGACGGTGCGAGACCTTTTCCAACGATCGAGCCTTCTAAACGTATCCGGCGATCAAGGGCAATGGCATAGGAGCCTACGACGGCCAAGGTGAACCAGATGATGCCTCTGAGTGGCCAGCCGAAACGGTTCTCCTTCCACATGGAGACCAACAAGTAAACGACGCAGGTTAGGCCCAGGATTAGAATCATCCACAGGCTCAAAGCTATTATTATTGTAAGCCCGGTTTGCACTGCTCAGTTGGCTTTGGGCGTGGCTTTCCCCCGCATGATCTAACCCCGGCTTTTGCGCCGTAGAAGCACGGACCCCACGATGAGACACGACCCATTAGCAGATAGATTTCAGGCGGCGGGCAAATTGCTTAGTTGACTGAATGTATTCGGGTGATTAGGGCATGGGAATTAATGAGCGGACACGCCAACCCACTTAAATTTATAGCGATGTTTACGCGAGTATTGTTATCTGTAGTCGTGGGGCATGATCGGATAAAGCAGTTCTAGGCAATTAGGCGAACAGATGAATCTGCAGCAACAGACGAGAACGGTGGTTCATCTTTTGAAGGTTTGGCTATCTTAACTAATGTCAGCTTCCAAGCGGAGCTGGAAATTCTCTCAGCCTTGGGGTAATGGGAAGTTTAAACTAACGGGTAAGGGAAGTGATCCCTTTCTTTATTTGGAGAGTGATTCATGATCATTTGGAGGGTGATCCATGATCGAAGGACTTGCATTGCAAGTTGCACAGAACTTTAGAAATGTGTCCGAACAACAAATTGCTGAGTTGGAACAAAAGGTTATAATGACTGCACCCAACTCTCTGGAGTGTCACCTCCTGTATGCATTAAGGGTATCAAGATGCGTTCCTGGCCTGCGTAACTTGGATACGCTTGCTTCTCGTTGGGGGGTAGCCCGGCGCGGTGCAGGCGGAATGGGATTGGATGCAGCCACGACATCGCCAGACTGGTCCGCGATCGTGGATTTTTTGATCAAGCTGTATCTCGAGAAGTTTCGCGAGATGGCTCAGCGAACTGTCACAATGGCAATCGAAAAGGCAGCCAAACGAAAGAGCGAGGCCGCGAAACAGAAAGTTCTTGAGAAAGGAGTTGCCACGCTGATTGCTGCAAGGAATGCATTCAGGTGCGACCTACCAAGCCTAGACCAAGAGACTCAAGGGTACATTCAACGCATCGAGGAAGTCAGACAATCTTGAGTTCCGACCAAACAATAGACGAAGACGGACATAGGATGACAGCACGGCAAGTGAACTAAAAGCTTTTAGTTGTGCTCGCCCAAACGTGCGTTGAAGCATCTCGGTTGATTTCCTTTTCTGATGATACTAAATGACACTTCGGTGCTGCCGCACCGGGTATTGAAATAATGCATTTTAGGTCGTGCTTAATTTTAATGTGACGTACGATGAAGAAGTTTGACCTTAACATTGAGAAGATGCTCCAGGACTGGGAGATCTACCACGCAGTCCGAGAAATTATAGCCAACGCGCTCGATGAGAAACTTTTGACCAAGACCAAAGACATTGAGATTGTCCAAGACAAGCAGAGATCCTGGCACATCAGAGATTTCGGACGTGGCCTGAAGTACGAACATCTCACGCAGAAAGAAAATGAAGACAAACTTAGCCATCCCAATCTCATCGGCAAATTTGGCGTCGGTCTGAAAGATGCGCTTGCTACGTTTGTGTTCGATTTCACTTTAGGAACCCACCCGATTTCAAGGAAGGGGACCACTGAACTCGGGCGGAGCGAAGCGACGAAGCGCTTTTGAATTGTTTAGCCTAACCCTCCATGGTTTTTCAAGCCGGATTTTTTCTCCGAGAGTTTTTCTCGATAG
>VBKE01000403.1 GCA_005879605.1 Deltaproteobacteria bacterium
AAGACAACCTTCTCGACCGTCTCTGTCACCGAGGCGGGAGAAGGGTAATCTTCAGATCGGAATTTCCAACACAGACTATTTTTCGAGGAGGCAAATTATGAATGCAATGCACCATGATTCATCTACTAAAGGTGCCAATAGAATTTTGGCAATATTCGCACCACGGCGTGCTCGATTCGCCACGCTCATCGCGGTGCTGGTGTCAGTCGTCGGGGCCGGGACAGCGTTGGTCGCCGGGCCTGGAACGGCTTTCGCCGCGGATGAGACTTTTTCAAAAACCTCTACAATCACCGTGCCGGGCGGCCTCAATTCTTTCGACATCGGCTTTGTCGATCCGGAGCTCGGGCTCTACTTCCTGGCCGACCGCACCAACGCAACGATCGATCAGGTCGTAACAAGCACTAACGCGATAAGCCAGCTTGCAAAGGGCTCGTTCGTCGGCGTTCAACCCGGCGCCGAGACGTCGGGCCCCAACGGCGTGATCACGGCGAATGACCACAGCGAAGTCTGGGCCGCGGATGGCGTTTTGTGTGCCGGCCCGTGTGGTGCCACAACCCCTGCAACGCAAACCAGCCGTATACAGGTCATTGACGTTAAGACGGGCAAAGTAACTCACACCATCGATAACGGCGGACAAAGAAGGGCCGACGAGCTGTGTGAGGACCCACAGCATCACCTGGTCCTTGTAGCGAACGACAATGAGTTAGACTTGTTCCTCACCTTCATCTCCACCGAAACCTACAAGGTTGTCGGGAAGAAGCTCCATTTGGACGGCACCGACCGCGATGCGCAGAATGTCAAAGCCACCAACGGCATCGAGCAGTGCCAGTGGAACCCGCGGACCAAAAAATTCTATCTGGCCATCCCGGAAGTGAACGGCTCCGGGGCGAACACGACGCCCGGTGCCGTGCTCGAGATCAACCCAGCATCCAGGAAGGTCGAAAAGGTCTTTCCCATTGACTTTGGGTTTGTCGCAGGTCCCCCAGCCACCGCTGATTGTCTCGGACCCCAAGGACTGGCGATTGGGCCGCAGCGCGAAATCCTCCTCGGCTGCAGCAATGCAGGGAAGGGATCGGTGATCATCAACGAGCTCAACGGTGACTTAGTCCGAAACCTACCCGGTCTGAACGGTAACGACGAAGTTTGGTTCAATCCCGGTGACAATCATTACTTCCTTGCCGGCAGTAACCACAACCTCGCTTTGCCCAAGCCGGGTCCGATACTCGGCGTCGTTGACCAGAGTGGGGATCCCGATGCCGAGGACGCCGCTCCGACGACGGCCGCGGGCTCCCATTCGGTTGCGGCTGACCCTTTCAAGAACCAGGTGTACGTTCCGGGCAATTTTGGTGCCACGGCCCTTTGCGGCGGCTCAACCGGCTGCATCGCCGTATTCACAACCACGAACGATGACCACCGTTGACTGATCGTCAAGAAGGTAACGACTCAAGGGCGGGACGTGAACGCCCTTGAGTCCAATTTCTGGTTGTGTTCCGATCGGATGAGGACGGAATCCGTGGGCGATCGCCGGCATCCGACTCTTTGCTGCGAGATCTGCAGTCTGTGTTTGCTGAAGAACGAAGACGCGGCTCGTCATTGGGTTGATCGATGCAGTGGCCAAAAAATGGCTTCAGAACGTTCCCACTGGCATCGGCGCTCACTCGGTTGCAGTGAACCAGGAAAACAACCATGTCTTCATACCGATATCGGCTGTGGGGGGCGTTTCGGTTTTTTCCCACACAGAGGGAAAGGAGGAGGTGACTAGTCGTCGATAGGATCCCAGGATTGTATGAGCGGATCTTGTGTGCCGCGGTGGCTTCAGTAGCCACCGCGGCTATAGATGGTTGAAAAATTTGGTGGAGCCGATGGGAGTCGAACCCACGGCCTCTAGAGTGCGATTCTAGCGCTCTCCCAACTGAGCTACGGCCCCAGGAAATGCTAATTACTGTATCGTTGATTTCAGATAGTCTATGACCCGGTCTTTTAGGTCCGGCCTTTTCAGCGCATAGGCGACCGTGGCGCGCACGAAACCGAATTTATCGCCGATGTCGTATCGGTCTCCCTCAAACTCGCAGCCGAACACCTTTCGTTCGCGCACCAACTGCGCTAATCCATCGGTCAACTGGATCTCTCCTCCTTTTCCGGCGGGCAGCTTCTCCAAAATTGCAAAAACCTCTGGTCGCAAGATGTAACGGCCTATAATGGCCATTCTGGAAGGAGCCTGGCTGGCCTGAGGCTTTTCAACGGTGGCCTCGACTTGGTAGAGCCGTTTCTTTACTTCGCTTCCTTTGATCACGCCATAGCGGTGAACGTCCTCTTGCGGAACTTCCATCAGCGCGACCACGGATTCTTGTTTCTCTTCAAAGATCTCCAACAGCTGCCGGATACAAGGAACGTCGTTGTCAATCAGGTCATCGGCCAACATCACGGCAAAAGGCTCGTTACCGACCAGATCGCGAGCGCAAAGAACGGCGTGGCCTAATCCAAGCGGTTTTTTTTGGCGCACCGATACGACCTCCGTCATGGCCACGATCCGGCGAAGCATCTCGACTGTTTCGGTCTGTCCGCGTTCGGCCAGGATCTGCTCCAACTCCGGCGCTTCGTCAAAATGGTCTTCGATGGCATCTTTGCCCCGACCGGTGACGAAGATGATTTCCTGAATCCCCGAATCCACTGCCTCTTGCACCACGTACTGAATGGAGGGGATATCAATGATCGGCAAGAGCTCTTTGGGTACGGCTTTGGTGGCTGGGAGAAAGCGCGTACCCAAGCCCGCCACGGGTATAACGGCTTTTTTGAGCTTCATCGACATCCGGATTAAACGATCCTTCTCGCCTTTCGCTCTTCCATCTCTTGGCTCGATTTACACTCGATGCAGAGTGTCGTCACCGGACGCGCTTTCAAACGTTCGATGCCGATATTCTCTCCACATTCTTCGCAAACACCGTATTCACCGTCGTCGAGCCGCCTCAGCGCTTCTTGAATCTTGAAGATAAGTTTGCGTTCACGGTCGCGGATACGCAGCATCGAATTCCGGTTTGACTCCATGGATGCGCGATCCGTGGGATCCGGAAAATTCTCGTCTTCGTCCATATCCTCAACCGTCTTGCCGGCTTCCGAGCGGAGCTCTTGCAGCCGCTGGTTCAGGAGGTTGCGAAAAAAATCAACTTCTTTTCTATCCACCGAAGTCTCGATAAACCAAGCGTGATCAAGTTCTATAACATTATAATCAGAGGATGTAAATGTGATATCCATTCGGGTAGTGGTTCAGTTTGGTCAAGATCTCTCACTTCGTTCGAGATGACAGATCATTTAACGTGTCATTTCGAGCGCGGCGCGAGAAATCTTTCTTCGACCTAAAGTACGGTGTGTTCTAACTGAACCACTACCTCCATTCCATAAACAAGTCAGAACGGTCCTTCCCTTCAGTCGCCGAATGCGAGGGGCCGCGGGTGCGCCAGAACGAAAATTTCAGTGGATTTGGGCAGCATAACGCGGCTAAGCACCAGTTGAGAATCCGCGATTTTGCGGACCGGATAACGCTCTTTGGCGTACGTCGCAAAGAGTTCACCCTGGCGGGAAACGTCATAGTGCATGGGAATCACAATCGGTGCCTTGACTTGATCTATGACCTTCATAATGTCTTGGAAGCCTAGGTTGGTCATCGCATCGACCGGAATCATCATCACATCGACGTGCTGCATAACTCTTTCCTGCTCCGGAGTGAGGAGATGACCGATATTGCCCAAGTGCGCGAGACAAAGGCTTCCCATCTCGTAGATAAAGATGGAGTTGGCCGCCCCACCCCAACTGGCTCCCCTCTGGCTGGGGATATTCACGATCGTGATATCTTTTACGCTGGTTCGTATCGGATTCCATGTTTGCCGAAAGGTGATCCCTCGCAGAATGATGGGATCGCCGGTCACCGCGCCCGTGTTATTGTGCGTGAAGTGATCGTTACTCACAGTGACAGCATCAGCCTGGATGCCAGGCGTAACGTTAAAGTTGGGGTCCGCCACCACTTTGGTCTGGCTCCCCGAATGAATCAAGAAGCTCGAATGACCATACCATTGAATGAAATAGTTACCCAAAGACGGTTTCTTGCCGGGGTGAACCTGAACCAGCTTTCGGCCCTCCTCGAAAAGATGGACCAAGGCGGGATTGCAGACTGCCTGTGCGATACCGCGCAGTGACAGCAGAATTGACCCAACCAACAAAGTAATGAAATTACGTCGTTTCATAACGACTCCTCGATAATCAGCGCGCTAAAGCTGGACACCAACGTGTTGGGCTCTTTCCAGGCATTCTTTGGCAATCCAGCTTTGAGGCAGGTTTGCTCCAGAAAAGTTCTTATGTCCCACCGATATTGCGCCGCGACCTGAGGAAGAAGAACTCCGCGCCTCTCGCCTTGTGCAATGTGAAGACCATGCTTTCCCAGTTCGAGTAAGAGCGGATCGTCCACCATCTCTAGCCTTGAAAGAATGGAAATATCAATCCGAATATGGTTCAGTTCCTCCCTGCGGATCGGCGTGACGCGACTGTCCCTCGACGCCGCTGCTTGAGTCATATCAACAACGGTTTGATATAGAGGTGTGCTCGGTGTGCAGGTGCCGATGCAGCCACGAAGCTCGTCGCCCCTATGGAGGCTTACAAAAGCACCGTACTCACGGCTTTGAAGACAAGGGTCGCCAATCTGTTCGACTTGCCGTTGACCACCCTGGACGACGTCTTCAAGAGTCCATCGGGCAATGCGTAGCAAGCGCGCTTGGGAGTCGGAAGGAATATGCACTTCGTCCATCTTTTCCTCCGAACCGAAGCGGAGTTTATCGCCGTGCCGAAACCTTTACAAGCACGCGCCCCGCCTGACCAGGCTAGGCAGAGCAATGTTTGCAGATACCGTAGAAAGTGAGTTGGTGAGAGGTGACTTTGAATCCGTCGTGGGGGAGTTTTACGGGTTTAACTTCACTTTGCTCTTCGACGAAGACATCGTATACGCAATTGCACTGTTCACAGATGAAATGCTGATGCCTTTCAACGAGCGGGTCGAAATGTTGCAGGCGTCCGAGTATCAGCACCTGGAGCTTTTCGTCAACGACGAGTTTTTGCAGATTTCGATAGACGGTTCCCAGGCTAATATTGGGAAGTTGCTTTCGGACCCTCTCATAAACCTGATCCGCCGTGGGATGGGAGCTGTCGTCCTTAATAGCATCCCAGATAACTTCCAGCTGTTTAGTCTTTCTTGAATTCTTTTCCATGGGCGGTGGCTATGCCGTAAGATCCTCGATTAAGGATTGCCGGGTTTCGGGCGCGAGGGGCACACTAGCTTTATAGTTCGGATGATCGATCATGAGCGCGGTCCTTTCGCCTCGGATAAAAGCCTGTAGCGCTTCCTCACCAAACGGGAAGCGAACGTATTGCACAGCGCTGATTTTGTCCTCCTTGCTGTGTCCCTCTTCAAAGCGCGCATGGATCGAATGGTTTCCCACCTTTAGAAAAACTGCTTCGTCGATGCCCAAGAATTTCAGCAACTCCTCCCGCAACCGAACTTGATCCTCAATCTCAAGAAACAAGGTAGCGCTTAGCTCGCCCGGTTCGGGAAGCAAACTATTATAAGTTTCGATCTCCTCTCGAATCTTGTCCAAGTCCGTAATTTTTTCCGCTCGCAGCATCTCCTGGATCTGAAAGCTGACGGTGTCGCGATTCTCAAAGACTAGGGAAACTTTGTCACCGACCGAAACACGCCTTTTTTTCTTGAGCTCGATCACGCGCTGGCGAGACTTCTCGCGCATTTTTTCATAGGCGGCAAGGCCCATGATATCTTCGAGGGCAATCTTCTTCATGATACCGTTCTAAGCAAATCTGTAGTCCTCACCCGAATCGAATCTGGCGTTGATGAACGTTCCTAAACCAAATTTCATGCCGTTCATGCCAAATCCGATGTCACATGGAGACGGGTTAGAACTGGAATCTTCCAGCCCTAACCCTCTCGGAACGAGATTAGCTAGCCGCTTCAGCCGGCTCTTTACCCGCGACTCTCTCGAGTCCCTTGGTGAAACGACCGGCGTGAGACTTTTCCGCTTTTGCGAGCGTCTCAAACCACTCGGCGAGCTCAGGCAACCCTTCTTCCCGGGCGGTCTTTGCGAACCCAGGATACATCTCCGTATATTCGTATGTTTCGCCCTCGACGGCGGATTTCAGGTTTTTCTCAGTGTTGCCGATGGGAACATCGGTAACCGGATCGCCGACTTCCTTTAAGAAGTCGAGATGACCAAAGGCGTGCCCCGTTTCCGCCTCGGAGGTATCTCGAAAAAGACCACCCATGTCTGGGTACCCTTCGATATCGGCGACGCGTGCGAAATACAGATAGCGCCGGTTGGCCTGCGATTCGCCGGCAAACGCGGTTTTCAGATTTCCATGACTCTTCGTACCTTTCAAACTGTTCGCCATAAATGATCTCCTTAATAGTAACTATTACTGTTACTATCTAGTTACAGTTATCTTGTCAAGGCCCTTCCTTCGAAAATTGGGTGGCGCGTGGAGTCCTAGATTTCGTCATTCCGGCATGCTCTTAGCGAGAATCCAGGGGAATTTCGGACTGGACCCCCGATTAAAACGTTCGGGGGTGACGAGTTGGTATGGAGTGGCATAGAGGGAGGAATATACATTGGAGGTCGACCCAGGGTTTAGGAAGAGGGTTCCATTTTCATCCTCTGTGGGCGAGCGTAAGATCATGAATCACTTCGTGGCAGCTGGTCAATATTTGGTTCAAACCGTTCAAGCAGTTCAAACGATTCAATCCGGAGTGATTCGCAGGTTTTTTATTCACGGCTTGGACGACTTGAACGGCTGGAACGTTTTGAGCCGTGTTTTGTTCTCACGCGTAGCGCCGATAGACGCCCTCGTAGAAGTTGCCGATCATCTGGACCGCGATGCGCCCGCAGTATTCCAGCGGCCAGCCGGCGCGTTCATTACCGTAGCCTTCCTGCAGGGCTATCTCTAAAATCGCCTGGTTAGTGCCGCCATGCTCTTCGTCGAGATCGGATTCTTCGTGCACGCGAAAATATTTCATCTCTTCGTTGGTGACTCCGTACTTTGGCAGGCTTTGACGAAAGTCCCTCGAAATGAAGCCGAAAATCTCTTCTTCCATATGAACGGCGAAGCACTCCGCCAGCGGAATGTCGATCCATGAGCGGACGAAAAAATCCACCAGGCCCCGGGCCTCTGGAATGATCTCGCACTCGATCATTTCTTGCGCCGTAACGCCCAGAGCTTTGCCCAGGATCGGCAGCATGCGCGCATGGCCGCCGATCGCCGGCGTCGTGAATTCCTCGCCGATCTTTTGGGCGATCCGATCCTCCAACTCGGGGTGTCTTTTAAAAAAGCCGACGAATTGATGATAAGCCGTGGCCATCCCGGTGTTGACCTCGAGCGCGAACGAGTACCAATTCTTGATCCAGCCCTGTAGCTGCTTGCGCGAAAGAGTGCCTGCGCGCAACTCGCTAAAAAATGGCGACGGCTTGACCTCTTGATGGTAGGTATCGAGGATGATTTTCCTGATCCCTTCGGCTTTTTGTTTTGCTTCTTGCGGCGTCATTTTGATATGTTCGGCCACGGATTGATTCCTTTCTTGCGATGAAATTCATTCACTGGTTGAAACTTAGCCGAAGGGCGCGAGAATTGTCAATGTGAACTAAACTATCCTGGTTTTTGGCAGCGGAAACGAGAATAGCCGATTATCTTGCACAATTAGGGAAGAATCACGACGTTATTAATCCCTTCCCCCCTTGGAGACTGTGTCGCAATTGCCCTGGAGCAGAATGATCGTTGCATAGAAGAATAAAGTGCCAA
>VBKE01000404.1 GCA_005879605.1 Deltaproteobacteria bacterium
TTCTCTCAGGGCGTGGGTTACGCGGTTCATCATCTCCGTCCAATTACCGGGCTCAGCCTGCCGAAACAATCGCATGGTCGGATACCACGGGGTTGTTTCGCCCTCGAACATCCAGCGCCACTCGGGCAGGTAACTCAACAACGTCCATACGGGCTTGCCCATCGCTCCGGCCAGATCGACCACGGGAGCATCGACGCTGATGACTAAATCCAGTTGCCCGACGATCCGTGCAAGATCCTCAATGC
>VBKE01000405.1:0-1145 GCA_005879605.1 Deltaproteobacteria bacterium
AACCGTATCCTTCAAATGAAGTTGGGCGATATCTTCCTGGCTTTGCCCCGGTTGCAAGCTGTAGAAGGCGATCCTAGGAGTACGCAGAATCGGCAAGAACTCGCGCAAAGCACAGGGGCTTTGGTGATTTTGCTGGCGAGCATTTCCTCCCCAGGAAATTCCGACTCTGGCCAGAGGCGAAGCAACCGAAGTAAATAACTCCATGGGTTTGCTTCCAAGAAGTGCAGCGATATCTAAATACGGCACGTTGGCCGGAACCGTGTCCAGCTTGGTCCCAAACACATAGGGCAGGCTCAGCAACGGTAGATAGTAATCAAACTGTACGTCGCCGATCTTCCCCGGCTCGCGCAACTGAGCGATGCCGGAGACCGCGGAAAAGATCGGCATCAAAGCAGGCGGGCACATCAAAATCAGTTTGCCGCACCGCTCGGCCACTAGGGGTAGGTACCGGGCGAATTGAATCGCATCGGCTGTTTCCTGCTCAGCGAAGACCAACAGAGTTTTGTCCGGTATCGGGCCGCCCTGCCATTGAGGTTGAGCAAAGCGGAAAGGAGTGAGATGACCCGATCGCCAGCGCCATTCATATTCGGCAAAGCCCTTTTCGTAATCTCCGGTCTGCAAGAGCGTTAAACCTAAACTAAAATGAGCTTGGGCGTAGTTCGGCTGCAATTGAATCGCGCGTTCCCAATAAGAAATTGCCTTGTGAGGTTCTCGTTGGCGACCCGCGAGATAGCCTAGACTGTTGTAGGCTTCGGCACGCTCGGGTTCGGCCTTGATCACTTCTTCCATGCAAGCGCTCGCCTCGGCGTAAAGTTCAGCGTCGCCGAGCACGATCGCCAAATTAAACCTTGCATCGGGATAGTTCGGCTCCAGTTCCAGGCATTGCCGGTAGGCGTTGACCGCGTCCTCCAGTTTCCCTTGCTCGTAGAGTTTATTGCCCCGCTGAAAGTGATAGGCAGGTGTTTTAGCTGTTTGTTCCTCGGTTGGTAAGACAACCTCGGCGAGAGCTTCGTCGGGCAGCACGTAGGAATGGGCCATTCGCTCATCGTTCCATTCCAACAGTTCCGGGAAACGAATACCCTGCAGAACCTGCACGGCGAAGATCTCTTGCACGCCTGCCTCAAACCGGAGAAAGACGATAGTTT
>VBKE01000405.1:1152-9739 GCA_005879605.1 Deltaproteobacteria bacterium
GCTCGCTCAGCCGCTCGACCAATGGAATACCGCTGAAGACGGCGCTCTCGCGGACCCGGGACAGTCCGATAAAAGCCAGGGAGCCCAAGAAATCGATCCCCCGCGTAAAGCCCGGCACCTCCGCAACCCTCTGCCAAGTACGCCGCTTAAGATCGACCGACGCTAAACTTCCTTCGCCGGATTCCAGCACCCATAGTTTTTCCTGATACCAGCGCGGAGAGTGGGGCATCGAGAGACCGCGAAGCAGGATCTCATTGGTCTCGATGTCCATCAGAATGCCGCCCCTGGCTTTGTTCGCCCGCCACCCGCCGGCTGTATCAGTCTCACCCAGCGCTGTTACGTACTTCGGGCGGCCTTCGACCATCGCGAGGCCATTGAGGTGACAGCGATCTTCGGGAGCATAGGCGCTGACGAACGGCGGGCGCCAACGCGGATAGAAACTATGCTGGGGGTCAAGAGTGCAAAGACAGCAGAAACGTGTATTCACCAACCATAATTCATTCTTTGCATCCCAGGCGAGCTCGTGAATGTCGATGTCGCCAGTGACATGAATGCGGCGCGGAATGTAACATGCGTCGTGCTTACCGGGCGGCTCCAATTTCTGCGCCACGGCAGGCATGTTGTGGTATTCCCAGACCGTGTTGCTGCCGCCGATGGTTAGCCGGGTATTGTTGGCGGCAATACCCATAGGTTTGGCGAAGGTTCGGAAGTGGGTATTGAGGGTTCCGTGGTCGCTTCGGACCACGATGGCTTTACCCGCCTGGTAGGTGGAAACGATCAAACTGATTTGCAATTGATCAAAGAGGGCAGGCAAATTGGAGGTGTGAACGCTTCGTAAAGCGCTCGCCTCATCTGCCTGGGGTGAAGCTAAAGCCATGCGGTCTCTACTTTAAATGGGGAGCTTACAACCAGAGGTGAGCTTAGCCTGTCAACAAACGTTTCACTGGGCGATGTAAGAGTACGGTGCAAATCTTGCCGGCGCACGGAGGGGAATAGGTTGGAAGCGAGATTTTCCGTTCTTGAAAGGGCCACGGCTTACTTTGTAGTAGTACACGGAAAAAGGGTGAATTGAAGAATCGCCCATCTGCAAAGTACAAAACCATCAGAGCCGGAGGCGAAGGCTATGACTTAACCCCCTTCGCCCCCGGAGCGATCTACGAGGTTTTCAATATATGTGCAGGCTGTTAAATACAGTGCCATCTCCGATGTCGCATTCCGAGGTGAGGGAGGAGAACAGAAAAAATCCCTTGCGTGTTCCCTCTGCATCCGTGCGCTAATCGCCTTTCTGGCTCTTGTTGATTACGTTGAGACGTTCTAATCCACCAGTACAGACAAGATGAGCGTGGCACGCCACCTTGGTACCGCTCGCCGCACAAATTCTTGCTTTACCCTCAAAAAGACCCGTAGCGGCATTGGCGTTAATGCTAAAAATAGAAAGGGGATCAGTAGACGCCGTTGCTGCCTCGCCGGCCTCACCTGCCAGCAGTGCAACACTAGCGTCGCTACCTGCTTGGGTATTTCCAAAACCAAAGAAAAATTGGCCGGTAAAACCACCGTCCTTAGTGGAGGTGTTAAGGCAAGTGAGGACGGTTTCACATGGACCACCACCGCGAGCATACGGTATTAAGAAGGCTTCCAACGTACCGGTCGGACAATTAGCAATGCCTGCGAGTCGAGGCCCCGAGCTAACATCTGGAGCACTTTGTGCCAAAGTAACGCCGATAGAAAATAACACGGCACTAACGGCAGCGATCACTGCCAAAAGAACCGAAGAAATTAGCTTCTTCATTTGCAATTACCTCCCGCCATGTTCTTTGCTGACTATCAGTCCACCGCGACAAGCGGTTTAATCAGCCGTCTCTGCTTCGGATGAGAAAGATTTCAGTATAGGCGGAGGAGGGCCTCGAGCCCGAAAATTTGTGGGGAACTTCTCGTCAATACACATTACAACGGCTACAAATTGACATCGTAAATGCCACGGTGTGGTGAAAAAGTCAACGTAAAAAGTAAACAACCGAAGCTTTTCACTCTGGCAGAACTATACTTACAAAAAGAACCAGGAAAACACCGTTGGAATTCCCCTGATTTTTTGTTGCCAATTGGCTAAGAAGACTGCAAAGGGAGGCCGGGCGGGAGGTGAATGTTGGCCTTTGCTGTCCCATATAAGGTGGTCATTCTTTCGCTGACGGCGTACTTGGTCAATTTGCGATGCTGTTGAGATTCAGCTTGTGATCTACGCAAAACATCCGACGAAACTCACGGCCAGGTATTGCCTTCTTACGATGGCATTTCCTTAACCGCGCTGTGATTACGGCAGATTATCTTCCAAGAGTTCCGCGGCCCTTTCTCTGACCTCTTGATTCTGATCAGACAAGGCCTTGCGTAAAGAGTCGAGGTCTTTGCGCTCGGCCAAAGCTTCAAGCACTTCAATCCGAAACTCGGGATCAGAATCATTCAGACCTCGTCTGAGCATCTGTGTGACGGCAGCGCCTTCCTTGTCTGACAGCGCTGCAAGCGCCGCCTCTTTTACCTCATTGTTTGGGTCGGTTAACGCTTCTCCTAAAGCAGCGATGCTTTTGGGATCGTCAGATTCTTCCATCGCTTCGATAGCCTTGAGCTTGGATTCAACGCGGCTGTCTTTGCTCTGTTCTACTAATGGCTTCGGCTTGGCTTTAAACGGGGATTTCTCGCCACGCTTAGACCACTCTGCAAATCGGTCTGCGGGATTTGTTAGCGTACCTACTCCGTTGGGATTCTCGGCTTCAGACGGGAGAATCAACACCCGCGCCAAACGCGTCTCCGAATAAAAGAAGGCGAAATTCAAGTCTTGCAGCACCTCGCGAAAGGCGCGCATGGGAAGTAGGTTCTTGAAGTCAACTGAAGAGCGCCTTTCTGCAGCCGTTGTATCTTTGAGTTCGACCACAATGCCGCTCTTTTTTCCCATCTCATCCAATAAATCCTTGAGCGGCACATCGTCGGCCCTAACGCTCATCCGTCCCTTTTGAAACTCGACCATGGGTTGGTTTTCCGGCGGGCTTTGCGGCGGCGGGTCATCACTCGCCGCAAGCATTAGAGAGGTCAGGAAAACAGCCAGGATTTTCATAAGTCCCCCAAGGCGTCCGTTTGAACGGGATTTCCCAACGTTCCGTCCGGTTTCCTGGTTCCGCAGCCTCTATCCTTCACTCCTTTAGGCGGTGGGTTTGGATCGGTTTGATTCGGCAATGCGTCGTGGGGACAGGCATCGTCCGCGGTGTGTGTATCTGATTTGCCGTCCAGGACATCGTGGTGAACGGTGGCCACGTAGTTATAGTCTCCCGGGGTGGCATCGTTAGTGTTTCGCCGTTGAGCCGCCGTGCAATTATAGGTGACGAGATAATTCACCGTGAGCGTTTGTCTAGGTTTCAGGACCTTTGGTCCCCGGCTGAAGGTTGTGGCATTTTTCGTGTTATCGAGAGCGACGATCGGAGCTAGACACCCCTCGCCATCGTCATCGACAACAGTGACGACTAGACGGACAAGACCAGTAGTGACGCCGTCGTCCAGATCAGCAGCCTCAATCGTTTCCGCATGGTCGCTGCGATTTTGGATCTGAACCCTGACACTCGCTGTCACTGCACTTGCGACAGTTACAGTTTTCTTGGCTATGATATTCGTGACTGCCAAATCGTGAATACACCCGGGAAGTTGGAATGAACCGATTTTAGTTCGCCAGCCTCGCGCGCTGCTCGTCGCATAATATTCCTGCGTATACCAGAACGTACACTCATCGACCGGATCAACAGCAAGCATGCTGTAGTCGCCCCACCGATTGGCGCCGGTTTGGGACCCTCCGCCCGCCTGAAGAACCGCCTCGCCTTGGAACAAGCCACCGGGTGGATCGGTTGCCAGCCGAGCGGCATAACGAATCGACGGAAACGTGTTGGAGCCGGAAACGCTGTAGCCGACGGCAATATTGCCATTCGAGTCCATCGCAGCGCTGCCCATCCAGCGGTGATTGGAGTCGGGGGCGAAGGTAGCCTGCTCATTAACTACAAAAGAACCTCCAGGCAAGTTCCGACGCAGTTCGTAGTAGCGGATCCCGGCATGGTCGTTTCCTGCGTCTACGGTGTGATTAGTGACTAAAGATTCGTGGGTGTCGAAGTTGCGATACTGCAGCCGGAACATCAAGCGTTCAGAGATGGCATCCACTTTCTGTGAAGTTCCACGCTGCGGGACGCAATTCGGTGAAAGATTACAGAGATTAGGGTCGAACGGCGCGGTTACAATGGGACTATCCCCACGCTCCGTGAAGGTCGAGTTGGCGGGCGTCGAAAAATCAGCATGAAACTCAAAGATTCTCAAACCGTCCTGAGGATCGCCGAATTCGTTGGCCGTGAAGTAGGCGAAATAGTTCGGCGTGCCCGCCGAGGGGGCGGGACCGTCGAGGTCCGATGGAAGCATGCCGAAGATTAATGGATCCAACGCGTCCAGATCAAAATAAACAAAGCTCGCGCTTGAGTCACCCACCAGCATCTTGTCCCGTTCGAAAGCGAAAACACCGACGCCGCTGAAGGGTCCGACGAGACTGTCAAATTGGTTATCGGTCATATAATAAGCGTCCGGCCACACGCCAAATTTAGAATAATCGTTAATTTTATTGTTCGGCATTTGGAAATCGTAACGAAAGTAGGCGCCGGTGGGGTCTCCGGTCTGGGAGATGGCGATGCACTGGTGGAACGGTGGGCCGACAAAAACGTTAGCAAACTGACTGATGAGCCAGCGATCGGCCAAGTGATCATAGAGCACGATAGCATCACCGTCGTCGGTCGTTTCACAGGGGCCCCCGAAGCCGGCGAATAATGCGCTGATAGGCAAGGGGCCCGATAAAGACGTCCCGCTTTTATCGAAAACCTTAAAAAGATTATTAACGGCTTGGACGTAATGATCGGGACCGACGTCTCCCACAGTATCGGGTGGGACGACTGAAAAACTATTTATTGCGATGTTATCAGCATTACTGATGCCTTCGAATGTCACTGTCGGAGATGGTGTCTTTGCGGCCGGCAGGATGCTCTGAACCGCAGGATCGACAGATTCGGCTCGTTCTCCGGATTCGGGCTCTACCGCCGCTGCTCTGGGCTGAAACCGACGGCCGAGCGGAACCTCTCGCACCGGAGCATTTTCCGTACGGTTGAGCTGCGTTTTCAACGGCTGGATGGAACGAACCGGCGGAGAGACATCGGCGCGGACGGCCTGACCCACAACGGGGGTAAGAGCATTCGTAGCGGCATCGACGCTTTGGAACGGCGATAATCTCCCGAGACCGAAAAAGCTGAGCCAACCGATGATCGCCCAGCCCGTGACTCGCTGACGCCTAGATGTTTTTCGGCTGTATCCCGAGCAGGAATCGCGGGCAATTTGTGTCTTTTGTCTACTCAAGGTGAGACGCAATCGAATAAGAAAGCTGCTGGCCAATGGCCCTTCTTTTCTCACAAATGATTGCTTTTTTCTCCTTTGCTAAGCTCATTTGCAAAAGAATTGGAATATAAAGAATACTCCAACTAAAACTTATATAGCCTCTACGGACTCATCTCGGACCGCCGCCTTCCGTGACTTTTTCGATGGAGGGCAGAGTAAGCTAGGACGTGTAAATTTGCAAGAATTTTTTTAGGCGATCGCCATTTTTCACCCAGGTTGGACTCCACCGGAAACTGTACAGGGTGGCTTTATCTGGGCTCGATCAGCGGGGCGGACGCGATCCTGGTGAAGAGAACCAAAAAAAAATGGATGTGATGGAATATCCCCAGTCGAGAATGGAAGCGATCTGGATCGAGGTGGAAGACTTTCCTACGTCTATCTTAGTCGACGATAAGGGGAACGATTGCTTCCGGCAAATTCTTCATTGATGCCCGCGCTCGCGTCGGGTTTTCGGGCTATGGCGAGCGCGGGGAATCCCAATGAAAAAATCAAGGGCAATTTCAGAGGAAGGCTTCGAAGTCGAAGCGGTCTTGGTTGACGTAGGTCCCTTCGACCCGAACCGAATCGCCCTCGCGTAAACGGTCGAAACGATCTCTGTCCGCGCGAGATGCGTTAAAGGGAAGGGCGACCAGAACTCTTCGACCGTCGCGGTTGCGCACCTCGAATGTCCCGCGGCGGCTATCGATGGAGGACACCGTTCCCTCAAGCCGTTCAAAACGACCTCCCGGCCGGTTATATCCCCCGCGGTCCTGAGCGCTTTCGCGCACCGTGATATAATCGGTGTAATACCGCCCGTCCCTATCCTGTTGCCCGCGCACGGCCACATAGTCTCCCGGTTCCAGATTGGACACTGCATATTCCTGCTGGCGGTAGACCACGCGGGTAGTGTTATCGTATCGGACGAGCTCTCTTCGCCCGGCATCAGTCCGGAGCTCGATTTGCCGGGCGCGGGTATCCACGTTTCGAACCTCTCCCACAAGATCGTTTCCGGAAATTCCGCCATAGTCTCCCGGGCCGTCGATATGACCTAATTCGTGGCAGCTGGTTAGCCCCAACAGGACCACCAGCGCCAGGAAGCCAAAAAGACTTGCCATTAGTTTCATAGTTTGCCTCCTGCCTAAATGCACCTGAATATTGTTTCGCTAAACGGATGATTCCAGCCTCTTCGACGATGGAGCCGTGATTGTAATTCACCGTAGGCCCTCTTTCAGATAAATCAATAAGTTAGCGCTAGTGTTGCGAGTATTGGGGTAAATCTCGGGCTGCTCTGGCCCTGACAGACAACACGGTCCCCTTATTTGACGTTTGACGGGCAGGCGAGTTAATTTCTCAACAGCGGGAGGATGAGCCATGCCAACCATTGATGCCGACGCGCATGTGATCGAAAGTGAGCGGACTTGGGAATACATAGATGCCGATCAGTCACGGCCATCGCTGATCATACCAACCGACGGAAAAAGGCAATACTGGCTGATCGACGGCCGGGTTTTCAATCGCGGTGTGAATGTCAACCGTGAATTGCCGGAAGGGATTCGCGATATGCGCGATATCGAAGGGCGTCTCAGGCATATGGATGAGCTGGGCATCGACATTCAGGTGCTCTATCCGTCACTTTTTTTAAGGCCATTAACTTCCAAACCGAAAGTAGAGGAGGCGATCTGTCATAGCTATAATCAATGGCTCATCGATATTTGTCGGAAGAGCGAAGGCCGGCTGCGCTGGATAGCGGTGGTCCCGATGATAAATATGGAAAGCGCCGTGGCCGAAGCCAAATTCGCCCAGGCGAACGGCGCGTGCGGAATTTTTAGCCGCGGTTTGGTGGAAGATAAGCGATTGAGCGATCCATTTTTCTTCCCGCTTTACCAGGAAGCCGAGCGGCTCGATCTACCCGTCTGCGTTCACGCCTCGACTGGCAACTTCGATTGGGTTCAGTTATTCGAAGGAGAAAGCGGCTTCGCCCGCTTCAAAGTGCCGGTGCTTTCGGCGTTCCATTCGATTGTCCATGACGGAATACCCCAGAAGTTTCCGAAGCTGCGCTTCGGTTTTATCGAAGTCAGAGCGCAATGGATTCCCTATATGGTGGTCGAGCTGGCCAGACGCTTTGAGCGCGACAATCGGATACAGAAACAGAATATGATTCGCGACAATCACGTCTACGTCACGTGCCAGACGGACGATGATCTGCCGTATATCCTGAAGTATTCCGGGGAAGACAATATCGTGATTGGCTCCGATTACGGCCACGCCGACACGTCCGCCGAAATCGAAGCTTTGCGCAAATTGAAACAAAAAGGTGAGATCGAGCCGAGAGTCATCGACAAGATCCTCTACGATAACGCCAAGGCGCTGTACGGACTGTGAGAGCCGCTAAGGACAATTGGAGTGATGGAGCGCTGGAGTCATGGGTTGCGCAACCTCCAATACTCCATCACTTCAATCTTAAAGATTATAAAGTCTCGCCGCGTTTTCTCCCATCAATTTCGTTTTCAGTTCATTCGATAGATCTTTGCGCTCCATGACTTCTTCTACAGTGTGCGGGAATTTCGAATCGCTGTGATTGTAATCACTCGCGAAGATCAACTGTTCCGCGCCGACGAACTCAGCCACGTAGGGCAGCGTCTTTTCCTCCATCTCGAAGGCATAGTAGAGCTGGCCGCCGCGCATGTATTCACTGGGCGGCTTGGTGAGCCAGGGCACCGTCGGTTGCAGGTATTCATAATGCTCATCAAGCCGCTCCATCCAGTAAGGCACCCAGCCGGCGCCGGCTTCCATGAAGGCAACTTTGAGGCGCGGAAAACGCTCGAGCAGCCCGCCGACGACGATACAGAGCACGGCGATCATCTGTTCAAACGGGTGCGCCATGGCGTGGGTGTAAAATGGGTGATCGAAACGCTCCGTTCCCGCGGGCACGCCGTCGCCCGCACCCACGTGAATACATACGGGAACGTTGAGGCGCTCCGCCTCGGCGAAGAAGGGGTAGAGATCGGGATCATCCAGATTTTTCTTTGATGCCGAAGTGGGGGGCGCGGCCACGGCGACGAACTTCAATTCGTCCACCGCTCGCCGAAGTTCTTTTACGGCCTCGACCGGATCTTGGATCGCCGCGAGCGCGACACCCTTGAGCCTCCGC
>VBKE01000545.1:0-2332 GCA_005879605.1 Deltaproteobacteria bacterium
TGCGTGAATTGGTGGCAGCGGAGTACTCGCTCTGGAACGAAGACCTGCTTCCGTTGCTCGCGAAAAATGGCATCCGAATTCCCAAGATGACCGAACTGAGCGCAAAACGCGCCGCCTGGGCGCACAAGTATTTTCAAGAAGAAGTTTTTCCGATGCTGACGCCGCTGGCCGTCGATGCCAGTCACCCGTTTCCGCAGCTCCTGAATAGAAGCCACAACTTGCTTGTTCGCGCCAAGACCCAACGAGGCGGGGAACGGCTCCATGCAATTGTGCAGGTGCCGCGCGTGCTTCCACGCCTGATCGCGATGCCGCGCGGCAAGGGCGACGATGAGCCGTGGGTTTACATTTATCTGGCTTCCCTCATCAAGCAGCACATTGGCGAGTTGTTTCCGGGCCTTATCCTCGACGGCGTCCACGCGTTCCGCGTCACCCGAAACAGCGATCTCTACATCGACGAGGAGGAAGCGGAAAATCTCTTGCGCACGATTGAACAAGAACTGCGGCGTTCCAGCCGCGGAAATGCCGTGCGTTTGGAAGTAGAGGCCGACTGTCCTAAAGATTTCCGCGAGTTGTTGCTCAAGTTCTTCAACCTGACGGAACCCGACGTGTACAAACTCGATGGCCCGCTTTCAATGACGCATCTCATGCCGCTCGTGGCGAACGATGCGTTCGCGAATTTGCGGGACCGGCCATTCCTACCGGTGCGTGATCCGGCGCTCCCGCCGCATGTGAACATCTTTGAAGTGATGCGCCGTCGGGACCTGCTCTTGCATCATCCCTACGAAAGTTTCGATCCAGTTGTCGAATTGATCGAAGAGGCTGCGCAGGACCCGCAAGTGCTCGCAATCAAGATTACTCTTTATCGCACCAGCGGCGATTCTCCGATTGTTCAGGCGCTCATTAACGCCGCAGGCGCTGGAAAACAGGTCACGGCGTTGGTCGAGTTACGCGCCCGGTTCGACGAAGCAGCCAATATTCAATGGGCGCGCCAGCTCGAGGAAGCCGGTGCGCATGTCGTTTACGGGGTAGTCGGCTTAAAGACGCACTGTAAGGCGCTCCTCATTGTGAAGCGCGACGCTGATCGCCTTCGTCATTACGTCCATTTGGGCACTGGCAATTATCATCCGCGCACCGCTCGCATTTACACTGACTTTAGCCTGCTCACCTGCGAGCCGCAGCTAACCGAGGAAGTAGCAGTGGTTTTCAACACACTCACTGGTCTGGCGGGTTATCCCGGTCTAAAGAAATTACTCGTCGCACCATTCGACCTTCACAAACGATTGATCGGCATGATCGAGCGCGAGCGCGATCACGCCCTGGCGGGCAAACCGGCCCGCATCATCGCTAAACTCAATCATCTCGTCGATCAGGAGACGATCGAGAAACTTTATGAAGCTTCTTGCGCGGATGTGACCATTGATTTGATCGTCCGCGGCATTTGTTGCTTGCGACCAAAAATCCCCGGATTAAGCGACAACATCCGCGTCTTCAGCATTGTGGGCCGGTTTCTCGAGCATAGCCGGATTTATTATTTTGAGAATGCCGGTCAACAGGAGGTGTTTCTTTCCAGCGCCGATTGGATGCCGCGCAATTTTTTCCGGCGAGTCGAGATTGCTTTTCCCATCCAGCAACCGGATTTGCGTGACAAAATTATCAATGAAGTTCTGCCGAAGTTTCTCCACGATAGGGTAAAAGCGCGCGAGCTGCAGCCGGACGGAAGCTACCGGCGCCTCAAGCCAGAAGGTACCGAGCCGCGCGAGCAGGCCCAGTTGCAGTTCCGGGAGCGCTCGCGTCGCCTGGCAGAAAAAACGCCTAAACCGAAACGCACTGCGCCAGCCGAAAAATTGACTCCGATTACTTCAATCGCCGACACAAAGAAGTGATGAAGAAAAAAATCCTCGTCATCGACGTGGGCGGATCAAACGTCAAATTGATGATTTCGCGTCGCGAAAAACGAAAATTCAAATCCGGGCTGAAGTTGACGCCTCGCGCGATCGTGGCGCAGATGAAACCATTGGTCAGCGACTGGAAATTCGATGCGATCTCGATGGGATTTCCAGCGCCGGTGCGCGACGGGCAGATTCTACGCGAGCCGAAACATCTGGGCAAAGGCTGGGTCGGTTTTAATTTCGAGAAAGCATTTGGCAAACCAGTCCGCATCATCAACGACGCGGCTATGCAGGCGCTTGGCAGCTATCATGGTCGCCGGATGCTTTTTCTCGGGCTTGGCACAGGTCTTGGATCAGCCCTTGTGTGGGACAATTACGTTCTCCCGCTAGAATTAGGAGATCTGCCTTATCGCAACGGCAGCATCATTGAAGATTATCTTGGC
>VBKE01000545.1:2375-7844 GCA_005879605.1 Deltaproteobacteria bacterium
ATTGCCGATTACATCGTGCTAGGCGGTGGTAATGCCAAGAAATTGGATGAGCTTCCGGAGGGCGTCGAGCGCGGACATAATCGCAATGCGTTTCTGGGTGGAACGCGCCTATGGCAAGTCGACTCGCGCACGCGCCGGCCAAAATGGCAGGTGCTTTAGAAAGGCAAACAGATTGATATGGAACTTTATTTTCTTAGACATGGTGAGGCCGAGTGGCCCGACTGGAAAAAATCGGATGACGAACGTCCTCTGACCAAGCGCGGTAAGAAAGAAATGCACGAAGTCGGCGCATTTCTTGTGCGATTGAAAGTGCGACCGGAATTAATTTTGACCAGTCCACTGCCGCGCGCTGCGCAGACAGCAGAAATCGCAGCCGAACATCTTGATGTGAAGTGTCGCGAAGAACAGCGACTTGCGCCTGGATTTGGGCCCGCGGAACTGGAGCAAATGATTAACAGACATTCTGTGGAAAGCTTGATGATCGTCGGTCACGAACCTGATTTTACGAAAACCATTTCCGCGTTGACTGGCGCCTCGCTTAAACTTTCGAAGGCTGGTGTAGCGCTGGTCGACATCAATCTTTCTTCGGGAAAAGGCAGACTGCTCTGGCTTTTCCCGCCGAAGATTGCGAAGAACTAGCCACTGCGAACAGCGCGCCGGCGGCGCGTGCACCCCAAATCAGTCCCCCAAGTTTCCGCGGTTAACTCACCGCTGCGCGAGGAGATAAATTGCGCTGAGCGCGAGTAGAAAATAAGGAACGAGCACAGCCGCTCCAGCATAATCCTTCGCCATCCGTTGACCGAAGAAGAGCGCGACGATCGCGATGGCGGAAATCACTGCCCCGTAGAACGCGAGCGTGGAATCATGCGAAAAAATTATTACGGCGCATCCAATCGCGCTCAGAGCTCCGGCGGAAATTTCGAGGATCGTGATCGCGCTAAGCAGCCCGGGCACAGTTCCCGCCAGTGGACTTTTGGCGAAATGTCCTTTCAGCCATTCGACGTTACCGCGCCGATCCGCAACTTTATTAATGCCCGACTGAAGAAAGAGAATGGCGAGAAACGCCGAGACAAGAATCTGCAACAGATATGTTGCTCCCGCGAATGCGTGCAGGCTTGGCATCCAACTACTCCTCGTCCCACCAGCTTGTCATGTCGAGCAGAGTTGAGACATCTCTAGCGGTTAACAGTAAGAGATTTCTCAACTTCGCTCGGAATGAGAGAATTGGAACAATTCACCATTGTCGATCTTGCATCTCGCCCGCAAAAAAAAACAGGGACGCGGTTTTTATCCGCGCCCCTGTTTCGTAGAACTATCTTAGGATTTTTATCGCTCTTATGGGCCTACGACCGCGTAGTAAGCGAAGTGCAGATCGTTCGATCCAGCGCCATCGAGGTTGATCCAACCTTGGACCACATCGCCGTGAGCCGCATTGGCACCCACCGTCAACGTGGTCGAACCGTTGGCCGGCACGGTCACGCTAGACGGGACGGTGATCCGGCTATCGCCAGCGCTCAGGGTCCCAGCATCGTAAATGCTGGGGACAGTGCCCCCGAACGTATCCGGGGTGAACTTCGTCGTCGAGACGCTGAACGTCTGGTCGCTGCCCGTGGGGTTGAATAGTGTCATAGTAAACGAGGTCGGATGGCCGACGGTAACCTTGCCGAAACTCGCCGAAACGGGATCTACCCATGTTGTCGCGCCCGCCGCCACCGAAAGGTTCTCGCGCCCGGCACCCTGCGCTGTCGGACCGATGTCGTGCAAGCCGGTTTGACCATCCTTAATCACCAAGTCGGCGCGGTTGACAAGCGCCGATTTGATCTGCGCCGGGGGCCACGTCGGATTGAGGTCCAAGAGGACGGCTGCCGATCCCGCAATATGCGGCGTTGACATTGACGTGCCACTGAAGAAAGCCCAGCCGCTGCCATCGCCCGGGCAGGTGTCGGGCTTGCCCACGCACGTGATTGAACTGAGGACGTTGACGCCCACAGACGTTAGGTCAGGTTTGACCGCAAAATCGACGGCCGTTGGCCCCTGACTGCTAAAGCCGGCTAGGATGTCCTTGTTAGAAGTGATGAATTCTTGGAACGTCGCGACCGCCGATGCTGTAGTCGCTCCGGATGCCCGGAGCCCTTGGCCATTGCGGTCGGGTCACCGGCGACATTGTTGATTACGAGCACACCGACCGCACCGGCCGCGATCGCGTTGCGCACCTTCGTGCTGAAAGTGCATGTCCCGCGGTTGACGATCGCCAGCTTGCCGGAGGCGCCCGGGTCGACGCTCGTGCAAGCGGTGCTGTTCGTGTCGAAAAGGTCATATGATGCAGTGGGAAGAGCGGGGAATTCCCCAACGGCCGCGCCGATCGTTGTTCCACCGCCCGCCGGATACGTGAACGGCTGACCGACGAAATGCTGGTTTGTGCTTGCGCCGACCGTGATGACCTTGCGCGCGCGACCCGGCGACTCAATGGTACCTCCCCCGGGACCACTGTTACCGGCCGCCACGGCCACTACCACTCCCGCGTCCACTGCATTGTCGAGTCCGTTCGCAAGCAGGTCGTTGTTACCGTGATAACTACCGCCGAGCGAAAGATTGAGAACGTCCATCCCGTCGGCGATCGCAGCATCGACGGCGTTGAGGATGTCCTCGGAACGAGCGTTGTCGACGTTACCTGGGAAAACATTGTAGTTCCCCAGCCATGCGCCCGGTGCTATTCCGGACATGTCATCGATGCTCACGCCGTTTACGACCGCAGTCTTGCCGGTCACCCCCGCGGCGATACCAGCGGTGTGCGTCCCGTGGTCTTGGATGGCTTGGGCATCGAGGCCCTGCTGTTTGGCCTTGTTGTAGAAGACCTTGGCGACGATGACCTTTGGCGAGACGTATTTGCAGTCTTGGTCTGGGTGATGCGAATTGCTATCTGCCGCGTCGCACTTGGGAAACCCGGCCGGGTAGCTGAAGCCGGTCGGATCAAAGAAGGGGTGCGTGTCGTCGATCCCCGTGTCGATGTCTCCAATCTTGATGCCCGCCCCGGCGACCGATCTGCCACCTGCAGCCGCCCATGCATCCGACGCATTGATGATCTTGTAGCTTTCGCTCAGGTTGGGATGATAGAGGACGTTGTATTGCACCTGCTGCACCATCGGCGCGCCTGCAATCGTCTCCAGCGACGTCCCGTTAAGTTGCACGGCGACTGCGTTAAGCGAAATGTCGTACTGACTAGTTATTCTCGCGTTCGGCGCGTTGGCTCGCAGCCAATTTGTGAAATCGTTGCGTCCCGCCGCGAGCTGGGCGCGGTACGATTTCACGGTATTGCTATTGAAATCAATTTTCTTGCCCGACGCTGGTTTGGTTGCCGAATAAGTGCTGAGCGGATCGCCTTTGAATTGAACAATCGCACTCGAGGTGTCAACGGTCAGGGCTTGATTGAAGGCGTCAGCGTTAGCGTTCGGTTGTGTGGTTCCTGAGCCGCCTCCGCCGCCCGCGAGGGCAAAGGGGCCCAACGCGACTGACAATGTTGTGGCGGCGAGAACGAAGAGCGCACCCGCGATTGCGATGCGCACGTGAGACAGAACAGAACTTGAACGATTAAACGAACGAGGAGTTTTCATAGATTTTGGTCAGTGGAAGTTCGCGATCTTCAGTGCTGACAGCTTATCTGTCAACACCTACTTCGCACAAAAAAACGCCTGTTTTACATGAAACCCGAAAAATCAAAGGTCACTCACAGCTCGTTATGGCGAGACGACCTATTTTATCATTTTTATCATTTACGTTTGGGGGCACAGGCCGTCAGCCTGGATGTTTCGGCTGCCAGCCGGAACTCTTTAGCTGGTGCGGCAAGACTCTGTCGAGCCGACGAATACGCCCTAAAACTTAGTCGCCTTGCGCAACCGCGTCGGCAAAGGCAACGTCGCCGGATTTCAAATCCAGCTCGGCTTCCGCTGGCGTGCCAAACACACGCGCCCGCTGGTCGTCGAATTCTCCCTCCCATCGCGCGACCACAATCGTGGCCAGACAATTTCCGATGAGATTCACGCAGGTTCGTCCCATATCCATCAGTTCATCGACGCCAAACATGACTGCGACACCAATTGGCCCGAGGCCTGCCGGCAGGAAGCTGTTCAACGTGGCAAGCAGGACGACCAACGAGGTGCGCGGCACGCCCGCTACGCCCTTGGAAGTGATCATCAACGTTAGCATCATTGTGATCTGCTGACCCAGCCCCATGTGCCAGCCCATCGTCGTCTCGGCCGCTTGCGCCACGAACACGGACGCCATCGCCAGATAAAGTGTCGAGCGCTCCATAGACTCCATCGCTTTGGGCAGCGCCGATTCGCTGCTGGTGGTCGCGAACGCGAGCGCGGCGGCCTCGCGCACCGCTCGCACAAACTGCCGCAACGGCACCCGCGCGATGAAAATAACGAGCCCAAAAATCAGCAGGATAAAAATGATCAGTGCCAGATAAAGCGAGACGACTAGGTTGCCCAAGTTAAGGAGCACGCCGAGACCTTGTGTGCCGATAGTGTGAGCCATCGCTGCGCCGACGCCAAACGGTGCAAACATCATCACGTAATTCGTAAACTTGAACATGATCTGGGAGAGACTCTCCATCGCACGAATGATTGGTTTTCCTTTTTCGCCAACTGCTGACACGGCGAGCGCGAAGAGCACGCTGAATGCGACGATCTGCAAAACATCGCCGCGCACCATTGCTTCGATCACGCTCGAGGGAAACGTGTGCACGATCGTTTCGACCAAGGTCCTCGGATGGCTTTGCTCGATCGTTTTAATGATCTCGGTGTTAGTGGCGGCGAGTGTCACACCAATGCCCGGTTTGGTGAAATTGACGACCGCCAACCCAATGAAGAGCGCTGCGGTGGTTACGATCTCGAAATAAACCAACGCTTTGACCCCCATGCGTCCGACTTTTCGCAAGGCGCCAGCGCCCGCGATTCCGACGACAATTGTTGAGAAAACAAGCGGCGCGATGATCGATTTGATCAGGTTAATGAAGATGTCGCGCAGAAAATAAACTTTGTTTCCCCATTCGGGGGACAGCCAGCCGATCACGCCGCCAATGATCAGCCCGATCATGATCTGCACGGTTAAAGAAGGGCGATACCACGGCCGACGCATTGAAGAGACAGCTCGACTCATGGTTGCGGATGAATCGTCCACAAATTTCGCAGATTGTTGCAGAATAAGAAATCAAGAGACAGCAAATCTGTGTAAATCTGCGTAATCTGCGGACAATAGCTTCTTTCGATGTTTGTAACCCACCTTGAATGCAGCGCGTGTCACCTCCGGCATGATTCGTCGCATCTGCAAAATCTCTGCAAGGCGTGCCAGAAACCGCTTTTTGCGATTGTCGATCTTGCGGCGGCGGGTCGGACGCTGACACGTGATGCGTTGGCTACGCGCGAGAAATCGTTGTGGCGTTATCGCGAACTATTACCGCTGCCTGAT
>VBKE01000406.1 GCA_005879605.1 Deltaproteobacteria bacterium
CACGTGAATAATCAGGCTTCTCTGAGCATCGCCTCGTCGATTCCCAAGAGTGTCGGCTTTTATGACTTGATTTATTTCCCCGAGGAAACCGTCTTTCTTCGTCACGGCAGACTCACGGGTCACCGGACGATGAACGGCAGAGCCATGATCATCAATCAAGCCGTCATCGCCTTTTGCAAGAGAATCTGCCGCGCGGAGCTCCAGGCGAGAGGGCTCGACAACCCGGAGACCCACGGACAAATCTTAGAAGTCATGTATCGCGCTTGGTAGGTCTCTCAGCGACGACAGTGACTTGTTTAACGTTTATTTGAATTCCCTCGCTGAGATGATTCGAAAGGCAAATCAGCTTTGAATTATTTTCCTGAAGTCCTTTAACTCCTGCTGAATCCAAGCGCACTCCGATTTTAAAGCAGGATGGTTCGTCAGCAACCGCTTGAGAAGGTTTCGCGCCTCGGGATTAGAGGGATCAACTTTGATTGCTTGTACCCAGAGCCAAGCAGCGCCCTTAAGGTCACCTTGGCCATACAAACTTATTCCAAGATTCTTGAATGCGTCCGGCCGTTTATAATCAATCTCAATCGCCCACTGGCAATACCTTTCACCTGCGCTATAAAGTCCCTGCGCATTCAAACAGTAGCCCGCATTATTACGGAGGAAATACGCTGTCTCGCGTTGTTTCGGCAGCAGACATAGACCGTTTTCGTAGTGCTCCAAAGCTAATGTCCATTTCTCATCCGCCTGAGCGATCCGCCCAAGGACGAAGTAAATGATAGCTGTAGATTCCGTATCATCGGAGGATTCCTGGATCATTAGCTCAAGAAGTGCCACAGCGAGGTCACTGCGCTTCGCTTGCTCTTGATAAAAAAGCACGAGTCGCCATAGAGTTTCGCTACGCTCCTTGCCTCCGGTGGCCGCCTCAACCGCCCCGAGAATCTCTTGCTCTGTTTGCGTGTCCGTCGCGGGTATTCCGAAAGGCAATGGCAGCCTAGACGATGCACTCATGGGCCATGGCGAAGAGCAAAGGGACGGCCAGGGAAAAAGAGACCCGAGATGAGTGGTCCAGGGAAGCAGGGGGAATAGTCGGTGATATTGACACCGGGCACAGTCGCCGGTTTGTCCAGTGTGCAGGTATGGTCTGGCTTTTCTGGCATACATGTTAGCCTTTGTCATCGCGAAGACGCGTAAACAATTCGCCTCTCCACTTAATCTTAGATACGTTGCGGCTCCGGCACTTGTCTCTATCCGCACGCAATGGGCACTAACGAAGGAAGAAATAAAAAGCCGGTGGCTCAAACCCGAGTTGGTCGCGCAGATAGAGTTTACCGAGTGGACGCCCGACGGTCACCTGAGACACTCGAAGTTCGTGGGTTTGAGAGACGACAAAGACGCACGGTGAGATTACATGCGAAGGATGACGGGAGGCAAAGATGCAAGGATGCAGTCACAAGCATCCTATGTAGATCTAGCCTGCGCTGAGGTGGACGAGCGGTTCAGGCCACGGGAGATTCTTTGCCCTCCCATCACCGCATCATACACGTTGCTCACGGGAGCTCCGACGACTAATACCTTTTATCCGCCTGACTTCCGTCCCCATGCCGTGGTTTGCGAGCGAATGTAAGCCATTGGTTCTTTAGTCCGGTTTCCAAGGTTTGAGTGGCCTCTTCGAGGTTTTTCAAACCGCCAATTTCAAGCCGATGCAGCAAGAGATCGTTCGAGACTCTTTTCGGTATGATTATGACTTGATAGCCTCCCTTGCCTATGCGGCCGGCGGCTTCATCGGCTCCTGTTCGGCTGAGAAACGATGCTACAATAAGACGATACGAACCGTCGGGTTGCTGCCGTAACAATGTTTCCGGCGTGAGAACAGGGAGCAAGAGCTCCTGCCCTGCGGAGACCGAATTTAGGTTCTGGATTTGAGGATTGAACTCTTTGATAAGGTCCATACCGAGAACTGCGTTAACTCCATAGGCATCACTCGCGATTTTGTAGATAGTGGAGCCATATTGAATGATGACCCGGTGCTCCTTCCATTTGAACTCGATTTGTGCGTTCTTGAGTCCCGCATTCTCGGCTTCTGCATTGACTTTTTGTGGGATGATTTTTTGGCGAGTAACGAGCAGAACCCATTGGTTTAAATTATGCTTAAAGAGATCAAGAGATCTCGCAGCAATCGTGAAAAAGCTTTGAGGATCGGTAACGGAGACTGTGACGACAAAAACGAGCATGACTAAGAAGGTTCCAACTCCAGCTCTTACCATGTTTCTCACTTTGTGCTGAGAAACCCGGTTGGGTGCTTCACGAATGGGTGTTTCCCGTTCGGCGTTAGATACCGATACAGTAAAAGTGTTTTTCGCCTCGGTACGTTCGGCTTCCGATTCTAACCTGAGATCGCCAGCCACTTCTCTGATCATATGTGCCGAAACAGTTTTTCGAGACGCTGCAAAAGCGATAAGTAGGGCATTGTCACAGAGGATGTTGATCAGCCGCGGGATGCCCTTCGAATAGAAGGCGATATTCTGAAGAGCCTCGCGATCGAACAGATCCTTACCTTCATAGCCGGCAACTCGGAGCCGAAAATTGATATAGGAACCGACCTCATTCTCCTTAAGGGGGGCGATCTCGCATTGAATTGCGATTCGCTGCTTGAGCTGGCGTAGACTCGGCTTATCTAGTTTGGCGTTGAGCTCGGGCTGGCCCATCAGCACGATTTGCAGAAGCTTTTCTTTATCGGTCTCGAGATTAGAAAGGAGCCTTAGTCCTTCGAGCGATTCATCGCTCAGATTCTGGACTTCGTCTATCAGCAGACAGACGATATGGCCCTTCTCAAGCTCCTCGATCAGATAGGCGTTGAGTTCATCAACCATCGCCAATCGGTCTTTTCCTTGCGTCGATAAGCCCAGGTCGCGCAATGTGACCCGGAGCACCTCGTTGAAAGTGAGATCAGTGTTAAAGATGAAGGCGAAATGGATGGTGCTCTCCAACTCGCGCATTAATTTACGCAACAGCGTGGTTTTTCCTGTTCCTACTTCGCCGGTGATAACAATGAAGCCTTTTTTTGCGTCGATGCCGTACCGGAGATTGGCGTAGGCCTCCAGGTAAACTGGATTGGCGTAAAAAAAACGCGGGTCGGGGGTAATGCTAAAGGGTGATTCCAGGAATCCAAAGTGCCGGTTGTACATGATGCCCCGAGCTTGAAGATTTGAGTCTTTGCGACTGAGCCAGATGGTCGTCGACGAGCCGAAGAACTTGCGAAAGTTTGTGAGCTTCGGGCATGACATGGTCCTTGTCATGCTGCTTCTGAGTATGTAGCTGGGAGACTTCCGAAGCGGTTAACTGTTTCCCAACAACTAAGCCATTTTTCCGCCTCTCATTCGACGTCGATATCATTCCAGCGATTCTTTTCATTAAGCTTTTCTTCAAACGTTCTACCTTTGCCGAGTTACTGGCCGTCACATGCACTGCGAATCTTAACCGATTTTGGTTAACTCGAACGATATAGTAGCCAGCAGCTCGATTGATTCGTCGATTGCTCTAAGGGATTGGGCATAAGAGAGAATCGCTGGCGTCATAATGATCCAAAGGGCAATCGTACCTGAAGAGTCATATACAATACGGCAATCCCGGTCCGCCCGCTGCCTAAGTGCGGCACCATCTCCCTCAGGGAGTCCAGTGCTCTAGCTGAGCACTTATGGGATAGGTATGGAGGCCGTTACCCCTCCTCACCAACCGTTGCGGAGAGTACCGGCTGCAGAACCCTCTACTATCCCATGGCGTGCCATACGGCGAGAGGTTCTTAGAGCAAGAGCAGGGCCACTCTACGAGACGGTTTGCCGGTTTTCCGACGACATATTTGCCGCTCACGAATCGAGATGAAAAAAACAAATTAATGGAGTGAGCGCATCGAGGAGCACAAATATTAGCGCTAAGTAATCCGAGTTCAAATAGCGTAAACGCAGGTACAGTAAGTTTCGAAGCAGCAAAAAAGCTTGTCTTTGAAGAGAGTGTCTCAGAGACGGCTTAAGACAAGAGGTTCAAGAGAACTCTTTTGTTGACAAGGAGGAGACGTTTGAGTTCGGCTTGGCCCCTCTTTTTTTCCTCTCCCTTCGTGACTAAAATATAAGTGGCTCGATTATCCTCGTGGGAGGGTACCATCATGCCGAAGTACAATGTTTATGCCATGTGCAACGCATGTGGTGATCTTCATCCAATGGGGATTTCCGTTACGTTGGATGACGGTCCCGTCGAGAAGCAAAGCATCGGCGACAGGTACGAGGGGAAGGATCCCCCTGCAAACCTGGCCACATTAAAAGATAAGCGGGTTCAATGCCCGAAAACTGGAAGACAATATGCGCAGAAAAACGATAAGCAGATATTTCTGGTTCCTATTAATTAACTGATGCCCACGGCGGGCGGTCAGCCGAGAATGTTAAAGTAGTCTAACCGTTTTAACACAACCACTTCGGGACCAGGAGCAGACTATCCACTATGACGAGCAGCACTGCGCCAGCAAACCACTGTTGGGCATAAGGGAAGACAAAGAAGCCAATACCGAAGCCGATGAACACTAGAGACATGCGTCGCCGAACTGTTGTATCCTTTTACTGACAAATTCCCTGTGTGGACTGTTGGGTTTTTTCTACGCCCTCCCTCTGTCCACTCTCCATTGAAGCATTTCTTTCGGTCGGCATATGCTTTGCTAACTTAGCGTGTATCGTGAACTCAAATCCCGTCGATCCACGGAAGGCGCAAAACAATGCGTCCAACAAAGCCGATAATGAAGCACAGTTTAGCGACCAAAAGGAGTCCCGAGAGCGATCACTGGAGCTGCTCGCTAAGATCGAAAGACTCATTTGGCGTTTCTATCTTCGTGGGAAAGCTAGAGGGAAGCAAAAGTAAGCTGGTCTCTGCTGAGTCACAACTAAGGGCAGCCAGACTGGCTCAACGACGGCCACTGGCACCTCCCTAGCCTCTGCCTCAGCCGCGCGGGTAAACAGAACAAAAAGAGCAAAAAGTATTTTCGCTGCCAGCCTTTGTAGCGCGATAATTCGCCAGATCCTCTCGGCACGTAAGATCTCAACTAAGAATCTGGCCCAGAATCTTGGCCGTTTCCGAATTACAAGTTAGCGTCAATCCATGCTTTGGCGAGATTTGTCACAAACCTTTCCGCTTCCTCACAAGTTTTGAATCGATCCGCGAGGCCGCCAATGGTGTGTGAGTATCGCCGGCCATCGCGCTTCCAAGTGATTTCAGCTCCCGGACTCCACAATTTGGCGCTTTGATGTATAGATGCATACGCGATAATGAGCCGGTCGTTGTAATACAGATTAGCCATGGCGCTCGGGTCTTTTCACTTCGCGGCATTGTTGCCTTGCAACCGGTATTTCGCTTGGCGAAATAGAACAGTGCCGCGCTCCCCAGCAAGCCGGGAGAAAACCTTATTTCACAAGCTTCGCGGATGCCCGGCGAACGAAGTCCACGACAATACTTTGGTATGCTGTTTCTGGGGCGAAAAACAGATTTGATCTGTAGATAGGATCAGGAGCATTCTTCTAAGGCAGTTACAATCGTATTGAACGCTTCTATAATGGAGAGTTATTGCCGAAGGGTTGGTGCCCTTCACTTTAAAGTTTCCTCCTTGATAATCTCTTCTCTAATTCCCGACCCACCTCTAATCGGAGAAATGTCTGTCTTTCTGACAAAACCGTTGGGCTTATCCATGCGGGAGATAACAAAGGCCTCTGTCGTGGTGAACCCCACAACATTTAGCCTCATTCCCTTGGCAATTGGGAAGCGTTTTCCTTCCTGGGTAATGAGGCTTGTGTCCACTATCGTCTCGTAGACCTCAACCTTATTAAGAAAGGTCACCTCATCAATACTCCCAGACCGCGCATCAAGCGGAAACAGCGAGATCAAAATAATAAGGCACGGTATCAAAGATTTTCTCTTGGTAGTGCGTCGGGCTTCCATTCTTTCACCCACTTTTCCAACCGCGGCGCCGCATCCTCAGACGTGAGTTCCACTCGCGCCACGTGTTGCAAATCGAGCCAGCTTTGATCGGCGGGTAGAATATTTTGAGGATCTTGACTAATTATTTGCTTACGCATTACCGTTTTTATTATATCTTTCTATCCTATGTAACTCTAGAAGGCCTACCGCTTCACGCTAACCGGCACTGGCTCCTCTTGAGCCTGAGGTTAGATGGCTCAGTGACTCTTTTCCGATGGCTTCGTCATCGCGGGAATGCCGCTCACAGTGTTCTGTACCGCGCGGATTAACCACTCTCCGTCTTGTTTGACAGTGACCATGGTGATGATTCCCTTGAAGCCCTTAGCCTCCTCGCCCGACGGCGTGCGGCCGAATTCTCAAAAAAGGCTGCCTTGACGGTGATTACTTATCCACTGTTTTCCCGACTGCAGCGCGTGCTCTTCGGCCTCACGTTGAGTTGTGAAGCCATTTGAATCTTGTAGCTTTTCTTCCTGCCGTCCGCCTGCCCATGAAATATGAGTATGGGGCCGCCAAACTCCTTCCTCGTTCTTCGCCGTGCCTGTGACCTTATAGCCGTGATACAAGATTTGCTTCATGTAAAGAGCCACTTATGGTTAAAGCGAACGCTATTTTCTTGAACGCAAATGGAGGGCGAAAGCGTGAACGACGGAAGTCCGACAGAGAGCGCTTCACAAAAACTCAGGCAGTCTTGCGCCCGTAGCATCTTCGGCGATTATGATTGTTAACGGCTTTCGAATGAAACTTGCGCTGCGCCTCCTTCCAGGACAACAGCCCCTGACGTATGTAATTTGGGTCTAGCCGTAAGGCCTCACAGATATTCTCAAAAGAAAATAGCCAATCGCTATTTTTCTCCAGAATCCACTCTTCCTCCTCTTGAAATAGCTTTTTTCCCTTCTCATCCTCTGCAAGGACATACTTCTGGAAATACTCGACAGCATCTGCCAGGACCGCCAGCATGAGCCCCTCCTCTCCCTCCTGGATGTTTTTCCGAAGCAGTCTCTCGAGAAGTCCACTGTCCGTAGGGTCTCTAAAAACCAATGAGTTGTTCATAAGAGAATTCATTAGTCTTACTTGATGTGTTTCAAGCAACAACTTATCAGTCGCGTTCATCGGAATTATGATGGCGCCATGGCTTGTGCCTAGTGGCTCGTTCTATAAAGCAACGCGAATGCCGAACCGAAACTGGGCTAAGAGTGCAGGGATTGGTCCAAAAGTCCGGGAAACTCCCACGTACCGAGGTGCGTAAATGCCGTGAGGCTAGGTATGATGACGGTAATAGGGCGGTTTAGCCTAATAAGATTGCATTTAGTTAGAGAATAGAAGCCGAAGGCAACTCCCCAATTTGCGGATCCTCAGGCCCGAGCACTGCGTTGGGGTCCATCACGATGCCACTAAGCCCATCGCGAACGCGTTGGGATCGAGAAGGTTGTCGGATTCTTCCAAACTTTCTTCTCTGCGCCAGAAAACATCGAGCGGCTTTGTCGCGATTGATGCGCGCAGTTCGGCTTTCAGACGCAAGTCTGTGTCGTCCTAGCGACCCAGATTCACCGCCACTTCGCGCCCGTTCAGAAGCAGGCGCGGCACCACCTCTACAGGCTGGCGCAGAGTGTTAGTCGCGTAGCAGGAGCGCTCCATAAATGCCAGAAGCTTAACCACCCGCTCTTCTTTCTCTGGACTTTGCAGATCGAGCTGATAGGTGAATCGTTTGCAGGCCGAAGGAACGTCGGCGAGGCCGAATTTGCCCCTCTGATCGAATTCCCCTTTTACCGTTAACTCCGCCTTTTCGATCCGGACATTCAGGTACGACGCACACTGCGTCAGTTGGCTCAACAGTCAAAGTCCCACGGAGGCGACCAGATACTGCAACGGTGCCGGGCCCTTGCCCGAACCTCCCCTCTCAGCCGGCTCGTCGCAGGCGATCGTGTAACCGCCGGGTACCTGCGCTTCTTTGTAATGATCCTTGATCAAGCGGATCTTCGCCTGGTGGGTGGTGACCGCCTTTTCCGGATCTTTCAGGAAAGCTTGCCGACGCTGCTCAAAGATCTCCTTGTGATGCTGATAGTCGATCGTACAACAGCTTTCTTCCTCCTTGTCCATTTAGCTCACCTCGCTCAGTGTTTCTCAGTCAGAATACCAAATCAGAGCCGCCGAAGCGTATGACAACCTCGGATAGATTGTATTCTCCTTGCTACCCCTGCGGCCATACGAGAATCCAGAGTTAAAAGTCCTATCCTGCTAATGATCGATCTCCAATGCGCCAGAGATAGATCGTGCTACGCGATCTAAAAAACTCCCGACCCTTTTAATCTATGCGGGTTTAATTCCCCGCAGCTTGCTACGTAAGAGCTAACCCCAGACCTCTAAGGCTGTCATTCCCCAATGCTTCTTCTATCAGGAATCCAGACGAAACTGTGACTGGACCCCCCGATAAAAACGTTCGGGGGTGACGCCGTGGCTCACCGCTGTTCTTGGTCTCGCGAGCACCCCATCACTGATCTAGGAGCCGCACGCGCTCGACGTGGTGCGAGATCGCATCGGTGATCTGCCTTGTGTCGGCGCTCAACTCAACTGGGCGGTTCTGTTGACTCGGGTGGATCCCTGCGAGCGTGCCCGAGTGATAGGCGATCTTCTGGTCGGTGAACTTGAGGCCGTTCGCCGTTGAGATGACCACGATCCGTTCGTGTGACCGAATCACCTTTCGCTTGACGAGCTTACGCAGCGCGGCCAGTCCCACGCCCGTGTGAGGGCAATTGAACATTCCAGTGCGGTCGGCACGGGCGGTTTCTTCGATGAGCTCTAGCTCCGAAGCCTGCTCCACCACGCCGTCGAAACGTTGCAAGGTCGCTATGGCCTTCCGAATGCTGACTGGATTGCCGATCTGAATCGCGCTTGCGAGCGTCTCGCGTGCCGTGACGGGCTCGAAGTGCTCGAAGTTTTTCAAGTACGCGCGGTAGAACGGATTTGCGTTCTCGGCTTGCGCTACGCAAATGCGCGGCAGCTTCGAAATCAAGCCGAGCTCGCGCATCATCAGGAAGCCGTTGCCGAGCGCGCTTACGTTGCCGAGGTTACCACCGGGTAGGACGACCCAGTCTGGCACCTCCCACTCGAATTGCTGCACGATCTCGATTGCGACGGTCTTTTGCCCTTCAATTCGCAGGCTGTTCATCGAATTCGCCAGGTAGATGTGCTTATGCTTCGTGATCTCTTGGACGGCGGCCATGCAGCCATCGAAGTCGGTGTCCAGGGAAAGAACCAAAGCCCCGTTCGCGAGCGGTTGGACGAGCTGTGCAGGTGACACCTTGTTGCGCGGTAGGAATACCACTGTTGGAATGCCCGCCGCCGCACCGTAGGCCGCGAGCGCCGCCGAAGTGTCGCCGGTCGAGGCGCAGGCGACGGCGTCGATGGGCTGGCCGTCGGCCATCATCTGCTTTACTACCGAGACCAGCACGGTCATGCCGAGGTCCTTGAAGGAGCCGGTGTGCGAGTTACCGCATTGCTTGACCCAGAGATCCTCGACGTCGAGCTGCTTACCGTATCGATTAGCCCAGAAGAGGTTGGTGTTGCCCTCGAAGGTCGAGACGATGTTCTCGTTGTCGATAAAGGGAACCACCCATTCTTTCTTTGCCCACACGCCTGAGCCGTAAGGGTAGACATTCTGGCGGCAGCGATCGTCGAAGAGCTTGATCCACGCCGCCGCGGCCCTTGTTTTAAGGGCATCGATGTCGTGGCGAACTTCGAGCAGGTCACCGCACGACGGGCAGCGGTAGATCACCTCGAGAAGGCTGAACTGTCCAGGACAGCCGTTGATGCACTGAAACCACGCGTTGTAGTTCATCGGCACAAAAGCATCCTCGTGGGCGGAAAGATCAAAATGGCAAGAAATTCCTTTTGAGGCATGGCCAATACGAAGCTAAGAAATCCCCAAATAGTCACCGATCGGCCCAGTTGCGAGAGTCTCAAGCAGCAGTCACTGGGACCAACCGGCCAGCTATCCCTCAACTCGCACAAAAGATTATCTGATACCATTCAATGGTGTCAACACGACCTAGGGGGTGGTGATAAGACTCATCTTTGTCTCGGGATTCGATTGACCGATGCTTCCGTGCAATCAGGGCAAACGTGAAGAGCCTACACGACGGTTAACAGGGTCACCGGAGCAATTTATTGCTATTTCTCGGTTAAGCACGTCGGCGCCTAGGTCGGCGGCGGTTTCGCGGAATTGTTCGAGGGCGGCTTCGAGGTCTTCGACGATTTTCTGCGCGAGAACTTCGGAATCAGGAAAGTTGTCGGATTCTTCGAGGCTTTCGTCTCAGACTGGCGATTCTGCTTCCGGCGCGCGGTCGGGTGACGTCGCGCCGTCTCGTGTCTAATGTCTAAAACGGCGGCCGCGTCATACCGAGTAAAACCCATACACCTCGGGCCGCAATGACCGGAGACATCGCTACGTCTCGGGGAGCGTACAAAATCCTGGGCGTGGGATCCGCTAGATCTTCTTCTAATTCGTTTCCACAGGTTGCCGGGTCTTGAGCTTTTGAACCTATCGATGTTAGCCGCGTGCTCCCCATACGCAAGCACCAGTCATGCAGGTCATATGGCGAATGCATCGATGCACAAGCAGAGAGAACAAATAGCGCGCTGATTACAACGAGCTTCTTCATATTGTTTTATCCTTTTCGAATATTCGGGCCTAGTTTGGGTCCGGCAGAACCACTTCTCGTGCAACCCACAGTGGTTAGTATTTACCACAATTCGCCAGTCTTATCACCTTCATTAAACTCAAAACCCCATCACAGCGATTTCATGGAAGCTGACCGGAAAACGCGCCGGAACTCAGAGCTCCAACCTATTCAGTCTCAGCGCGTTGCTGATCACGGAAACCGAGCTGAAGGTCATGGCGACGCTGGCGATCACCGGACTTAACAGCACACCGAAGACAGGATAGAGCACGCCGGCTGCGACCGGGATTCCCAACACGTTGTAAACGAACGCAAAAAAAAGATTCTGGCGTATATTCCGCATGGTTCCGCGGCTAAGCCGGCGGGCTTTGACGATGCCGCGCAGGTCGCCTTTGACCAAGGTTACCCCGGCGCTCTCCATCGCGACATCGATGCCGGTCCCCATTGCTATTCCCACATGAGCTTGCGCCAATGCGGGCGCGTCGTTGACACCATCCCCTGCCATCGCTGCAATCCGCCCTTCCGCTTGCAGCCTCTTGATCACCGCTCCCTTCTGCTCGGGCAACACCTCGGCCTGAATTTCATCAATACCCAGCTTTTTCGCGACCGCCTCAGCCGTTGTGCGATTGTCCCCCGTCAGCATGACGATCCTTATTCCCTCCTCTTGGAGCATTCGGATCGCTTGGGGTGCAGATGGCTTGACTGGATCAGCGACGCCCAGTAACCCGGCGACGACTCCGTCAACGACTACATACATCACCGTTTGTCCGTCTTGTCGGAGCGCTTCCGCCTGGTCCCACAACTCGCCGGCTTCGATATTCAGCTCCTCCAATAGTTTGGCATTGCCGAGCGCAACGCGCTTGCCATCCACCACACCCACGACACCTTTCCCCGTGATCGAGCGAAACTCTCGAGCCGCGGCGAGCTCCACGCCCCTTTCTTCCGCACCTTTTAGAATCGCCGCGGCCAACGGATGTTCGCTGCCCCGCTCGATACTGGCTGCAAGGCACAGGATCTCGCGCTCGTCTCGTCCAGGCACCGGAAGCACGGACACCACGCTAGGTTTGCCCTCGGTCAAGGTTCCCGTCTTGTCGACCACCAACGTGTCTATCTTTTCCAGAACCTCCAAAGCTTCGGCATTCTTGATCAGCACTCCGGCAGCGGCGCCGCGCCCTGTACCGACCATGATCGACATTGGCGTAGCCAGGCCTAGCGCGCATGGACAGGCGATGATCAATACGGCTACGGCATTGAGCAGTCCGTAAGCCATTGCAGGCTCCGGTCCGAACAAGGCCCAGACGATGAACGTGACCACCGCGATCAGCACTACTGCTGGAACAAAATAGCCGGCCACAATGTCTGCCAACTTCTGGATCGGCGCGCGGCTGCGCTGCGCTTCCGCAACCATGCGGACAATTTGCGCCAGCAGCGTGTCGCTGCCGACGCGCTCCGCCCGCATTACAAAGCTTCCGGTGCCGTTCACCGTCCCCCCCGTCACGCGGCTATTCTCCGTTTTTTCTACGGGAATCGGTTCGCCCGTGATCATCGACTCGTCCACCGAAGTCGCGCCTTCCAGAACTATTCCGTCCACGGGAACCTTTTCTCCCGGCCGAACCCGGAGGCGATCTCCGGGTTTAACCTGTTCGAGAGGTATGTCCGCTTCCGTGCCATCATCGCGCACCAGACGTGCCGTCTTGGGTGCGAGCCCCAACAAAGCTTTGATCGCTCGGCTGGTCTTGCTGCGAGCGCGCAGCTCCAACACCTGGCCCAGCAGCACCAAGGTGGTAATCACCGCAGCGGCGTCGAAGTAAACGCTCACCTCGCCGCCGTGACCATGAAACGATTGGGGGAAAGCTTTTGGGAAAAGCGTTGCGGCGAGACTATAGACGTAGGCAGTGCCGACGCCGATGGCGATCAGAGTAAACATATTGAGACTGCGGTTAACGATGGAAGCCCAACCGCGCTGGAAGAACGGCCATCCACACCAGAGCACCACCGGGGTGGCAAGAACGAGTTGGAGCCAGTTCAGCGCGTGAGGAGAAAAACTGCGCTGAATCGGCTGTCCCGGAATCAAATCGGACATGGCGAGAAAAACAATCGGCGCGCTCAACCCGACGCCGATCCAAAGGCGGCGCGTCATATCGACAAGCTCGGGATTGGCTTCTTCCTCCAAGGTTACGGTTCTGGGCTCGAGCGCCATGCCGCATATTGGGCACGATCCTGGCTCCTGGCGGACGATGTTGGGATGCATGGGACAGACGTACTCTGTTTTGACCGATGGCGCGGCTGGGGCTGCCGGCTCCAAAGCCATGCCGCACTTGGGGCAAGCGCCCGGCTTGGACTCGCGCACCTCGGGATCCATAGGACAGACATAGATTCCATTCTCTGGTTTCTGAGACCCGGGGGCCGCGTGTACGTGGCCGGCATGAGCATGCATCTGGGCTTTTAGAAAATTCTCAGGGGCTTCCTTGAACTTTGCCATGCAGTGATGGCTGCAGAAAAAATAGGTTTGGCCGTTGTACTCGTGCTTTCCCGCAGCCGTGTCCGGCTCGACATTCATGCCGCAGACAGGATCAATCATATTATTAGCTACCCTAAAATCCCAGGTCGAGAAATTTTCAATCAATACTGAAGCTCGGTAGTCGCTAACCAACCGTCTGAAGCAAAATAGGCATTAGCGGTTCAATGACCATCGTGGTGACCCTGATTTCCAGCCGCTTGGTATCCTCTAAGCGCGTCATAAAGACTGAGCTGATTTGCTGTTAGCAATAATCTTTCGGCAAGGTGCGCCTGCAAATGTACCGCCCGAATTTTTCCGTGAAGGAGTGAAATTTCCATTACAAGCTGGCCTAGCTCAAGGTCCGAAATGTTCGCTTCCGCAAAGCGCGAATCCAATACCCGCTCCTTCTCGACAAGCTGTTTGCCAAGGTTGACTGCCTTCAAATTCATGTCCTCAAAGACTGCCTGCGTTTTTCGACGCTGTTCCTCTGAAAGCTGCAACTGATCCGCTAACTCCAGGACATGCTTGGGACCGGGATAATGATTTAGTTCTGCGGCTTTGGCGAATCCCATTCCGTCTCCTGAAAGGTAGCCAGTGATTTCGTCTTTTGAGACCGCTTTGATCTCACGCGTCTCCTGTCCAGAGTAAGGTGATAACGCTTCACCCGCCCACGCGGCTGGGGTATAGAGACAAATTGTCGCTACCAAAAACCATTTGCACCTCATAAAGTTTACCTCCTTAGAGTTGCCTCACTATAATAGACATGTCGTTGATAACAAAGCAGTCCCGTTCCTAAAATCACCAAAGCGCAAGCGGGCTTCTTCGGCTATCGCGTTGAGATTAATCACCGACTCAGCGAAATATTCCAGCGGATGCAACGGACCTCAGCTCCGGGCCGTAGTCCATTCCGACAAAGTTTTCGCCGCGCACTTCATGGCAGAAGTAGCGTTCATATTTTACCAAACCTCGCGACCTTTAACCGGATCCCCTTTCGGCATGCCAAATCGCCATCCCGCGGGATGATGCGTCTCTACTTCCCCTGGATGAACGCCTTTCGCCGGCGTCATCACGGCTGAAGTAACGACAATTGAAACAATTGCGAATATCGGCCGACGCCTCTTCCGAGTCATAAGCGTGTCGCCTCCCAACTTGGGAAACTGATTTTTGATTTGAACAAACTTCCGCCTTGTTCAGGCGGAGGAGCGGGAGAGGAAATGAAGGCTAGATTCTAAAAACGGACAGAAACAAATGGGGCGAGAGACCCATGAGAAAGGGATACGGGGGAAACCTTTCCACGTGATGCGTGGAATCGCTTTGAACACTCAAAGAAAATTTGCTCTTTGGACAGATCCGAGTGTGAAGCCAACTTATATATCCCAACTTCCTCGTCAACTCTTCTTTGAGCACTTGATGACAACAACCGGCTAGTCAACCTGAATAAGCGAACAAACCTTGTTTCCGTGATCCCTGCCAGCTTTACGCCGCACTAATGTACGCAACTCATTTCGAAGCGACTGTAGCTCCCGGATCTTATCATCGATGTCACACAAGTGGTCGCGGGCCAGCTCCTTCACTTGGTCGCAGGGCCGCTGATCCATATCTGTTTCCCTTCTATAAAACGACCCCTCGGATTTTTGCTTCAATCACACTAAAAACGCCAAAGAAAGTACGCCACGCCGTGACGATGTTTAAACCGGCTTCCCGCGCGATTTCAAGCGGCTCCCTATTCCAATGACAACCGAGCAGATTTGCAAAGCTATCTTCCCGGCGGTCTTGCCAACGGCCCAGCCATTCACGGTTACTCCGGCCGTGCTCAAGCAAAAGAACTCGACCGGTCGGCTTACAAACGCGCGCCATCTCTTGTAGCGCAAGCACCGGATTCGGGAAGGTGCACGTCGTAAGAGAAGAGAGTACCGTGTCAAAACTCTTACCACAAAAAGGAAGAGCCTGAGCGTCCGTCAGCAAGAAGTCAACGTTCATGGATAATTTCTCTGCTCGTTTTCGAGCGACGTTCAGCATCTCACCGCTGATATCCACGGCGACGATCCGACACTCTCGAGGATAATAGCGCAGGTTTTTACCTGTTCCGACCGCAACCTCCAGGACGTTCCCTGAGGCTCGCCGCAACAATTGATGTCGAAGTCTACTCACTCCCAACAGATCAGGAACGCCCTCGACCCAATCGTACCAGCGGGCAAATTGATCGTACTTGTCAGCTATCTCGCGTGATTCAAACTGTACCGACATGATCTACTCTTTCTTCCGTTGTTTCGGCCAGTAGTTGAATAACACCGGACTTCCCGTAGCGGAATGAATGCAGATCGGCAAGTCCAATCGGCTT
>VBKE01000546.1 GCA_005879605.1 Deltaproteobacteria bacterium
CAGGCGGCTCGATTCAGAAAACACGAGTCTCCCAGCTTTATGTTTTTGAAGGACTCAAACGACAGCCCGTCGACCGTGCGCGCTGCGGCGACATCGTCGCCTTGGCGGGCATTGAAAACATCGAGATCGGCGAGACCATCACCAGCGGCGATAACCCGCAACCTTTGCCAGTGATCGCCATCGACGAGCCGACAATCTCAATGATATTCGGTGTAAACAATTCTCCATTTGCCGGTAAAGATGGGCGGTACGTCACGTCCCGGCAGTTAATGGAACGGCTGGATAAGGAGGTTCTCGGGAACGTCGCGATTAGGGTTGAGCCGACTGAATCTCCGGATCAGTTCAAAGTCTCAGGTCGGGGGGAATTACAGTTAGCGATTCTGATCGAGATGATGCGCCGCGAGGGATACGAGCTTCAGGTGTCAAAACCCGAGGTAATCACGCGCCAAATCGAAGACACTACCCACGAGCCGATCGAAATGGTGGTCATCGACTGTCCCGAAGAGTTTATCGGCGTAGTTACAGAAGCGATGGGTCGCCGCAAAGGCCAAATGACAAAGATGGTAAATCATGGTACCGGTCGCGTGCGGCTCGAGTACGAAATCCCGTCGCGCGGCTTGATCGGGTCTCGGAGCGAGTTCTTGACCGAGACAAAGGGAACAGGACTACTGAACACACTATTCCTGCGTTGGGGCGAATGGCAGGGTTCGTTGCGCGGGCGTTCCACCGGTTCATTGGTCGCGGATCGCACGGGCGAGACGACAACCTACGCGCTCTATAACCTGCAAGAACGCGGGACACTGTTTGTGCGGCCCGGTACGAAAGTTTATGAAGGGATGATCATCGGCGAGAACGCCCGCGTTGTTGAAGAAGCTGACGAACATGCGCGCGGCGTCAGCCGATGAGGCCATGCGACTCGTTCCCGTCAAAGATCTTTCGCTCGAACAGGCGCTTGAGTTCATCGCTACCGACGAATTCGTCGAAGTCACGCCGCAAAGCATCCGTCTGCGCAAACGCGTGTTGCGTGCCAACGAGCGCCCGCGGCGAAAAGAAGCGTGATTGCGTAGCCTGGAGAATGTTTTCATTCACGACAAAGCTGTATCCGGTTACGGATGTGCGGATTTCAGGACTTTCGCACGCGGAGCAAGTTGCGCAATTCAGCGCAGGCGGAGCGACGCTGATTCAATTGCGCGAGAAGCACTTGTCGCCACGCGAGTTGTACAGAGAAGCGGAAGAAGCTTTGCGCGTGGCGCATGCTCGTGGCGCGCGACTCATGATCAACGACCGCGTCGACATCGCCCTCGCGCTGCAAGTTGACGGCGTTCATTTGGGTCAGGATGATCTCTCTCCCTCAGTCGCGCGCAGTCGGCTTGGCGAAGGCGCGGTGATCGGGTTTTCTACTCATAACGTCGAGCAGGCGCAAGCCGCCGCAAACATGCCGATCGACTACATTGCTATCGGTCCGATCTTTGCCACCGCAACAAAAGCCGATCCCGATCCCGTCCTGGGCTTGGATGGAGTGCGCCGAGTTCGCGATGTGATTGGTGGTATTCCACTCGTCGCCATCGGCGGAATCACAGTGCAGAATGCTGCTAACGTGATTTCCGCGGGCGCCGATGCCGTTGCCGTCATCAGGGCCCTCCTTAAAGACCCTACGCAGATTCAAGAACGCACAATGGAGCTCCAAACACACCTCTAGAGGAATCTGTCTCGAGGCAAAACAGATTTTGCTTGCGTTTATCATTGTAATAAGCCAAAATCAGTCGTCTTATTTGGTGGCGTTAGGCAGCCATCAACAGACACATCTCCGGTTTGACCCGCCTACGGTCTTTCGCGAACACCACCCACGCATGGAGCGCCATCCGGCATGAGCTTCTTCGACCTGCCACCGATCATCGAGCGCATGTTGCTCGTCTCTGACAAGATTAGCGACCTAAACTTCTCGGTCGGTCAGCTGCCACAGATTGAAATCAACGGACAACTGACCCCTGTGCAGCCTTTTGGCATGCAAAAGCTGACTCCGTATCAGACGGAGATCATCGCGATGACGTTGTTGCAGGCAAATCCTGACGCCGCCGAACGGCTTGCTCGCAACGGCACGGCCGATCTTAGTTACTCACTTCCGTCACGGGCACGCTTTCGCGTCAACATCTTTCAGCAGCGCGGAGTCTATTCGATCGTGATGCGCGTCATTCCCACCGACATACCCACATTGAGTTCGCTCGAACTGCCGCCCCAGCTGGCAGAGATCGCGCAGCTCCGCAACGGTCTTGTTTTGGTGACTGGGCCGACAGGCTCCGGTAAGAGTTCCACCCAGGCCGCGATCATCAACATTATTAACGAGCAGAAGCATTACCACATCGTTACGATCGAGGATCCGATCGAGTATCTCCACTCGCATAAGAACTCCACGATCAATCAACGTGAAGTCGGCCACGACACGAAAGACTTTCCGTCGGCGTTGCGGGCCGCGTTGCGGCAGGCACCAAAGGTGATTCTCATTGGCGAGACGCGCGACTTTGAAACGACGGAGATTGCGCTGGAGGCCGCAGAGACAGGCCACCTTGTGCTTTCGACTTTGCATACGATCGATGCTTCGAAGACCGTTGATCGCATTATCGGTCTGTATCCGAAAAGCGAGGAGGCTGTAATCAGAACGCGGCTGTCACAGACGTTCCGTTACATAATGTCGCAGCGCCTGATCCCGCGGGCTGACGGCCGTGGCCGCATTGCAGCCGTGGAAATTCTCAGGTCGAGTCCTCGTACTCGGGAATATATCGAAGAGGGAGAGGCCGAAGGAAAATCTTTGGTCGACGCGATGCGTGATGGCAAGCTCGACGGCATGCAGGATTTTGACACGGTGATTAGAGACCTCATCGAGCGACAAGTAATCACAATAGAGGATGGTCTCGGCTTCGCCACAAACCAGAATAATTTGTTGCTTGAGCTGAAAGGACTCGCCTCATCGGAAGACTTCATCCGGGCCGAGCTCGACGGTATATCGCGAAGGCCTTTGTCTCAATCTGAATCACTGCTGAGCATGATCGAGTAAGGATAAGCTGAACATC
>VBKE01000547.1 GCA_005879605.1 Deltaproteobacteria bacterium
GGAGCAGCAGCGCGGCAATCTCCGCGGCGCGCGGATTCTCACCGTAAAGTACCGCTTCATGTCCGCTCCCTTTAATCCGGGCTCCGAGCACAAGACGCCGGAAGAGGCTCGCGCCAAGGTGGATGAGATCGTCGCCAACGGCGCTGACTTCGTCAAAGTGTGGATCGACAGCCAGAACGGCAAGCTGGTGAAGCTCAGCCCCGAGTTTTGCGCCGCCGTCATGGAGCAAGCGCGCAAGCGCGGCAAGATCACCATGGCCCATGTTTATGAATATGCCGACGCGAAAATGATCGTCGACAAAGGAGTGAACATTCTGGCCCACAATGTCCGTGACCAGGAAATAGACGCCGATTTCATCGCCACACTCAAGCGGCGCAACGTATCGGTCATTTCCACCTTGGCGCGGGAAGAGGGGATGTTCGTGTACGGAGAAGCGCCGGCATGGATCGACGATCCTTTCTTCCGCAAAGGCCTGTCGCCGGATCGGCTCGCGATTCTCAAGACCAAGAAGCGGGAAGAGCAAGCGAAGGATCCCGGGCTTGCGCGCAACAAGAGAGCTTTCGAGATCGACAAGATCAACCTCAAGAAACTTTCCGACGCCGGTGTTCGCATCGCCCTCGGCACCGACAGCGGCGGCGCCGCCGATCGCTTCTTCATCCAGGGCTTTTTCGAGCACCGGCAGATGGAGCTGATGCTGCAGGCGGGTCTCACGCCGATGCAGGTGATCCAGGCTTTCTCGAAGGGCGCCTCCGAGGCGTTGGGCATTGACAAGGAGTTCGGCACCTTGGCCAACGGCAAAGCCGCTGATTTGCTGGTGTTGGAAAAGAATCCGCTCGACAACATCACCCACATGCGGACCATTCAAACCGTATATCTAGGCGGCAAGAAATTCGAATAGTACACGCTTATTAGGTAACGAGAAGTTCTAATCTTTCGGACGCAGTCTTGGATTTTTCGTCTGGAGGAGGAATCAATATGAGTAGCACAAGTTCGTTAATCATGGCTGTCGTACTCGCCTTCGCACTCGCATGGTTTCCACGCTCATTGCACGCCGACGGCAACCCTCCCAACTGCCTAGCGAGCCAGTTTAGGTTGACATAACGGTCTGTTATTGGATATTGTCCACGCCAAATTGCGGACGGGGCCAGTCGGGTTTCTCTGGCGGCCTCTTTAGGTTTTCGAAAGCGGGCCGCCGGAAGGTCGTTAGGAACAATTTTAACTTCACAGTGACGAACCTCAAAAACAAATTCCTATCATTCAAGGAGTGAAGATAATGAGACGAAGCGCGTTAGTGGCGGCCGTTCTGCTGCTCTTCGCCACCGCGGCGTCGGCCCAGACGCTCGACGATCTGAAGAACGACGGCAAGAACAGCGACAACATTCTCACCTACGGCATGGGCTATCAGCAGCACCGCTATAGCCCGCTCAAGCAGATCAACAAATCGAACCTCAAGCGCCTGGTGCCGGTCTGGAATTTGAACCTCGACAACAATTAGGGCGAGCAGGCGCAGCCACTGGTCTACAACGGCGTGATGTACATAACCAACGCCAAGGCGACGGTCGCCATCGACATTGCCACCAGCAAACAGGTGTGCTGCGGCGTTTCCAACAAGGGCGCGGCGATCCTCAACGGCAAGGTTTTCCGCACTACGCTCGACGCCCATGTTATCGCGCTCGACATGAAAACCGGCAAGGAGGTCTGGAAGTCGAAGGCAGCAGAATGGAAAGACGGCTATTCGATGACGGTGGCGCCGCAGATCGCCAACGGCGTGCTGATCACCGGCATATCCGGCGCCGAGTTCGGCATCCGCGGCTTCATCGACGGCTGGGACCCCGAGACCGGCAAGCAGCTGTGGCGCCGCTACACGATTCCCGCGCGCGGCGAGAAGGGCAACGAGACCTGGCCGCAGAACACCAATGCCTGGGAGGTCGGCGGCGGGTCGAGCTGGATCACCGGCTCCTATGATCCCGAGCTCGATCTCGCCTATTGGGGAGTCGGCAATC
>VBKE01000407.1 GCA_005879605.1 Deltaproteobacteria bacterium
CAGCGTTATTGTGGCCCGTCCTGTGTTAGCATCAGTGGGATCGAGGCGAACCGTATACGTCCCGGGAACCGGGAGGGTTTGCACATCGATAAAAGTGCCGGTGCCATTCGCCCAAGTGCCTTGCGCGAGCACCTGACCGTCAGGCTTGATGATGTAGACAAAAGCCGATTGGCACCACGCACATGGTATGGTGAAGTTCGCGTCCGTCACCGTTAGGCTAACCCGCTGCCCTGCGGTGCCGGTGAAAACAAAGCTGACGTTCTGTCCAGGAATACTTACGCTGGCCGTTACCGGCGATCCAGATGTGAGCGTACCTTGAGCCTCGCCCGATATATCGTACAAAGCCAGTGTTGCCTGTCCTGTATTTCCCGCTTGGGGATCGAATAGGATCGTATAGGTTCCGGATACGGGTAGCAGTGGGCTCTCGAAGAAAGCGGAGCTGCTATTGGTCCAACTCGTAGATACCCATGCCAGCCCATCAGGCCGATAAAACTGTAGATTGACATTGATACACCACGGACACGGCCACGGAAAAGTAGAGTTCGTGACTCGCAAACTGATCCGCTGGCCCGCCGTGCCGTCGAAGACAATTAAGCCCTTTTTGTTCGATGTATTGATGGCAAGGTTTAGCGGCGTTCCATTGCCGGCAAGACGGCCGGTAAATTCAATATCGCTGGTTGTGTAAGAAGATGGCGGTATGAAGAAATCTCCGTTGCTAATGCCCTTGCCTAGTGCTGTCGTCACTGAGATTCGGCCGGAACCCGTCCCGGGTGGAACAGTTGTGGAAATCGAGGACCCTGTAGAAGAACTGATCACTCCACGGCCTACATTGAAGCGCAGATCGTTTTTACCTGGAGTTGTATCGAAATTTGTTCCATTGACGGTTACAGCGGTTCCAAGAGTTCCGATGGTCGGCGTAAAGTTGGTTATCGTCGGCCGCCCATTGGAGGACGTAGATGTCACTATAAATGGAGCGCTGCTCGCCGCCGATCCCGGAGGCGCTGTAACCCCGATTGGGCCTGTTGTAGCACCCGATGGAACTGTGGCGACAATCTGGGTCGCCATCGATGAGATTACGGTTGTCGGAACACCGCTGAACGTGACTGCATTTTGACTTGGTGTCGCGCTGAAGCCCGTTCCATAGATGGTAACTGTCGTCCCCACAGTCCCGCTGTTGGGTGAAAACTCGATGACCGAAACCTGCGAAGAGTTATGACGAGAAATACCGAGGAGATTTCCAACGACATCGTATGAATAGGTTGCTGTGTCTCCCGAAAGATCCACAACCGCCCTAAGTCTCGTTAATGCATCGTAAAGATAAACAATGCGTTCCTGAGTAAGGCTAAAATTGGCGGTGGCGGTGCTCCCTAGGGCAATCGTGATATCGCTCTGGAGTTGAGTTATGTAACCTCCGGCAGAGGCGCGAATATTATAGATTCCCGTTTGGAGACCCGGAATCGAATAGCTTCCATTAGCACTGGATGTCGCTGACCCCTTAACCACATCCGCTTGAACTGCTTCCACCAGCGCTCCGCTGATTGGACTTCCATCGCTTGCGCGTGTGACCGTTCCTCCGAGATTCCCCATCGGAACCGTAAGGCTGAACGCATTGCTCGTAGCTCCGGAAAGTCCCGAGGACGACACCGCGAGAGTATAGCCATCACCTACTTGATTGATGTTAAGATCGTTGAAGGTTGCTACTCCGCCGGAGGCATTCTTGGTCCTTGTGCCATTCAGGACTCCGTACGGTGGATTGGCAATCGCTATTGTGATGGGCGCAGCGGATGAGGTAACGGTATTTCCAAGACTATCTCGGACGACAACCGTAGGAGGACCGCTTACGACGCTACCCGCTTGGGAACTCCCCGGCTGAGTGATAAAAGCGAGATTGTTAGCCTGTCCGGAATCGACGGTAAACGGGGCGCTGTCCCCAGGTGCCAGAGAATCGCCGCTAGTGGCCGTCGCAGTGAGAACAACCCCGCTTTCAGCTTTTGTATAGGTCACCGAGCCAATGCTCACCTGCCTTGAGCCAGCGAGTATCGTTCCTGTGAGCGTGCCGGCAAGTACCCCGGTACCTGTCTTCAGGCTGATTCTTACCGTTGTATTGTTGACCACAGCAGCAGCAGTCCCGTGGGCAGTTTGAGACTGGACGCCAAGAGTAAAGCCCGGTCCTCCTGCAGGCGGGTTGTAACCGAGGTTAAGAATCGCTAGCTGGCTAGCAGGAAGTGGTGGGCTCACTGCAACGGTGTTACTGATAGCCAGAATGTTGAAAGTATCATTGGTGAACAGCCGAAACTCGTAATTTCCCGGCGTAAGCGATGTAGAATTAAAAGAACATGAACCAGATGGTATCGGAGTGCTGGGAGGCGTAAAACTGGAACAATTGAGGTATGTTCGTACTAAATAGGCGCTGTTGGCGGCGCCCACTGTATATAGGCCGATCCAATCCCGGTTAGTAGGACTACTCATCTGGCTCCAGCTGACAGCGAACCTATCGCCGGCCGCAATGCTACTTGGACTGGCCGTAAAGTTAATCGGAGCGGTGATCGTCACAGTGGTCGTAGACGCGCGGCAGTTGTTAGTTTCGCTAGATTCGGCTATTAGCCCTGTGTCATCAGCGCATGCTCCAAGATAGTAAGTTCCCAAAGGCAGATTTGCGGGAATTATAACGCTCGTTGATCCGCTAGAACTCGAACCTTTCTTGAGCGTCGGAACAGATCGGGTACCCGTCAGAAGAGGATCAGAACTCGTGATGGTAGCATCAAGGGAAAGTCGAAACCTCGTTACCGAAGGATTGGCCGTCGCACTGCCGGAGTTTCCGGTTGTGTCGGTGATGGCAAAACCGGCTCCCGCATTCACACTTGCAGGCGGATTAGTAACGCTGCTTACCACGAGGTCGGGAGAAGAGGCCTGGCCAGCCTCGGCTGTAGAGATGTTAAATGGGTTTGTCGGGCTTCCGGTGAGCAGTAAGATAAGGATTAAAATCAGTACGAGTACCCTGATTAAGATAGCTCCTGCCGCCGACTGACCGTCTGGTGAGTGAACAAGCAGCGGTTGAACGCGCAGTTGTACTTTCATATTGCGGCCGCTTATAGCCAAGACCCCAAACCCCCGTCAACCAAATTTTTTGGAATATCGCGTTATAACCTTTGGTCATATGAGACATGCGTTCGGCTCTTTTTTTGACACTTGTTTTTTCCACACGACTACGCTACATTCCCCCCGCTTGAGATACGTTCGTCATTGATCGTGCAAACGAGGCGAGCTCCCACAACTTCGAGAAACATTAAAAGGAGGGCCTCATGAAGTTGAAGCAACTTGAGATTTTTGCGGCTGTAGCAAAACATCAAAACCTCACCAGGGCTGCGGAACTGCTCCGCGTCAGCCAACCTGCCGTCTCAAAAGGGCTCAAGCTTTTGGAAGAGCATTTAAATACTGTTCTCCATAGGAGAAACGGCCACGGGATCCAATTGACCGATGAAGGATGGAGGTTTTTGCCCCAGGTGGACGCGTTCTTGAAGGATCGGGACAGGCTAGCGAAAAATTTTATTACCGGTCGCAACCACGAACGGAGTGAGTCTTTCGTCATCGGCGCGAGCTACGGTCCATCGGCCTCGTTAGTCCCCTCCATCATGGCTGTGTTTCAAAAGAACCATCCACACATCCAACTCGACCTCAGAACTGACAACAGGGAGGTCATTGAGAAGCTTCTTCTCAAGCTCGAAATAGAAATCGCGGTGGTCGCGAATAAGTGCAAATCCCCCTTTATCGTCATAGAGCCGTATCGGCGGGAGAAGCTCGAACTCTTTGTTTCTGCGAGCCATTCTCTGGCTAAGAAAGAGGGGCTCACGTTATCCAACGTTCTGCAGACGCCGCTGGTGATTAAGGGCAGTCACAGAGTTCAGGGGAGAACGCGGCAGATTCTAAGTGAGCTGGAGAGTCGGGGATATCACCCACGGATTGCCGCGTGTTGTGATTCGCCTGATGCGGTAAAAGCGGCGGTCAAACGGAAGATGGGCGCGGGAATCCTATACCGCGACGTGATCGAGCCAGATGTCAGGAAGGGTGATTTTAAAATTCTCAAAGTGTCGGGCTTAGAGCTCCATGGTGAAAGCTTCATCGTCTATCATAAGGAAAGAGAACTCACGGCGCATGCCCAAGCCTTTCTCATGCTGCTGCGCAAGTGGCGAGGACAGAGGCGGCAATTGCGGAGGCCTCTTACAGCCACAAGCACTTTCTTTGCTGGCTCAATAAATTTCTTCGCCTCCTTAAGCGTGATTCTTTCTTTGTGCTGATTCGATGAAACAACCCATCCCTCACCCTTCCCGCGGCCAGAGGCTGATGCCTGCCGATTTCAATTCGAGGAAAACCTTTTCTCCCGCTTTGAAACGCTGGGTCGCGGGTGAAACCAGGACTCGCGTTTCGCGTCCGACCTAGACACTCCCCGGAATCACGACGGCGAAGTTTTTGCCGAGGGCGGTAAAGTCGCCAGCATTGAAGGTTAGAACTGTCGATGCCTTGCCTTGCTCGGCGCATGTGCCGATTATGGCGTCGTAGGTGCGACCACCCGCCACGCCGCTTTTCGGAGCCCCTCGCAATAAAGTTTCGTATGATTTAGCGTTCAATGCGATAACGGTCGCCGGCTTCAAGAAATTATTTTCCAACAGAGGTAAAGCCGTTTCCGGAGATATGCGATGCGGTGGCGGTAGGCGAGTAAGTACCGCATACGCCTCAACCAGTGTTGGAGCCGCAACGATCATTCGCTCGCGGCCGGCAAGCCGCCTCTCGATTTCGTTGGCGGCGGCTTCATGATGTTCATGCCAAGAACATACGGCGGCAATCATGCAGCTTGTATCCGGAAGAAAAGCGGGCGGCATTCTTAGGTGGAACCCGCGGAGCGTTCTCTTCGCAACCGTTTGCGGGTGCGCTCGACAGTATCTGCCGAGAGACGCGGAGTATCCTTGGTCGGGACCGCCACAAGCAATCGCCCTTTCCGTTCGAGTTTGACTGGTAAAGGAGTAGGAGCAATGGCGATCGTGCCGTTTTCCCAACGAACATCAAGCGGCATTCCTGGCTTTATTCCCGATTCGCGGCGAATATCTTTCGGAATCACCAATCTGCCGGCTTTATCGATGGTAGTTTTCATGGTATAAAAGCTACCATTTTTCTTACCGTCTGCCAATCCAAGGACGATCTGTAAAGGCCGTCAACCGGCGAGTTCACGATTGATATGAGTGTTATGCTGGACCCGCGAGCGCGTTGCAAACTAGAGGCCCTCTAGCCTTCCCGCGGCCAGAGGCTGATGCCTTCCGATTTCAATTCGAGGAAAACCTTTTCTCCAGCTTTGAGACGCTGGGTCGCGGGTGAAACCAGGACTCGTGTTTCCGACCCGAAGGTTACCGTATATTCGCAACGATCGCCGAGAAACTGCACCGACTGAAGCTCCGCTTGCATCACATTCTGCTCCCGGTCGGGCGCTTTACCCGACAATGCAACTTGTTCCGGGCGAATTGCTATCATGACTGCTTGACCGACGGCCGGCAGGCCGTTGGCGGAAAAAGCGAGGTGGGTCCGCTCCAAAGCCAGAGGCGCGGCGCCGACCTGCTGAACTTCCACGCGGATTCCATGCTCCGTGATCTGAACTATTTTCCCGGGCAGGAGGAAGGTCTTCCCTAAAAAATCCCGCACGAATGGAGTGGCTGGGCGGAAATAGACCTCCTCCGGAGTTCCAACCTGTTCCAGTTGGCCGGCTCTCATGATGGCGATCCGGCCGGAGAGACTCAAAGCCTCGATTTGGTCGTGGGTGACGAACAGGACGGTAATATGAAGGCGTTGCTGTAACGCCTTCAATTCGCGCCGCATCTCTTCGCGCAGTTGCGCATCCAGGTTGCTGAGCGGCTCGTCGAGAAGTAAAACCCGCGGTGAAAAAACCAAAGCGCGCGCCAGCGCAACCCGTTGCTGCTGCCCGCCGCTGAGCGCGGGCGCCGGCCGTTCCTGCAAGCCGGACAGCCCCACCAGTCCCAACACCTCGGCGACTTTCTTTTCCGCTTCGTTGCCTTTAATTCCACGCAGCTTCAATGGATAGGCGACATTCTCAAACACCGTCATATGCGGCCACAGGGCGTAGGATTGAAAAACCATCCCCATGTGCCGCTTCTCGGGCTTGACGAAAACTTTCTGACGTTCCGAAACAAGGCATTTGTCTCCGAGATAAATCTCTCCGCCGTCCGGTTTCTCCAAGCCGCCAACCAGCCGCAGGGTGGTGGTCTTGCCGCAGCCGCTGGAGCCAAGGAGAGTAAAAAATTCGCCTTCGCGAACATCCAGATCGAGGCGATCGACGGCGACGACCCGGTTGAAGGTTTTGGACAGACTTTGAATACGCAGAAAACTCACGTGTTCGATCCTTGAAAAACTCCCGGTTCACCCATCTGATTTATTTTCCCCCGCATCGATCGAATCCAATTCCCCTCTTTGAAAAAGCATGCCCTGAGCCCAGTCGAAGGGAGGGGCAAGGGGAGATTTTGCGAATCGCTCGCTGCTCCAGTGACTTCAAAAAATCCCCCTCATTCCCCCTTTTTGAAAGGGGGAAGTAAAGCAACTTGTGGTGACCATAACCATCACACTAGTCATCCGTTCGTGCTGCGCTGTTGAAGCATGGGAACCCTTTTTTCAAGAACCTCTTGCAATCCGCCATCAATCCGCCCGGATGCCGACTTTAAGACCGAAAGACCTGGCGATCAACGCCACCCCCAAAGTGAGGGCCATGATCATGATCACGGTAATGCTCGCCACCTCGCGATAGCCGGCCGCCACCTGGTCGAGGGCCAACAGCGACAGGGTTCTCGATTCCGAAGTCGCCAGGAGAATAATGCCTGATGTGTGTTGAGAAGCAAACATGAACTTGAGAACGCCGACCAGAACCATCGTCTGCGCCATGAGCGGCAGCACCACCGTGAAATAAGTCTTCCAGAAGCCCGCGCCCGACATGCGCGATGCTTCTTCGAGCTCTTTGCCGAGCTGGACGAAGTTGGCTTTGAGAATCTGCGTCGCGAGAGTGACGCCGCCCAGGACGGAAGCGATAACGAGAAGGAACAAGGTGCCGTAAAAAGGTCGAAAGATCGGGGTTCCCAAAAACATCCAAAGGAGCCCGAGGCCCGCCAAGACGCCTGGAATCGCGGATGGAAGCCAGCAAATGGAATCGAGCACTCCGCGACCGGGAAGTTTCGTGCGCACCAGAACGTAGCCGATGAGGGAGAAAATAATCACCCCGAAGATCGCCGCGCTGCCGGCGACGATCAGAGTGTTTTTCAGCCCCAGCAGAATGCGCGGGTCATTGAGCGCCATGTGCCAATATTCGAGGGTCCAGGTCCTGGGCAAATTGAAAAATCCGAAGCGGGTCATGAAGCTTCCACCCAGCACGCTCAACACCGGAACGATGTCCAGCATGAAAACCACGAATGCGACGAACGCCGTGGCCGGATACCTCCAGATACCGAGATCGATGACCTTCGACTTGAACTGGCCGGTCACCGTCGTAAACTGCCGCCGGGCAATGAGCCTTCGCTGCACGGGAATGAAAGTGATCAGAAAAAGCAAAATGACGCTGCCCAACGCCGCGGCCTGATTTACCAACGGAGGCTCCTGGCGCGCCAAATCCACGATCTTCGTGGAATAAACGTAGAAGCCCCAGGGCACCCCGAGAAGCAGCTCCGTCTCAAAGCTGCTGAAAATGCGAATCACGCTCAGGAGAAACACCACGACAATCACCGGCGTCATCGCCGGCGCGGTAATGCGGATCAGAGTGGTGAGCGAGCTTGCGCCGGACATGCGGCTCGCCTCTTCGAGGGAAGCGTCCATACGGCGAAAGGCCGGCGTCATGAGCATGACCTTGGTCGAAACACCGTGGGTCATGACATGTGCCCAAATAATGCCCCAGAACGTATAGATATCGAAGTTGAGCCCGCCCAGCAGCGGAATTTTTCTGAGCCACATGTTGATCAAGCCCGTGCTCGGGTCGAGCAACAGCATCCAGCCGAACGTCGTCGCCAGCGGAGGCAAGATAAACGAAATCAGAAAGCCGAACTCGAGCGCGTTCGAGAAAAAAATGTTGGTGCGCGATAGCAACCACGCGATAAATATGCCCAGTGGCAGTGCGATGACTTGCAGAACGACGCCGATTTTCACGCTGTTCCACAAGGAGCGCCAAATTCCGGCTTCGCTGAAAGCGTCTTTCCAAGCTTGCAGCCCATAGGCCGGCGGCTCCGCGATGGTCGCGACGTTGAAGCTGTTGAGGAGAATCAATGCGAGGGGATAGAGAATGTAAAAGCCCATGGCGCCGATCAACAAGACCATCAGGAGCGTCCCCCCATCCAGGGGCGGTAGCCAGGAAACCGTCTTGCCTACAGGAGCTGTTTCAACGCGTGACATAAAAGGCTCTCCAATCTCTTAGTTCAATAGGGACTCGGCACCTGATGCGCCAAACTCACTTCCCGCCTCTCTTGATTCGACTGCAGTATGGCCAGGCAAACTTCCAAGGTCGCTTTGCCCCACCGTCCGTCATGAGGCACTGGCTTATCCGTCGTGACGGCTTCACGGAAATCTTCGAGCTCTACTTTGAGCGGCCCCTCCCACTTCGCGCACGGGACTTCGCTTACGCTGGACTCCTCGTAGACGAAGATTCCTTGCGGGGACTGCCGCAAAACACCTCGCTCACAGCTCACAACGGTGAGCCCGAAGAAAGGCTGGCGTTGCCGCTCGCCGTCTTGATCGCCCCGGCCTTCGATCTCGAAAGCTAATCCGGAACGGCTCGCCTCTTTGCTTAGCAACCCTTCCGCGCGCGCTCGCCTGAGCCTCTGGCCGGCTCCGGGTTTGCCGCTTCCAGTCGCGACCCCTTCACCGGTAAGCTCGCGGTCATCGAAATAGCCGTAACCGTCGTAAATTAAGGTTGCGGCAATGCCGTTTTCAAACTCAAGGAAGGCAGTGTAATTCCCCTCCGTCGGATTTTTCGGATCGAAGCTTCCTGCGGCTGCCCTCACACTTCGCACCATCCCTCCTCCGACAAGGCGCGCGATATCGACCTGGTGCGGCGCTTGTCGGTAGCAAACTCCGCCTCCCAATGCGGTGTCCAGCTCAATTGGAAGTCTCGGACGCAGAAGCCAGGGAGAGTAGTGCAGTGTGGTGATCTGAATGACCTGGCCGATCCTGCCGCTCGTCGCGATCTCTCTCATCTTTCTGATGGGCGGATTGAAACTGCGCGTGTGCGCGACCATGAGCTTGACCTGCTTTTTTTCCGCCGCCGCGATCATCCGGTCGCAGTCCTCCAAGGTGATGGCCATCGGCTTTTCAACCATGACATGCTTGCCGTTTTCAATGGCGGCGAGTGAATGCTCGGCATGAAGAAGGTTTGGAGTGGCGACATAGATAACGTCCACGGCGTCACTCCGGCACATCTCCTCGACGCTTTCAAAGACCTCGATGCCGTATTGTACTCGGTATTGCTCTCTTGCTTCTTTCCTGTTGTCCGCGCCTGCTGCGAATTCGTAGCCCGATACTTTCGCAATCGCAAGGGGAACCGAGCGTCCGGCGGTTCCCAAACCAGCCAAGCCAACCCTGAGCGTCATGGGTGTCCTAATGGGTCAGTTCTAGTCGTTCCAACTGTTCAAGCCGTTCAACCCCTTCCTTCATCCTTCCCCGCGACGCGGGGGAGGAAAGAGAGCCTGCCCCGGACTTTGATCCGGGGTGGGGGCTTGAGCGATTGAACGCGTTGAACGTTTTGAACCACTCTTCCTACTTTCGCGCCTGTTCCTCCTGGTCCAGGATCGGGCTGTACTTGGTGGCGCCGCCTTGACGGCGCGGTCCGGGACGAAAGCTGCCTCTGTTGAGCTTGCTGTCCTCGAGCCGGAGCTTGATGTAAACGTTCTTCGCCGGATCGCGAAACACATTCATCGGATCCTGGCCGGCCTGAATCTTTTCCAATTGTTCTCTGAGCAAACGCCGGTACAGAATAATGCCCTTGTCCGAAAGCCCCAGCTTTTCCATCCCTCGGTCCGCGATGCCGCCTTGAGTTATCCAGGCCATCATGTCCTCGCCACTGTCGTTGTCCAGAAGCGACCACTGGGGCTCTCCCGTTTTGTCGTACCCCGGCACGGGCACATGGTAGAACGGTATGACTTCTTGCGGCTCTTTGACCTCCGATCGCGCGTAGCATGTATACCAAAAGTGCAAAGTATGGGTGTCATCGACCGGCACGCGGATTTGAAACGTCGGCCGGCTCGTGCTGCCGCTTAGAAGAATATTGGGAAACAGGACCGGATGCCCCACTTGCCAGTCTTCGTTGTCCTCCGATTCGCCCTCCAGCATCCGATTCTTGATGATACCGTACTCGAACACTCTGAAGTTGATCTTCTTATGGCTTACGGGATTGCCCTTGAAGTCCGAGTGGCCCAGCCGTTCTTGGACGTAATTGTAAAAATGTTGATGGAGCCATTCAACATGCACCGGGTCGAGAGAGTTCTCCATGATCTGAAGCCAGTTGCACGGAATCACCGCTGCTCCGATGTCGCGCAGGACGCGGTCGCGGACAAAGAGATCCCAGCGCGGCAAGAGCGGCACGGGCTCGGCGCCCAGGTAAGCAAAGATCAGCCCTCCCAGCTCCTGAACCGGGTAAGCGGGCATACGGATATGCTCTTTGAAGTTGCTGTTCGGATCCTCGGCCTGCTCGTACGGCTGCTCGAGACACTTTCCGTTCCTGTCATACAACCAGCCGTGGTAAGCGCAGCGCAAGCCCTCCTTCTCGGGAATGCCCAAGAGCATCGACATCCGCCGGTGGGCGCACTGCGAGCCGATCAATCCCGGACGTCCTTGTTTGTCTCGGTACAGAACCAGCTCCTCGCCCAGAATTTTCACTCCCTTGGTCGGCCGCTCGATAAGCTCTGAAGTAGCGGCTATCGGATACCAGTACCGCCGCAGCAGCTCTCCCATGGGAGTTCCCGGCCCCACTCTCGTTAAAAGCTCGTTTTCCTCTTGACTCAGCATATGGACCTCTCCTGTTTCACCGAGTTGAAACAACTATTGAACTACGCATAAGTCGGTAGCGGTTCAGTTTGGTCAAGATCTCTCACTTCGTTCGAGATGACAGATCATTTAACGTGTCATTTCGAGCCCTTCGACATGCTCAGGACAGGCGACGCGAGAAATCTTTCTTCGACCTAAAATACGGTGTGTTGTAACTGAACCACTACGCATAAGTCATGCAATCGCGCGCCTTCGTTCCGCTCCCTCACCCCTTCCCAGAGTCGGAGGAAAGATTAGGATTTCCCCTCTTTGGAAAAGAGGGGGCAGGGGAGATTTCCGCAGTCAGTGACGGTTTCACATCCTCGAAAAAATCCCCCTTAATCCCCCTTTGGCAAAGGGGGAACCTTTGTTTGCACCTCTACATCTTTAATTACGACAGCCTCCCGAGGAAGAGGGAAGGGTGAGGGTATAACTGACAGCTCATTTCCTTTCCCCCTCAGCCCGCGCCGCAGTGATCACTTTGGTAATAGGCTTCATGTCATAAAAGTCAGGGTTCCACTGCGGAAAATATTTCACGCCCGGATTGAGCCGGTTTCGCGGTGGAATGTCATCCTTGGGGATATCTATCCTGAGCGAAGCCTCGGCGCCAGCATCAACGATCCTTCCCGAGGTCTTTTGAAAATCGATCTGGCCTTCTCGCGACAAGAACCAGTTGATGAAAACTTTGGCCGCGTTGGGATGCGGCGCCTTGTTCATCAGCACTAGAGTCTTGGCCCGCGTCTCGAGACCGACTCCTTCTTTGAATCGTGACGGTTCGACCAAGTCAACCGGCAGACCCTGGTTCTTGGCCTCGCTGATCGATTGATGGCGGCATAAACAGAGCGCGAACTTACCTGTCGCCAGCCAATCCTCGCCTTGAGGATAACGGCGGTAAAGTGTCAATTCCATCTCGCTGAAGAGACGCCTAAGAAACTCCGGTCCCAGTTCGCGATTGTGATAAAAGAAGCGGTCGCGCGTGGCGGAGAAGCCGCCGGCCTGCGGATCAAACGCGACGATCTTGCCTTTCCACTTGGGGCTCAGAAGATCCCAGTAGGATTTAAACTCGCTCGGGTTCACAAGGTCTGTGTTGTACCCCACGAGGTAAAGCGGAGCGCCGACATACACAAGGATGTATTTGCCCTCTGGATCTATAAAGTGCTGTCTCCCTTGCCACCACTTCGATTCGTCTTTGACCTCGGGCAAGATAAAAGCAGAAGTAATCGGGTCGAGCGCCTTACTCTGATAAAGCGCGTAAGGAGAAGTGTTGCCCAGATCGCCGACATCGGCGAGAAATTTTCCCGCCCTCCTCTCGGCCATGATTCTAGGCACATGCTCGCCGCCGCGGGCTCCGACGACGGAGATCTTGATCTTGGGAAATCTTTTCTGAAAGCCGCCCTTGACGAAAACGTCGCCGATTTCGGCAAGGCTGTAAAAGACCGCCTCTCCCTCCAGCTCTGCCGCCTTGACGGTCTTCTGCCACTCATCTTCCCACGCTGATCCGCCCTCGCCCGCCAGCACGAGGTTGTGGACGGACATTATCAGTGCTGAGAAGACGAGCAGGACGGCACTGAGACTTTTCAAGTTCAGCATCTTATATTTTATTCACCACAGAGGCGCAGAGCACACAGAGATTTTTCATTTCAAACTCTCCCCTTTGCGTCCTCGGCGTCTCCGTGGTGAACTCTCCGAAACACTTCGGGTCCTTCGTGGTGCATGTTTTTCTTTACACCGTCTGTGGAATAACGCTGAACGATTAATCACCTACAACGGA
>VBKE01000408.1 GCA_005879605.1 Deltaproteobacteria bacterium
CAAGAAAGCTTGCCAGCATTCTTGATCGTGGTGCAAATAGCCGCCTCGACGCCTGCCTTGTTTTTCGACTTGCAAGCCCGCCTGGTCAGTGGCAACCAAACGGATTAGTTTCTTTTGATCGTCGCGTGCACCGCATCCCAAGCAAGTCCGCTGTGGACGGTGTCCTCTTTTCGACACGCATCACCGGAGCTCATTGCGAAGCTTTTTCCCCGGCCGGCTCCGCAGCTGTTTCCGGCGGCGCCGTGTCGGGCGTTATCGCTGCCGCCGCCTGTTCTTGCGCCTTGGCTTTTTCCTCTTCTTCTTTTCTCCGCTTCTCGGCTACATATTCCTTGGCGGATTTGTGCAAGGCCTCGGCTTTCTCCTTGCTGATCCCTTCGACGTCCAGGATGTCTTCCAATTCGCTCTCCGAAACTTCCTCGGCGGATTTAAATCCCGCTTGATACAGCAGCTCCGCCGCCATGTCGTTGATTCCCGGAATCGCCCCAATGGACTGACGCGCACGACGGGTCTCCTCCTCCGCTTCGGCCTCACTGCGGACATCGATCCGCCAAGTGGTCAACCTGGAAGCAAGCCGCACGTTTTGCCCTTTCTTGCCGATGGCGAGCGAGAGTTGGTCGTCGGGAACGATAACCTCCATACTATGCTCATCATCATCGATAATGATTTTGGAAACCTTGGCGGGCGCTAAAGCTCGGCAGACATATTCAGCCTGGTCCGGTATCCAGTGCACGATATCAATCTTCTCTCCTCGTAACTCCTGCACCACCGACTGCACGCGGGTTCCCTTCATTCCCACGCAGGCTCCTACCGGATCCACGTCGGGATCGTTGGAAACCACCGCGATCTTGGCACGGCCTCCCGGCTCCCGCGCCGCCCCTTTGACCTCGACGATGCCTTCGTAGATTTCCGGCACTTCCTGCTCAAAAAGCTTGATGAGCATCCCCGGATGAGTACGCGACAAAACGATCTGCGGACCGCGGCTGGTGATTTCGACGCTCACGATGTAGGCACGAATCCGATCCCCCTGACGGTAGCGCTCTCTCGGCACCTGCTCCTTTTCCGGCAAGATGGCGTCGGTGCGCCCGAGGTTGACGATGATATTCCGCTTCTCGAAACGCTGAACGATGCCGTTGACGAGCTGGCCTTCACGTCCTTTAAATTCGTTATAGATAATCTCCCTTTCCGCATCGCGCACGCGCTGCACGATGTTTTGTTTGGCTGCCTGGGCGGCAATGCGACCAAACAGGCTCGAATCCAGCTTGCACAGCAGCTCATCCCCCAACTGGGCGTCGGGATCGAGTGTTTCTCTGGCCTCGTCCAGAGTGACTTCCACCGCAGGATATTGCACCGTTTCAACCACGGCCTTGGCCTCGAAGAGTTCGACCTCCCCGATCTCGGGGTTGAATTGTGCTTCGATCTTACGTTGGTGACCAAAGGTCTTTTTGGCCGCCGAGATCATGGCATTTTCCAAAGCGCTGATGAGAATGGCTTTGTCGATACCTTTTTCTTTGCTGACCTGTTCGATAACTCGATTGAGATCTTGCTGCATGTTAAGCGCTCCAGTCGTGCTCGTAATTCGACTTTTCGATCATGGTAAACGGGATCTGATAGGCTTTCCCTTCCTGAGTGAGCATGATTCCATCTCGCAAGACTTCTTCAAGAATTCCCAAAAATGACCTCCGATGATCGATCATATCTCGGGTTCGAACTCGGATCCGCTTGCCGACAAACCGCGCGAAATGCTCAGGACGCGTGAGGGGACGATTGATCCCAGGGGAAGAAACCTCCAGCGTGTATGCTCCTTCCACGGTATCATGAGAGTCGAGCAGGTCACTCAGCTGGTGACTCACGCGGCTCAGATCATCGACGTTCGGCCCCCCCTCCTTGTCAATATACAACCGCAAGACTTTACCGCCCCGATGCCCTTCATGGCGAAATTCGATATCGACAATCTCTATTCCCTCATGCTCGGCCAGCGGAGCCGCAAGTTGCCACACCCGGGTCACCGTTGCATCCATTTTCCATGACCCCAGAAACAAAAAAAGCGGGCAAAGCCCACTTCAAGTGTAAACCCCTAAAGTGTATAAATTTTTTATCATAGCGACGGTTGCCAATGCAAGGCCCCGGGCGGCATGGGTGCCTTTGCGCGCCGAAAAGTATCTGCTATGATTTCGGCGCGTCCGGTTAAATCCCATGAAAGTGTTGAATAGTCTAAAGAAACGCTCGCCATCCCAAATCTCCTGGGAGCAGATCATCAACCATCTCGAAGACGGCGTGGTCAATCTCGACCAGGACGGCAAGATCGCTTTTTTTAACGAAGCTGCGGAAGTCCTATCTGAGATCTCTTCGGCGCAGGCTTTGCGGCAACCTCTGAATCAGATCTTCAAGCGCGAGCCGTGGCTCATCGATTTGGTAAAGAAAACTTGTCCGCCTCGGCAGGAAAGCGCGCGCGGAGAAGGCGATCTAATAACGCGTTGGGGTCGAAAGACGCCGGTTAGCGTGACCGCCTCGCCCCTGCAAGACCGCCACGGCCATTTCCTTGGCACGATTCTGCTTCTGCGCGACATCAAGCATCAAAAAGAGCTCGAAGAAGACTTAAAACGCGCCGACCGCCTGGTCATGATGGGCACGTTGTCCGCCGGACTGGCGCATGAGATTCGCAATCCTCTCGGCGGCATCAAAGGCGCGGCGCAATTGCTGCGCCGATCCATCGACGAACATCCCTCACTGCGTGAATATACGGATATCATGATCCGGGAAGTGGATCGCGTAAACCAGCTCATCGAGCAGCTTCTCGATCTTTCACGCCCGCCCCGGTTGACGTTGGCGCCGGTCAACATCCATGAGATTCTAGAGGACGTGCTTTTGCTCGAAGGTCAAGCCGTGGCCGGCAAAGAGATCTCGGTGAGAAAAAAATTCGATCCGAGTCTTCCGCCCATACGAGGGGACCGGGCGCAGCTGACGCAAGTCTTTCTCAACCTGACGAAGAATGCTTTTCAAGCCATGGAGCGAACCGGCACCCTGACCATTACAACACGCCTGGAAACCGATTATCACGTTCGGGATCAAGGGAGTGGGCGGAGCCGCTTTATCTGGGTAGATGTGGCCGATGAAGGTGCCGGCATCGCCGAGGAAGACTTACCGCACATCTTCTCGCCGTATTTCACCACAAAAAATGGCGGCACCGGACTCGGCCTGGCGATTTGCTATCGAATCATCAAAGAACATGGCGGCCTCATCCGCGTCGAAAGCATTCCAGGGAAAGGAACCAACTTTAAAGTCTCACTGGTGGTGGCGGATTAGCTCAATGGATCAGGGAAAATTACTTATTACCGAAGATGAAGAATCGTTGCGCTTCGTGCTGAAAAAAGCCCTCGAGGATGAGGGCTATTGGGTACAAACGGCGGCCAACGGCAATGCCGCGCGCCAGTTGCTTACGGACACGCACTTCGATGTCTCTCTAATGGACATCAAGCTGCCGGACGCGGACGGTTTGGCGGTGCTCAAAGAGATCAAGGCAGCGGGCATTGACACCGCGATGATCGTTATGACCGCCCAGAACACCATGCGCAATGCCATCGGCGCCATGAAGAACGGCGCTTTCGACTACATCACCAAACCATTCGATCTCGACGAGGTGCTGGTCCTGGTGAAACGGGCGATGGATAGCCGCAAATTGAGTCGCGACTTTCGCGAACTCAAAGAAGAGGTGAAAAAGCGTTTCGAGCCCGGCGTCAACATCATCGGCACCAGCTCCAGCATGCAAAAGGTCTACAAGACCATCGGCCAGGTCGTCGATACCCAAGCGACGATTTTAATTCAAGGCGAAAGCGGCACGGGCAAGGAACTCGTCGCCAAGACGATTCATTATAATTCGCCTCGCTGGAATCAACCGTTTGTCGCGATCAACTGCGCGGCGATTCCGCGCGATCTTTTGGAAAGTGAATTGTTCGGCCACGAGAAGGGTTCCTTCACCGGCGCCCTGGACCGGCGCATCGGTAAGTTCGAGCTAGCGGAGGCAGGGACCCTCTTCCTGGACGAAGTCGGCGATATTCCTCTGGAGCTGCAAACCAAATTGCTGCGCGTGCTGCAAGACCATGAATACGGCCGCATCGGCGGGCGAGACGTACTGAAAGCCGATGTACGCATCCTGGCCGCGACCAATCAAGATCTGGAAAGGGCCGTCAAAGAAAAACGTTTCCGAGAAGATCTCTATTTCCGCCTCAAGGTGATCCCCATTTACTTGCCGCCGCTGCGCGAACGCCGGGGCGATATTCCGCTCCTGATCAGTTATTTTATCGATAAAATGAACCGCGAGATGGGCATTCAAATCTCCGGCGTCTCTCCGGAAGCGCAGAAACTCCTCGAAGAACACACGTGGCCCGGCAACGTCCGGGAACTAGAAAATGCGCTGATTCGCGCCGCGGTGCTTTCTTCCGGCCCGATTCTCTTCCCCAAAGACTTCACGTTGCAGAACAAACCCGTCACCACGACTCTCGAGGTGGACCAGCTATCGCTCGAGGAGCTCATCCGCCACAAGCTCGAAGATTATTTTCGCAGAACCGAAGGCGTGGATGTCGATAATCTCTATTCGTTGGTGATCGAAAGAATCGAGCGGCCATTGATCGAGTTGACACTGAAGAAAACCCGGGGCAACCAGATTCGCGCCGCGCAGATTCTCGGCATCAACCGCAACACCTTGCGGAAGAAGATCGTCGATCTACGCATCGAGCTCAAAAAAGAGGGCTCGTAGGAATTCATGTCCGCTCCCCATAGACTTGACTTCCCGCCTCTCTACGCCATTCTCGATACCGAACAAACCAAGGGTCGCTCACCCGATGTTGTCCTGCGGACGCTACTCAATAGCGACGTCAAAGTTTTGCAACTGCGAGCCAAGGTGATGTCGCCGAGAGAATTCCTCCAGCTGGCACGCGAGACACGAGCCCTCACTCAGTCATACGGCTGCCGGTTTATTGTTAACGATCGCGTGGATATCGCTCTGGCCTCTGATGCCGACGGTGTTCATCTCGGGCAAGAGGACTTGCCCTTACATGCCGCGAGAAAGTTGATAGGTCAAAAAATCATCGGAATCTCCACCCATGATTTAGAACAAGCGCGCGAGGCGGAACACTGTGGCGCCGACTACATCGGATTCGGCCCGATGTTCGGCACGACAACCAAAGAGACTGGCTACTCGACGCGTGGAGCGCACATGCTAAGGGAAGTTCGCGAGGCTGTCAGCCTTCCGATCGTCGCCATCGGCGGAATTACCGAGGCCAATGTCGCGCAGGTTTGGCGAGCCGGCGCCGACTCCGCGGCAATCATCAGCGATATCTTGGGCTCGGATGACATCGCGTCAAAGGTAAAACGAATCCTGGTCTTGTCACCCAGCTAGTGTATTGTAATGCATGATTCGGCGGCACGGTGGCCCGCTTGCACCTCGACCAGCTCAGTTGGAACGGGTTAAGAAAGAGTCGGTATGCTAGTTAGCCGGACCTGGAGGATCGGTGGTAAATCCAGAAAAACAATGCTTTGACTCCAAGGTTGATGCGTGGTTGGTTGTAGTATTATAGTGACAATCTCGGTCGCCATCAGTCCTATCTCTGGCATGGGTTCGGCGTTGGCAGGAGCAGTCTGGATTCCGCTTCTCGAATTCTATCCGGGATACGTGACGGCTGTCTAATCTCGTGTTGTAAAGGAGGTCAATATGAAGTTAACCAGGGTCTTGTCGCTCGCGGCGTGCAGCCTTGTCTATTTCCTGATCGGCTTTTCGGGTTGGGCTGCAGACTATCCTTCTCCGAGGGAAGGTGACTGGGTATTGCGTGACTTCCGCTTTCACACCGGCGAAGTCTTGCCCGAGCTGCGCTTGCATTACGTTACGGTGGGCGCGCCGACTGGAGAGCCGGTGCTGATCCTGCACGGCACGGGTGGAGCCGGAACCAACATGCTTACCGGCGACTTCGCTGGTGAGCTGTTCGGGCCCGGACAGCCGCTCGATGCAAGTCGCTACTTCATCATCCTACCGGACGCCATCGGTGCCGGAAAATCGTCCAAGCCGTCCGATGGTCTCCGCACGCGCTTTCCTCAATACAACTACGACGATATGGTACGCGCGCAGTATCGGTTGATCACCGAGCATCTAGGCGTGCGTCATCTGCGTCTGGTCCTGGGACAATCGATGGGCGGGATGCACACATGGATCTGGGGCGAGATGTATCCGGATTTCATGGACGCATTGGTGCCGATGGCGTCCATGCCGGTCGAGGTGGCGGGCCGCAACTGGATGACGCGTCGCATGCTCATAGACTTAATCCGCAATGACCCGGAGTGGAACGGCGGCAACTACACCCAACAACCGCGCAGCTTACAGCTGGCCCAGGTGTACTTTGGGATTGCTACGAATGGAGGCACCAGGGCGCTCTACAAGGCGGCGCCAACTCGGGAGAAGGCCGATCAGCTTCTGAGCGAGCGTCTGGCGCAAACAAGGTCGGCCGACGCTAACGACTTGTTGTATCAGTACGAGGCTTCCCGCGACTACAATCCGGCGCCCAAGCTGGAGAGCATCAAGGCTCGGCTCCTCGCCATCAACTCCGCCGACGATGAGCGGAATCCAGCCGAGCTGGGAATCATGGAGCGCGAGATCAAACGCGTCAAGCACGGCCAGTACGTGCTGATCCCAGCCAGCGACGAAACGCGCGGCCATGGAACAACCTCAAGCGCGAAGTGGTAGAAGCGTTATCTGGCCGAGTTGCTGCAACCGGCGGCGCAAGCGGCCAAGTAGTCTCGTTGCCATAGCCCCTGCCAACCGACGATGACTGTAGAAGCCATCACTCCAGTAGTCCATTTCATCATTCAGTGAGCGTCACTATTGTGGGGTTTGGCTGGATTGATAGGATCTAAACAACTTTTTTTAATCCGCCTTTTTCCAACGTAACGGCGGCGAAGTTTCTTGACGGAGGAGCCATGTCGAAAAAATTGCGTTTGGTGGTGGTGGTCGTTTTTCTCTACTGCGCTTTTCCCGTTTGGAGTCAGGACACGCTGCCGGAAGGGAATGGCCAGAAAATCGTTCAGAGTTATTGCGTGCAGTGCCACGAACTCGGCACGGTGACCCGCTCCGGATATAGCGAGCAGGACTGGCGCAACAATCTTCATATGATGATCAATGTCGGCTCTGCCTTGCCGAATGATCAGGTCGATGAACTAGCGAAGTATTTAGCCAAGAACTTCCCCGAGAAACCGAAGCCAAACGCGGTGGTGCTTCCCGGGAGCGTAAAGGTCTCCATCAAAGAATGGGTCGTGCCGACGCCCGGCTCGCGGCCGCACGATCCGCTCGCGACTGCCGACGGCGCCATTTGGTACACGGGACAATTTGCCAACGTGCTCGGGCGACTCGATCCAAAAACAGGCCAGATCAAGGAATATCGTCTCACGCCTAACGCCGGCCCGCACGGATTGACGGCCGATAAGGACGGTAACATTTGGTACACGGCAAACTTTGGGAGCCGCGTCGGCAAGCTCAACCCGAAAACCGGCGAATTGACCGAATATCGGATGCCCAATACCGCGGCGCGTGATCCGCACACGCCCATTTTCGATCAAAAAGGAAATCTCTGGTTTACCGTGCAAGGCGGGAACATGGTGGGGAGGCTCAACCCGCAGACGGGCGAGGTGAAGCTCGTGAATTCGCCCACGCCGAAGTCACGACCCTACGGCATGGTGGTGAATTCCAAGGGCACTCCCTTCTTCGTCGAGTTCGGCACCCACAAGATCGCGAGCATCGATCCACACACGATGGAGATCCGCGAGTACGTTTTGCCGAACGCGGAGAGCCGACCGCGCCGCATCGCGATTACGAGCGACGACGTGCTGTGGTACTCGGACTATTCCCGCGGCTACCTGGGCCGGTTCGATCCGGCGACCGGCAAAACGAGCGAGTGGCCCTCTCCCGGCGGCCCCAAGTCGCAACCTTACGCAATTCACGCGCTCAATGACGTCCTGTGGTACAGCGAATCGGCGGTGAAGCCGAATACGCTCGTGCGCTTCGATCCCAAAACGGAAAAATTCCAAACCTGGACGATTCCGTCCGGCGGCGGTGTCGTGCGCAACATGGATGTCACCCGGGACGGCAACCTCGCGCTCGCCTGCAGCGGCGTGAATCGCGTTGCCTTAGTACAGATAAAGTAAAGAGCGGCAAACTTTCGCCTAAGTGTCATATCAGCGAAGGCTGAGTCGAGTAAGCTAGCCTGGATTATGCACTCGTGACAGCGATCGAGGGGCGAGCCCTCCAGAGCGAAGGCAATGAGCCTGTGCCTTGGAGCGGCCTGCAAACTGAGTTACTGCAGCGAATGCCTGGGAAAAATGCGAGCGCCGAGCCAAGCACCAGAGACGGCATTGAAGCTGTTCGCCTCTGTGCCTTCACTCCTCCAGGCTCATCCCTCGATCGACACAGTGTCGTAGTTTCTCCTCTGACCATGATTAATGCGGGCTAGGAACTTAACTGCTGGCTCATGGGACACTATGTCAGCGTTTTGATCATAGCCGCCATACTCACTGGCATCTCCGCGCTACCGCCGAA
>VBKE01000548.1 GCA_005879605.1 Deltaproteobacteria bacterium
GGCCAATCAGTTTTTATTAAGAAGAGCACAAGTGGGATGGCGATGATCTCTACGCAGCGCAGACGAGAGTTGTGGCTCTTTTTCATCGTGGTGACGCCGGTCTGGGCTAGTCCTGCCACAGGGGCTTCTGATATTTCCTGTCTTGTTCAGCCGGAGATGGTGGTCGCGGTTGGCAGTCCGGTTGAAGGGCTTCTGAACAGCGTGAAGGTGGACCAGGGAGATTTCGTGAAAGAAGGACAGGTGCTGGCGACCCTTGAGTCGAGCCTGGAGCAGGCGGAGGTCGCCCTGGCCAAAGCCAAGGCTGAGATGGAAGCGGAGGTGAAGGGCAGTGTGGTTCGCGAAGAGTTCAGCGCCCGCAAGTTGGGCCGCGCCAAAGATGAGGTCGCCCGTCTCGAGGCCACTGAGAAAAAGCGGTTGGCCCAGCTTGAGCTACAGCGTGCGAACGCCTTGTTGGGCTTACGCACGATCCGCAGTCCGATCACGGGGGTTGTCTCGGAGCGATTTATGTCCCCGGGAGAATTGGTTAAACAGACACCGATCGTCAAGCTAGCTCAAATCGATCCCCTTCGAGTCGAGGTCTTTGCTCCTCTCGTGTGGCTGGGCAAGATTTCGATCGGCAAACAGGCAGATGTTCGACTGGAGGCGCCGATGTCCGGCACATACCACGCACGGGTGACAGTGGTGAATCCAGTCATCGATAGTGCCAGCGGGACCTTCGCGGTTCGACTCGAGCTCCCCAATCCCAAGTATAGGATTCCTGCCGGTCTCGCATGTACGGTCAGATTTCCTGAACAGTAAGTCCTCATCACAACGAAGGAAGAGGTGCTGCGATGAGAATGCTCGTCACCCTTGGATTGACCATTTGTGGATGGCTTCTCCTGATGCTCGCGTCCTCTGATTCAGGAATAGCTGCCGAGCAGGGTGTGATCTCTCCGCAGCCAACGCCGGAGCTGCGGCTGAGTCTTCGTGACGCAATGGAGGCCGCTCTGGACAACAACCCAAACGTTCGCCTCTTCAGGGAAAAGATTGCAGAGGCACATGGGGTGGCCCGGACCCAACTTGGGGCGTTGCTTCCAAATGTCTCTACAAGCGTTCGGCAATCGCAACAAACTTTCTTCCTCGGAACCTTGGGATTGTCACCTTCGCGGACGGATCCATTCAGCATCTTTGATGCTCGTGGCAACATGTCGCAGTCGCTCTTCAGCATGAGCTTGATCCAACGCTGGCGCGCTTCACGCGAAGGCGTGCATGTCGCGGAGCTGGAGTCGGATACCACGAAGAATGACACGATGGCTGCTACGGGGCTTTTGTATATGGAGGCGTTAAAAGCCGAAGCGATGGTCAGATCGCGAGAAGCGAATCTTCGAGTCTTCAACGAATTGCTGGAGCTGGCACGGGGTCGCCGAGGAGGTGGGATGGCCACAGGGCTCGATACTGCGCGCGTCGAAGCTCAACGCGAAAACGAACGGCAGCAACTTGCGGTGGCCCGCTATGAGGTCGAGCGCGTCAAGTTGAATCTGATTCATGTGCTGGGCATCTCGTTTGACATACGGCTGACCCTGACTGATGACTTCCTGATGGAGGTCACTGATGCCCCAGCCCCCCAGGAGGCGTTAGCGACAGCCATGGCAACTCGTGCTGAGGTGAAGTCGCAAGCGCAACGGATCAAAGCAGCTTCCATTAGCCTGAGTTCTACCGTGAGCGAGCGACTTCCTTCCCTCTCGGCACAGGGCGATTATGGGCTCATTGGTAACCGCATGAATAATACGTTGGATACGTACAACGTGGCGCTGCTTTTGTCCATTCCCATCTTCGACGGGGGGCAACGGGAGGGTCGAATCAGTGAGTCCCGCAGCCTGGTTCAGCAGGAGATGATTCGCATGCAGTTGGTCACGAACAAAGTCACGTTGGAAGTACGGGAAGCGCTCGTGACTCTGGCATCGGCTAAAGAACAGCTTGGAATCTCGCAAGCGGGGCTCAAAGCAGCGATCACAGAGTTGGGGCTTGCACGGGAGCGGTTTACCATCCTGACCGCCAGCAGCAACTTAGAAGTGACCAATGCCTTATTCTCAATGGTGCGCGCACGCGACAACGTCGTGGATGCCATGTTTCGACTCAATGCTGCACGGGTCAACCTTGCCCGTGCACTCGGACAACTGGACACGCTGCATTAAAATCTACCCTTTGTGATTAGGGCCGTACGGATGAAAGGCCGTCACTTTATCGCTGCTTAGAGCAACTCCACCGCAATGGAGTCCGCGAAGCGACGGCCTCGCTCAGTCATTCTGACCCGACCTGCCAGTTCCTCCAGCAGCCCCTGATCCATCAACCGGCCGAGCACCTGCTCCCAGGTTCTATCCGTCGTCTCTTGTAGGATCCCAAGGTCGATTCCCTCGATGAGACGTAACCCGAACACGATCGCTTCGCGCCGCCGCTGGTCCGGCGTGAGCCGCTCACGTCCTTGAATCGGCAAGTTTCCTGATTCCAGCGCGCGATGGTATGCTTCAAGATCGTCGACGTTTCCAAATCGGCAGCCGTTGAGGTAGGACTGGGCGCTTGGGCCTAGCCTAAGGTATTCTTCGCCGCGCCAGTAAAACTGATTGTGTCGGCAGGCGTACCCGGGCCGACTGTAGTTCGAGATCTCGTAGCGCTCGCGTCTGGTTCGTCGCCGTGACCTTCTCGATGGTCACGTTGCAGCTTCGTTCCCTCCTCCAGAGTGAGCGCGTAACAAGACAAGTGGGTTGGCTGCAAGTCGATGGTCTCCTCGAGCGTTGAGCGCCAACTCTCCATCGTTTGACCAGGCAGTCCATAGATCAGGTCCAGGTTAATGTTGACGAATCCGGCTGATCGAGCTGCTTCGACTGCGATACCTGCAGCATGTGGAGGCGTCCGCCGACCTATCCGGACCAATTCAGCGGCATCCATCGATTGCACCCCGAAGCTAATCCGATTGAACCCGGCGTGAACGAGGCTGCGCAGTCCGTCCTCGGTCACGGTATTCGGATGCGCTTCCAGGGTTACCTCGGCATGTTCTTGCAGTTCAAACAAGTGTCGGATCTGTTCTAGTACAGAGGAGAGCTCATTGGAACTCAGGGTTGTCGGAGTGCCCCCACCAAAATAGACGGTGTGGAGCGGGCGTCTATTGAGGCTATTCAGGGTCACATGAAGATCAATCTCGTGCCTGAGCGAGTTCAGGAAGGAGCGGGTTCGGTCCTCACGATAGATCTGGAGATAAAAGGCGCAGAAAGAGCAACGTGCTTTGCAGAAGGGAACGTGGAGGTAGAGGCCAAGGCCCATAAATGTTTTCCGTTCGGTCCGGCCGCTAGTTCAGTCTAGACAGGTCTTTAGTGAAGTCCTTCACCACGGCGATTTCGATTTCATCCTCCGGAGACAGGCCACGATTGCGAACGTGCACGGACCAGGATGGATGTCGCCGCAATGCATCAAAGATGACTTTCAGGAGATCGGGTTTGAGCTGTGTCTGCCAGTCTCGTAGCCACGCGAGATCGTCCTGGTCGCCATCGTACTCATCCGGGAATGTGGCCTCCAGGCTGAAGCGTAAATTAAACTTCTCCGTCGCCCCAGCTACATTGCCATATGAGGTGCGCCTGCTTATAATACCATTCGTGACTTCTGCCAAGGAGTCCTAACCATGCCGATCTTTGAATATATCTGTCAAGAATGCAACCATCGCTTTGAGATGATCGTGCAGGGAACGACGGTGCCGACCTGTCCCTCCTGCAAAGCCAACACATTGCAAAAACAGTTCTCTGCGTTCGGAGTCGGGGCCACGGCAAGTTGGGAGACATCGAGTGGACCCGGGCCATGCGGCACCTGCGGCGATCCACGAGGCCCTGGTTCTTGTGCGACGAACTAGCTAAAAGACGTTAAGCGTGAAGCGTGAAGCGTTGAACGGGCTGGGAAAAGAGAAGTATGCGCCGTTCGCAGGCATGACTGACAGCCCCGTGGTTCTTTGCTTCAATGAGTGACGCCAATGAGCATGTCGTCCAAAGTGCTATCGCGACAATCTCTCAGTCGGACCCGCTGATTAAACTTCTTCAGCAAGTGAAGCAAGGCCAGATG
>VBKE01000549.1 GCA_005879605.1 Deltaproteobacteria bacterium
CGCGCGCTTGGCATTTTTGGCGACTCGGTAACGACCGATCACATTTCGCCTGCGGGAGCAATCAAAGAGACTTCGCCAGCCGGGAAGTATTTAATTTCGCGCGGAATTCAGGCGCGAGATTTTAACAGCTACGGCAGCCGACGCGGCAATGATCTGGTGATGACGCGCGGGACGTTCGCTAACGTGCGGATAAAGAATTTAATGGTCCCCGGAACGGAAGGAGGCGTGACAAAATATTTCGCGAATGGCGAGGGCGAGCAGGTGTCGATTTTTGATGCGGCGATGAAGTACGCAAAGACTAACACTCCGCTGGTTATTCTCGCCGGGCACGAGTACGGCAGCGGCTCATCTCGCGATTGGGCCGCGAAATTGAGGCGGAGTCGAGGGAGGTATTTGCCCAAGGGCGAACTCACATTGGCCATGGTAGCGTCCTGATCGCGGCGATCACGAGTTGTACAAATACCAGCAACCCAAGCGTGATGATTGCAGCCGGTCTGCTCGCGAAGAAAGCTGTTGAGCGCGGTTTGCGCATCGATCCTGCAGTGAAAACTTCGCTCGCTTCGCATCGATACACCGATCGAGATCGATTATTACCGCCACGGCGGGATTTTGCCATTCGTCCTGCGACAATTGCTAGGCAGAGATAGCTAGAGATTTCTCGACTGCGCTCGAAATGACAGGGGCCGGCACGGCGGAATTCTGCCGTTTGTGCTCAGGCAACTGCAGTACAAATAAGGACTGTAGGGCGTCTCTGCGAGACGCCATTTCCTTTGACTGGCGTGTGATACAGACGCCCTACAATATCTCGCGCCTTTGAATTGTGATCGGCGAACCGTCGGCAATGAACGCGGAGCGAGGTGGCTGATTTAATGTCTCTGCGAATCGTTCGCCGTAAAGGCTTGAGACGTCGGCGCGCAGTTCAAAGCTTTCCGCGTTCCAAATTTTCCAGCGGCGGAAACAGGTGTAGCCCCAGTAGTGCTCGGTGATGAATTCGGCGTGCGAGCCGGCCGGAATGGATTGCGGTTCGCCGCTCGCGCTCATTTCAAGCGATTCCCATTTCGAACCGCGGCACCACGAATACGCGACCTTCACTCGAAGATCGACATGTTCGATCTCGTGTTTCATAGGCACGGCCAGGTATGGCTCGCCGTAAAACGTGCGCGCGATCGTAGCGATGGCGCGCTTCGGGACAAGTTCGCGGACAAAGACGACACCGCGTCGCCACGTGTCCGCCGATTTCCTCCTAACGTAGAAGCGCAAATTCACTTCTTCGAAATCGCGGTGTAGCGGAATGGGAAGCCCGAGGAGACGTGTATCGAGAAAGAGAAATCCGACTATGCTTAGGAAGGTCTCACCATTTTCAAAGTCGATCTCTGTACCCAGCGGAACCAACGGCGCGAGTAGGCGGCGATCGACGACATAATTCAGCATCGCAAGGTAACGCCAGTTAGCAGTGAGAAATGGTTGCACGTTATAATCCGGTTCGGGCCGGTCGCCCTAGAATCAATCAGCCTTGCGAACGCGATATCGCGCAGCAAATCGTCCAGGCTCAGGAACCGGACTGAGGTCGGCGCGTTGCGTGGCGACAATCCATTCAGACCAGGTTTCGTTCTGCTTCCCTGGCGCAGGTGGAATTTTCAGTTCAATGAACTGCGACCCGCCTGGTTCGTTACCGATCGAGGCAAGAAGCGATCTGGTCTTGCTGTGTGTCAATAACGGGACGTTTCCGGGAATCGTGATGTGATCGGCATCCTTTGTAATCCCACTCCAATCGATGAAAGCAAAACGACTTTGCCGATTGTCAGTGTAAAGGCTTACTTGAATGCTATAACCATCGGGCTGGTCTGGAATCTTAAATGTTGCGGGCACACGAAGCTCGAACTGCAATTCTAGTCGCTTGCCATTGATCCGCGGAGGTTTGTCCGATAGCACATACGGAACTCCGACCAGCAAACCGGCCAGGCAACAGACAATCAGAAGCGACCAACCCTGTGCCATGAAGAATCCCGTAAGTCCTCGCCGCCGAACCAGGATCGATGAAATGATTCCAACTACTAAACCGATCAGAATTCCAAGCGGTACGCATAGAAAAATGATGGTCATGCCCCGCTGACCTTCCATTTCAGGCACATGCGCGAGCTTGGTCAAATAATCGCCGACAAAGAACGCAAGAAGGCAGCCGACAATTGCCGTCAAGAGCGCAACAAAAAAAGCACGGAGCCAGCGCATGAAGACTGGAAGACTAGGTTACCGTGAGTTGATCGAACAGTTCGACGCCGCATCTGGGGTCACTGCAACAATTTTTCGAGGGAAGGGCTCGGCTGTATGCCTAGCGCAGTCGCCCGGGCGTAATGCTCCCTGGCGAGTTCTTTCGAAGCCGGCTGCGTGGTGATGAGAATGACCGCCAGATTAAAATGCGCATCGGCGTCGTCAGGATTATTGGCGAGAGCCTGAAGAATCTCCTTCTCTGCCTCTTGCTGTCGCCCTTTCTGGCTGGCGGCGATACCCAAATAGTTGTGAGCGGTAGCGCTCTTTGGATTGATCGCGATCGCTTTCGTTAACTCCGCGATCGCGTCGTCGAATTTCGATTGCCGATACTGAACAATACCCAGCGTGGTGAGCAGAAAATCGTTGTCGGGCGCAACGGCCACGGCTTTTTTCAGCGTCGACTCCGCGGAGCGCAAGTTGCCACTGCGAACATAAACCACGCCAAGGTTGGAGAGCGCGTCGAGGTTGTTTGCATCTTCGGCCAGAATTTGCTGATATTGCTTTTCTGCCGCCTTATAGTTGCCCTGCTGAAGGTTCTTCCGGGCCGCGCGCACGAGACCCTGTATTTTCGGTGATACATGAGTTTTGGACGAATCGGGGCTATTGACGCTCGCGTCGCTCTCACCGCCCGATCTTGCGTTTGCGTCAGCTTTTGC
>VBKE01000409.1 GCA_005879605.1 Deltaproteobacteria bacterium
AGGCGGAAAACGGCTGGAATTCCTCAAGGAGGTGGTTCCGGGGATATCGCGCGTCGGAGTCCTTTGGGAGGCGGACGACCCTGCAGCAGCTATTGCTTTTAAAGAGTATGACGCTGCGGCGCGCGCACTAAAGATACAGCTTCAATCGCTAGAGGTACGGGGTCCGGATCCCTGATTTGGAGACCGCGTTTCAAACTGCGACCAAAGCGCACGCCAATGCGCTCATCACAATTACGACTGTCCTGCTTAGTCGTTACCCAAAGCAGATCGCGGAGCTTGCGATAAAGAACCGGTTGCTTTCAATGTCCGAGGTAAGTCGGTTCGTAGAAGCTGGTGGCCTGATGTCCTATTCGGCCAACGATGCTGAGAGTTACCGGCGCGCAGCAACGTATGTGGACAAAATTCTCAAAGGCGTAAAGCCGGCAGAACTGCCGGTCGAGCAGCCGACGAAGTTCGAGCTGGTGATCAATTTGAAAACGGCGAAACAGATCGGTCTCACGATTCCGCAGACGGTTCTGTACCGGGCAGATAAAGTCATAAAATGACAGCGATCGGTGAACAGCAATCCGTGAGCCGCAAAAATCAGGAGCGAAACAATGCGTAGGAGCGTTATCTACTTACTGCTTACTGTCTTTCTGCTTACTTTTTCTCTCGTCGAGGCGCAGCAACCAACGAAACTCCACCGGATAGGTTATTTATTAGGAGCCTCGTCTTCTTTCTACACGGCCCGAATCGACGCATTCCAGCAGGGACTGAATGAGCTTGGCTATACTGAAGGAAAGAATATCGTCATCGAGTACCGATATGCGGACGGAAAGGCTGACCGTCTCCCCGCCCTGGCGGTCGAGCTGGTGCGTCTTAAACTGGATGTCATCGTTGCTACCACTACGCCCAGCGTTCTGGCCGTCAAAAAGGCGTCCGCGACGATCCCCATTGTCTTCGTTTCGGTTGCTGATCCTGTCGCCAGTGGGCTCGTCGCCAGCCTCGCACGACCGGGCGGGAACATCACAGGGCTGACAATACTTGCCCCGGAGCTAAGCGGGAAAAGGCTGGAGTTGCTGAAAGAGGCCGTTCCAAAGGCTACCCGTGTGGCATTCCTATGGAATTCAGCCAATCCAGCTCAAGGACTACTGTGGAAAGAGAGCCAGGCCGCAGCACAGGAACTACGCCTCCAGCTCCAATCCCTGGAAGTGCGAAGTTCCAACGATTTTGAGAATGCATTCGAAGCAGCGTTAAGGGAGCGCGCCCAGGCTCTCATTACGGCGCCCGAACCCCTCATCAATACGCACTTGAAGCGTATCGTGGAGTTCGCGGCTAAGAGCCGGCTGCCCGCGATGTACGCCGGCCCGGAGGTTGTGGACGCTGGTGGTCTGATGTCCTATGCGCCCGACTATACCCACCAGTACCGTCGCGCTGCCACGTACGTGGACAAAATATTGAAAGGTGCCAAGCCATCCGACCTCCCAATCGAACGGCCGATGAAGTTTGAGTTCGTCATCAATCTGAAAACAGCAAAGGAGATTGGCCTGACGATTTCGCCCAACGTGCTGGCGAGAGCGGACAAGGTGATCAAATGACAGAAGTCAGAGCTCAGAAGTCAGACGTCGGAAATCGGAAAAGCAGGACGGACACCAATGACTAAAAAAATCATTCTCCTTGCTCTATGCTCCCTGCTCCTTGCTCCGTGCTCCGCAGTCGATGCGCAGCAGGCGGAGAAAACCTTCCGCATCGGTTTCCTGGATAATAGCACTGCTGCTGGAAGCGCGAGCCTCCTGGAGTCGTTCCGGCAAGAGCTGCGAAAGCTGGGATGGATCGAGGGAAAGAGTATCACCATCGAATACCGGTTTGCCGAGCAAAGGAATGAGCGTCTGGCTGAGCTCGCGGCGGACCTGGTTCGTCTCAAAGTAGATTTAATTTTGGTCACCGGGATACCGTTGGCGTTGGCGGCGAAGAAAGCGACTTCTAGTATACCCATCGTGATGACGAGCGTTACGGACCCTGTGGGTGCAGGATTGATTGCCAGTCTGGCGCGGCCGGGAGGCAATGTCACCGGGAATGCGAGTTTAGCGCCCGAACTAAATACGAAAAGGCTGGAGGTACTCAAGGACGCAGTCCCGAAGCTCTCTCGAGTCGGACTCTTGCGGCTGTCGGGAGACAGTATAGGACAAGACCTGCAACTGAAAGATCTCAGGCCTGCGGCGCTGGCACTGAAGGTACAATTGGAGGAGATCGATGCTCAACCCGACGCCAAAGGTTTAGAGAGCGCCTTTCAAACCGCGAAGCAGAAGCAGGTCAACGCGATTATGACGACCACCACTCGCCCCTTTTTCGGCGAAAGAAAGAGGATCGTCGCGCTTGCCGGCAAATACCGCTTACCGGCTATTTACTCACAGAAGGAGTATGTCGATGAGGGCGGCCTGATGTCCTATGGGGCGGACTACGATGACCTCTATCGGCGCGCCGCTGTTTACGTGGACAAGATTTTGAAAGGTGCCAAACCGGCTGATTTGCCGGTGCAGCAGGCAACGAAGTTTGAATTTATCATTAACCTTAAGGCAGCAAAACAGATTGGTCTGACAATTCCAGTCGACCTGCTCCAGCGGGCGAATCAGGTGCTTCGATGAAATTAGGCAGGGCCAACGGTCAGTTTTTCAGCAAGAACATAGGAGAAGACTCATGACCCACTCTATTCTCTTCTGGATACTGGCAACTTGCCTTCTGGTAACTGCCTTGCCCGCCGAGGCGCAGCAGCCAGGGAAAGTTCCTCGCATGGGATTTTTATCGCCATTCTCTCCTTCCGCTACCGCGATCTGGCTCCAGGCATTCCGGCAAGGTCTCCACGATCTCGGATGGGTGGAGGGAAAAAACATTAGCGTTGAGTACCGATATGCGGAGGGTCGGAACGATCGTCTCCCTGACCTCGCAGCTGATCTTGTCCGTCTCAAAGTTGACATCATCGTCACGGCGGTTACTCCCGATGCTCTCGCTGCCAAAAACGCTACCAGGACAATCCCTATCGTTATGGCGGCTGCGGGTGATCCTGTGGCGAGTGGGCTTGTTGACAGCCTGGCGCGGCCCGGTGGCAACATCACGGGGTTGTCGCAAATGAACCCGGATCTGGCCGGAAAACGGCTGGAGCTACTCAAGGAAATTGTCCCCAAGCTTTCCCGCGTGGCGGTGCTCTGGAATCCCCAGGACCAAATGTCAACAATCAGTTGGAACGAGCTCCAACCCCCGGCACGGTCGTTGGGAGTCCAGCTTCATTCGGTCGAGATACGGAGCTCCAGCGATTTCGCCAAAGCGTTTGAGGATGCAACCAGAGCGCGCGTCGGCGCTGTTGCCATCATGCCAGCCCCGGTGTTCGTTACGGATTTAAACCGGATCGCCGACCTTGCAGCAAAGAGCCGCCTGCCGTCGATATTTCACGTGAAGGAATTCGTGGACTCTGGTGGTCTTGTGGCATATGGAACGGACCGTTCCGAATTGTTCAGGCGCGCTGCCACATACGTTGACAAGATTTTGAAAGGTGCCAAGCCCGGTGATCTCCCCGTGGAGCAGCCGACGAAGTTCGAGTTCGTGATCAATTTGAAAACTGCCAAGCAAATCGGTCTAACGATTCCACCGAACGTGCTGGCGAGAGCAGATAAAATCATCAAGTGAGGCGGCTCCGACAATCTAAAATCGAAAACCTGTACTGAGTCCTCGGCTGTGCTCAGGATAGACTCCGTCGAAGTATCTAAAGCCTGTACTGAGCGAAGTCGAAGTATCTAAAATGGAAAGGCTGGTAGGCCGTAAGGCTGAATAACAAAGGGAGGCTACGATGAAATCCGTGAAATTTTTTGTGCTGCTGACCGTTTTTGCGTTTCTCTTCGCTCCCGTTGGGGTGGCGCAAGAGAAAACCACCCAACAACTCGGCAAGGTTCATTTTCCGATATCTTGTAGTCCTGCGGCGCAGGAACAGTTCGAGCGTGGCGTGGCGATGCTGCATTCGTACTGGTTTACGGAGGGAAGTAAGACGTTTGAGGCGATCGTACGGGAAGAGCCGAGCTGCGTGATGGCTTACTGGGGACTCGCAGTCAACTTGCTCGGCAATTCGCTCGTCGGCCCGCCCCCGGCAAAAGACGCGCAGAAGGCGTGGGAGGTACTCGACAAAGCCAAGGGTGAGGCGAAAACCGAACGTGAGCGCGACTGGATCGAGGCGCTTAGCGCCTACTACCGCGATCACGACAAGGTTTCGGTGGATGACCGGTTATTAGCTTACACAAAGGCGATGGAGAAAATGACGCAGCGCTACCCCGATGATTTCGAAGCCTGGGCGTATTACGCGCTGACACTGCAGGCGTCCGCGCCGAAAACCGACAAGAGCTACGCCAACCAGCTAAAGGCTGCTGGCATTTTAGAAAAGCTATATAAGCAAAATCCGCAGCACCCGGGAGTATCGCACTATCTCATTCATGCTTACGACTATCCGCCGCTCGCAGACAAGGGGATTCTCGCCGCGCGGCGCTATGCCGGCATTGCGCCCGCCGCGCCGCACGCACGGCACATGCCATCGCATATCTACTCGATGGTGGGACTGTGGGAGGACTCGATCGCGTCGAACCGATCAGCCCTTGCGGTCCAGTCGGACTATTACCACGCGACGGATTTTACAGTGTATGCGCATCTGCAGCTCGCGCAGGACACCAAGGCCAAAGCACTCGTCGATGAGATGTACAAAGCCGGCAGAGATGATCTCCTAGCCAAGGACAATCTCGCAAACCTCGGGGCTTACACGGCGCTCGCCGTCATCCCCGCGCGTTACGCCCTTGAGCGCGCAGACTGGAAGGGCGCCGCGGCTCTTCCGGCGGTTCCAACCAAGCGTCCGGTGGCCGATTCCCTGATCCGCTTCACGCGCGGTCTCGGCATGGCGCGCACCGGTGACCTGGCCGGCGCGAAGCAGGAGATCGAGGCGCTGCAAGGAATAAAAACAGCGCTGGAGAAGGCCAAAGATTCTTACTGGGCCGCTCGTTCGGAAGAACAGATCCTGGCGATATCCGCCTGGGTGGCGCTCGCGGAAGGCGCGCGCGACCAGGCTGTGAAGCTCATGCGTTCTGCTGCCGACCGCGAAGACGCGAGCGTCAAGCATGTGTCGATGGAGAACCGTCTCTATCCAATGCGCGAGTTGTTCGCCGATCTGTTGTTGGAGACGGGAGAAGCAGCGCCGGCGCTGCGCGAGTTCGAGGCGGCACTCAAGGAAAATCCTAACCGATACCGAGGACTCTACGGAGCAGCTCGTGCGGCCGAGGCGGCTGGCGACCGGCAGAAGGCCGCGGACTATTTCGCAAAGCTGGTGGCGCTGTCCAAGAACGCGGACGGCACGCGGCCCGAGCTCGCACGCGCGACGGCGTTTCTGGCAAAGAAGTGAGACAGGATTTTAGGTTGCCGATTTTGGATTTCCGATTCCGAAATAATCCAAAATCAAAAATCCGAAATCCAAAAACAAACGTAAGCCGCGAGGGTGAATCGCAAAAGGAGAAGGAACATGTGACACAAGATCCTTCACAGGAGTTTATCCTGAGCGCTGTCGAAGGATTCAGGACAAGTTTTCGATTGCCGATTTTGGATTGAAGAAAAGAACTTAAGGAGGGAGCAAAAAGCTGTGGCTACAATTTCACTAAAGCCGATAGATCGAGTGGAGATTCTGAGCGTTATGGATAATTCCGTGGATGTTCTTATGTCGAGCACGCCGGTTGCACAGAGGGCGCCGCGTTCACTGGATAGCCTTTCACGGCCACAGCTCCGCGCCGAGCACGGCGTGTCGATGCTCGTGACGACGTACGCGGGAGGAAACAAAGACTCCTTCCTTTTCGATACGGGCGTAACGGTGGATGGCGTGTTACACAACATGGATGTCCTGGAAGTCAAAGCCAACGAACTGCACGCGATCGTCTTGAGTCATGGCCATACGGACCATACGCGCGGGTTGATCGGTCTCATCAAGCGATATGGTCGACCAAAAATCCCTATCGTTCTCCATCCGGACGCATTTCTGAAACGGAAGAATGTTCATCCCGACGGGCAAGAGACCGAACATATTCCACCGAGCCAGCACGATTTGGAAGCCGAGGATGTGCAGATTGTGGAGGAAAGAGCGCCGACGGTTCTAGTCGGCGGACATGTCCTGGTCACTGGACAGATTCCGCGCACGACGCCCTATGAAAAAGGGAGCCCGGCCCAAGTCGCTTGGATTGACGGCGAGTGGCAACCAGACCCGTGGATTCATGATGATCAAGCAGTGATCTTGAACGTGCAGAACAAAGGTCTTGTGGTGCTGACAGGCTGCGGCCACGCGGGTCTCATAAATACGCTTCAGCATGCAATTGCCATGACCGGGGTTGAAAACGTATACGCTGTGTTGGGAGGATTTCATCTCACGGGAAAAATCTTCGAGCCCGTCATCGCTCCAACGATCCAGGCCCTCAAGCAGATAAATCCTACGGTAATTGTGCCGCAGCATTGCACGGGTTGGCGGGCCAGCTTCGAGATCACCCGCGAGTTTCCAGAAGCGTTTGTTCCCAACAGTGTCGGAACAAAGTTTTCGCTTTAACACAGTCATTCATCTGCACAGCCTCAGTAAAAAGGCGATGAAGTAATCGACGCTAGGACGTGCGGCGGATGAGAATTCGTCTTACCTTGACGAGTCGCGCCCGAATCTCTAATATCGCGCCGTGTTTAAAAACCCTTGCAGGAGCTGAAATGAAATTTGTCCATTCGGCTATTCTCTCGTTGCTTAGCCTAATGTGTCTAACGGCTGCGACCGCCAAAGCCGCAGACAAGCTCGTTGTGGATTACGGTGGCGTGTCCGGTTTTCAGGGGGCGACCTGGGTGGCGAAGGACCTAAAGATTTTCGACAAGCACGGACTTGACGTGGACGTCATCATGATCACCGGAGGGGCGCGCTCCACCGCCGCGCTGCTCAGTGGCAGCACGCAATTCGGCACAGGCTCGGCGACAGCGCCGCTGTTGGCCGCCGCGCGCGGTTCCGATATCAAGATTATCGCTGCCTCGTATAATAAGTTTCCCTACGCCTTCATCGCCAAGGCTGACATTCGATCGCCGAAAGAGCTTCGCGGGAAAAAGATCAGCATCCTCAATTATGGCGGCTCGAACGACCTGGCGCTGCAACTGGCGCTCAAGGAGTGGGGAATCAAACAGCAGGAAGTCACCGTCATCATCGGCGGCGATGCCCCGACGCGGTTGGCGGCTCTCTTGGCCGGGTTGATCGACGCAACCATTCTCTCTCCGCCGCAGCTCACCAAGGCGGTGCAAGCGGGTTACCGGGTACTGGCGGACATGGGCGATATGAGCGCTAACTTTACCCAGTCGTCTCTTTACGCGAAGGCGAGCTACCTGCGCGAGAACCGCGACCGCGCCAAACGTTTCTTGCGCGCCTACGTCGAAGCGGTTCACGTCATCAAGACGGACCGCGAGAGGACATCAAAAATATTCGCCAAGCGAATGCGCATCGAAGAACCCGACGTGCTGAAGACGACTTATGACTATTTTGCGCCGCGATTTTCCTTTCCGCCGCGCGTCGATCTGAGCGGCGTCCGGGACACGCTGCGGTTTTACGCAGAGCAGGGAAATTCGGAGTTAAAGAACCGCAATCCCGAAGAGTTCGTCGATCACTCGTTGATGGATGAATTGGAAAAGGAAGGCTTTTTTAAGAAGTTGAGGCAATAAGTTTTTTTGCAGGGATCTTTCTTGGATTTTGACCTTTACCAAATATTATTCGTAAATTTCGCGCCTATGGCCGACAAGATGAATTGAGATTGACTTCTTCGAGCGGTTAGTCGCGAAGAGTACTCGATAGTCGCCGATGCGTAACTTGAAGACTCCTTTCCAACGCTCACCCCGAAGAGATTCTAACCGGACCTCGTCCAGATGCTCAGCGAGCCATTTGATCCGGCTCATGATTCTTTGCGCTACTTCTTTGTCGTGAGAGATCCCTGTCGGCTTCGGACCTAAACTCGACCGAGTATTTCACCGACTACCACCGCAGGCCGAGGTTTTTTGCGACCTGAGCGGCTGGAACACCCTTCTGACCCTTTCGTTCTGATTTGAGCGTACTCCTCAATCGTTTGCGTATCTCCGGTCTGAGTTTTAGGCCGGTGTCCGGGTCTTGCACAATTTCGTAGAGTTTTCTCTCTACCGCTTCTTCCACGATTTGCCTGAGATCCTCGGCTGTCATGCGGGAGAGCCGTTTCATTTTATTTCCTTCGAGAATTGTTTTCTGCAGAGTTTACCAGACGCGTGATTAACTTCAAACAGAACAAGCTCCAATCGACGATATCGGCCAGCGTTTTGTCGTCTTTAGACTTGCGCGTTTCGCGCACCAGCTGAATGACATTTTTCATCGTCTCGTCGGAAGCGATGCCGTCGCGGCTGAAGAGGGCAACCATATCTCGGTAGATACTCTCTCTGACGTCTCCCTCTTTGATGCCCCACTTGGCTTCTATGAAAGACAAAATCTCACTCTTCCGATTGCGGATGTAGTCGGTCGCCTTCAAGACCGCCTTGATCATTCTGATGATCTCGTCCGGTTTTTCTTTTATCTTCTGGGTGTGGACGCTGAGTCCGCCCAACGGAATACTCATGATGTCGTTGAACGACATGAGCTGGTTAAACCCCCGCTTTTTGGCGAAGTTGTTGAACGGCGGAAGCAGCATAGCTGCCTGGATGGACCCGCTCTCCAGGGCCGTGTAGCGGCTGGAGCTGCCGCCGATTTGCAGGAAGGTCACATCTTTTTCGGGATTCATGCCGTATTTCCGCAAAATCATGATCGCTTCGCTGTGCGGGGTGCCGCCGAAGCTGCTGATGCCGAAGGTTTTTCCTTTTAGGTCTTCCACCTTTTTTATGTTTGAAGCCGTGACCAGGTAGTGATCAGAGCCATCCATGGCGGACATCACGATGCGCACGGGCAGGCCGGAGAGCGCCGCGCCGACGAAATTGGAGAACGTGCCGCCGTAGTCGACGTTGCGGGTCACGACTCCGTTAACCACGACTTGGTTCTGCATGATAACGACAATGGCGTTGAGCCCTTCGCTTTTGAAGAATCCCTTTTCTTCGGCGATGACGAAAGGGAGGGACGTGCTGCCGTTTCGCGTCGTGAGGCCTAAAGTAATCTGGCCATCCTCGGCTCGGC
>VBKE01000044.1 GCA_005879605.1 Deltaproteobacteria bacterium
ATTTGGCGTTCTTGAATAGCTTGCAAACAAGAGATTTTAAGTTTATTGTCCCCCAATTTCGTCGCTCCGGATTATTCGAATCACTAGCACACTATCAATGTAGGGGTGTGATTCTTTGTCGCTCTGATGAGGAGGTACGGCTTGCCGACGGATTTATCAAATTGTATTTATACGGTTATGGATTTGAACGTGACTCTGCTATTCTCGTTCATCATGATGGACAGAGTTTCCTTAATCTCAACGACTGCAGACTTTATGACCACCTTCAAGAAATCAGAAAAGGACATGGAGACATAGATGTTGTTGCAGGTCAATTTTCTGGAGCGAGCTGGCATCCAACGTGCTACGACTACCCGGAACAGGTGTATCAGAGGATTTCCCAGAAGAAAACGATAATTAAGTTCGAGGCAATTGCGAGAGCTATTGAAGCGATCAATGCAAGAATATTTTTACCTTCTTCAGGTCCCCCCTGTTTTTTGGATCCAATGTTATTTCACTTGAACTTGGAGCCAATAAATGTATTTTCGCGGCCGCCACAATTGATTAGGTATCTGCAGAAAAGGTTCAACCGATCTGAGCGGCGGCATACCCTGGAAGTAATGGAAATGATGCCGGGGGATGTCTTGGATGTGACTGAGTGCAATTTTGCTTATAAGGCACAGGAGAGGCTCAGCGAGGATGGCATTGAGGCGTATCTCAGATCGTATGCAGCTAGATATGAAGTGTTTTTTAGGGACCGCCAAGTGGGGTGTTCATCACAACACTTGGATGATATTTTAAACCGTCTTCGTGAGGCGATAGAATATAAATTGTCTTTGTTTGAATTGAGTCATCTTGTCACTACTGCTCTTTACCTATCCTTACACGAGGCACCAGATAAGATGATACGGGTAGATTTTCAATCCCGCAGAGTAGAGATAGTGTCTGGAGTTATCGACCCGAATTACTATTCTTTGTCTACACCATCGTGGCAAATGGAGCGTGTATTAGACGGTAAAATGACGTGGTACAATTTTTCGCTTACTTTTAGGATGCGCATAAAGCGGGAGCCAGATGTTTATGTGCCATTGCTCCATGATTTTTTGCTCACTGAGGCGGAAGATCTAAAGCAATTCTGCTCGGAATGGCTGGAGTTGGAAGCGAAACTAGAAGAAAACGGCGAACGCATCACTGTAGAAGCGGGAGGTTGCCTTTACTCTGTATCGAGATTTTGCCCTCATCAAGGTGCGGATTTGAGTGAAGGATGGATAGAAGAGAATCGTTACCTGGTTTGCCCGGGGCATTGGTGGCGCTTTGATCTGTGGAATGAGGGTCGATGTGAGGCAAGCCATGCGACAATAAATGCGGTTGCTCTCGAACAAGATGGAGCTAAGCCTCGTATACAAGCACCTCAAGTGGCTGCGCTACGGTCGAGAGTAAGAGCTCAGGGAGTACCCCGCTAGGTGAGTGCATGGGCTACGCTAATACGTCCCGTTCATATACTCCGGGCATTTCGCCCTCCAGCCGCACATTCTGCTCCGGCGTGAGATTCTGGAACATACGGGCGGATTTGAAGAGACTTGGGGGCTGTACGAGGAACAAGTCTCTTACGTCAAGGTTTGTTTCCGCGGATAAGCTATGCGCGGTCGCACCGTGTCAGTTCAAATGACACGGGGAGAACGTTTTCAAACCGAGGGTCATGCCAATTGCGTAATTTATATCATGCTGCACGCGCTAGCGCCTGGTATTTGGCTCGCTTGCCCGTTATCCGCCAATTGCGCTGCCTTCAATTTCGGCGGCTTCAGCCGATACCCCAATCGTGCGCTTGAGACTGTTGCGCAGGGAAGTCTGGTCCTGCTGCTATCCGCGTTTAGGTCGGGTGTACCAGCGCGCCAGGTGTGGATTGCCTGGGAAGATCTGGCGCTCGGCACTGGCCTTCAAATCTAATTGGCTGACCCTCCCGCTCATCCGGCATCTGCGGTGTGTTCAATTTCGGCGGCTTCAGCCGATTGGCAATGGTCGACAACGGGGAACCCCGATCGTTCGCTACTATTGGGACAGGTATCTCGAAGCACACAAGGCAGATATTCGTGGAACCGCTCTAGAGATCGGCACCACGGAAACGATCCGCCGGTTTGGCGGAATTGCCGTCACTCGTGCCGAGGCGATCGACTTATCGCTACACAGCCCTGAGGTTACCGTCGTCGCCGACCTGAGCCGCGCTGATAATGCGCCGTCAGATCACTACGACTGCTTTGTCAACCAGTTTACGATGCATCTCATGTACGATGCACAAGCCGCTCTTTACCACTCTGTGCGAATTTTGAAGCCCGGTGGCGTCTTGCTCATAAACTTCTCATGTGTCGATTACTATTTTCCACGCGGCCTGGACATGGGAACAGGCGAACCGATGTTTGTATACCGCTGGTTTACCCCAATTCAAGTTGAGAATATGCTCCGGAGCCTCAACCTGGGACCAGAGGATTACACGCTGGATATCTACGGCAATGTATTTACCCGAATCGCCTACCAGATGAACATGCCGGCTGAAGAACTTACCGAGCGCGAACTGGGCTTTATAGATCCCGGCCATCCGTTGTTGATCTGCGTGCGAGTGGTAAAATCGGCCGACTGGCGAGCTGACAAGCCCGATTATCGGACACCCTGGAAGCCCGGGGTCACGCCGGCTCAATGGAACCGCGTGAGAGGACACTACGCCACATGAATCAGAACAAAGATTATTCGCTCGCGCTGCAAAGAGTCTGAAGAACGCTCTCAGCTCTCCTATGGCCTCCTCAGCCCCGGCAACCGGCACCTCCAAGTATGGCTGCAGCACCCGTTGGCGCTTGCCGCTGAAGCGGCCCCAACCCTCCACGCTCCATCACGCACATTGGCGCGACAATGGGGGCGATGTATCCTTGATTCAGCGCTAAAATGACGCTGGCATTGCCCCCTGATCGCAGGCAGTATATGCGCATCTGCCATTGGCTATACACCACTGAAAATTCTAGGCGCAATTTTTGAGATGATTCTAGAACTATCAGTCGTTGTCCCTGTGTATAAAGAGGAATATAATATCTCGGAGTTTCTCCAACGCATCGTTCCGATATTAAACGGATCGTTAAACGACTTCGAGATCATTTTCGTCCTTGACCCCTCCCCCGACAGGACTGAAGAGATAATTCTTGCACACCATGTAGAGGATAAGAGAATTAAACTGCTTAAGTTGTCTCGACGATTCGGACAGCCGATGGCCATTCTCGCGGGGTTGAGTCGTTCGTCTGGCTTGGCGGTGGTCGTAATCGACGTGGATCTGCAGGATCCTCCTGAGTTAATACCTCAGATGGTCGTCAAGTGGAAGGAAGGATATGACGTCGTCTATGCCCAGAGAAGGACACGTGAAGGAGAGACCCTCGTTAAAAGAATGGTCGCATGGGCTGGCTACAAACTGATTAGTGTCATTTCGGATGTGCCCATACCGGCGAATACCGGGGAATTTCGACTCATGAGCCGTCGCGTTGTCGAGGAACTGAACAGACTCCAGGAAACCCACGGATTCCTGCGGGGAATGGTAGCCACAGTGGGATTCAGGCAAACCGCAATTCTGTTTGATCGTCCGGCTCGAGTTTCAGGAAAGACCAAGTACAATCGCTGGTTCGGTTCGATCCGGATTGGCATGCATGGTCTGATCGGGTATTCCAACTTTCTTCTCAATGTGAGTACGTTCACGGGTTTCGCGATTGCCGGTTTTTCTTTTATGCTCGGGTTGGCGTATCTGATTATGAAGCTACGCGGCTTTCCATTTCCCCTGAGTAATCCCACAATCGTCATCTTGATCCTTTTTCTCGGCGGAATCCAGCTAATCAGCGTGGGAATCTTGGGGCAGTACATCGGTCGGATCTATGAGGAGGTCAAGAGGCGCCCGAAATTCATTCTGGACCGAGCCATTGGTTTTGACAACGACTGAGCAGGGTATCGAACAGTATCGGCAAGGTGCCCAGGCCTAACCAGGTGGTACGCTGATGAAAACTCCGTTGGCGAAAGTGTGTATAACCGGGGGATGCGGTTTTATAGGAAGCCATCTTGTAGATGCGTGTGTGGCGCGAGGGATCGAGGTCACTGTGATCGATAACCTGTCGAGCGGGAAAGTCGAATATATAGCCGGCCACGTACGATCGGGGAACGTGCAGTTCATCAAAGGCTCTATTCTGGACCCCTATTTGGCGAAGACGGCGCTTGCGAGTGTTGATACAGTATTTCATCTCGCCGCAAATCCGGACGCCCGTCGCGGTATAGAGGACCCCTCGGTCGACCTGGAGTTGGAGGTTGTTACGACATTCCAAGTTCTCGAGATGATGAGGAGACAGGCCGGTCCGCGTCGAATCATATTCGCGTCCTCGGGTACGGTGTACGGTGACGTGGGGGGGCTCGAGGTTAATGAGGATTTTGGGCCGTGTCAGCCAATCTCTCCGTATGGGGCGGGGAAACTTGCAGCCGAAGCGTTCATCTCCGCGTATGCGGGATCATTTGGAATCAGTGGGATCGTCTGTCGTTTTGGAAACGTGGTCGGGGAAAGGGCCACACACGGAGCACTTTTCGACTTCGCCAATAGGCTGAAAGAGAACCTCAGCGTGTTGCCAATTTTAGGTGACGGCAGGCAGGCGAAGCCTTATATCTACGTTCGAGACATAGTAGACGGCCTGCTTTTTGTCGCGGAGCGAGCGGATGCTCAGTTTGATGTTTTCAACATGGCGCCTCAAGGGGCAAGCACCGTGGAGTTTCTCGCACGTGTACTGCTCAGAGAGCTGGGTCTAACAGATACTATGATAAAGACCGGGAATACCCCTTACGGCTGGATCGGCGATATTCCACAAAGCCGGATGAGTGGCCAGAAACTGGCTAAACTCGGTTGGTCGCCGTCCTATACCTCGGATCAGGCGGTAGAGGTGGGAGTGAAGGCATTTGCGGAGGATCTTAAGCTGACGGAGCCGTTTCGTACACTCCTCCGGGAGTGTCGGGCAGGCATAGATGAAGCGGATCGAGAACGGACGAGCATTTCGTCAACTGTTTTCGTTGCTGCGGCGAGCGGACGTCGTTTTCCTGAAGATCCCGAGGTTTTGGCATTAGGCATGGAGCGTGGTGATGGCCGGGGAGCAATGAGGATGGTGAGCCGCAGCATTCGTGGGGCCGTCATCGGTGCAGGGCTGATCGGGAGACAGCGAAGCCACAGCTTTATCTCGGTCGGCGATACTTGCCTCAAGTACGTGTGTGACCCGGAGCGGGCCGCCGGCATAAAGCTAGCCAATGAGGTAGCGGCATTACAGGGCCAGCCATGTGAATGGGTTCAAGATTATGAGGCCTTATTGACCCGCGATATTGATCTAGCATTTGTAGCGGTTCCCCATAATATTGCGGCTGAAATCGTGATGCGGCTTTTGGAGAATCGCATTAATGTCCTCATGGAAAAGCCGATGGGCATAAACGTGGAAGAAGCGCAAGCCATTGCGAGCATAGCGCGAGACAGCAAGGCCACATTGGCGGTGGGTTTTAATTACCGGCATTATCCCGCCATCGCACGCGCGAAACAGCTCGTCCAACAGGGAGTGATCGGTAACGTCATATACGTACGAATGATTTTGGGACATGGCGGACGGCCGGGATACGAGAAGGAATGGAAGCTCAGCCGGGCAAAATGTGGTGGCGGAGTGCTTTTCGACCCCGGAGTGCACCTGGTGGACCTCGGCAGGTTTTTCCTGGGTGAACTTGAGCCCGTGCAGGCGCATATCGCGACGCTGCATTGGTCCGTTGATGTGGAGGATATAGCGGTTGCTATCGCGCGGAATCACCAGGGTGCAGAGTTTCATCTCCACACGAGCCTGATAGAGTGGGAAAATCATTTCTTCGTCGGAATTTTCGGAGACGGTGGCTACATCAAGATTAACGGACGAATGGGCAACTATGGCGTTCAGGAGTTAGTATACGGAAAAAAATGGGCATGGCTGGAAAACGGTTCTCAGCGTGAGAGGAATGTTGTCGAAGTGTTCGGGAATGAAGACACCAGCTTCAGCCAGGAAACAAAGCTGGTGGTTGAAGCGATTAGAAATGGCCGACCGGTACCGGAAAACCATGAGGATGGTCTAAGGGCGACCGAGTTAGTTGACCAGTTATATCGAATGGCAACCGTAAAGCCATGACTATCCGCGGCAAGGTTGTCATCGTGACTGGAGCTGCCAGAGGAATCGGTAAAGCAATAGCGGAGGAGTTTGGCAAGGCGGGAGCGTGTCTTTTCTTGATCGCACGCTCGAAAGATGAACTGGAACAGATTACTTTACACCTCGCCCGTTACGAATGTGACGTTCTCGCTGAGTCGTATGATATCGCAGATCCACGGCAAGTCGACCTCGCCGTCGAAGCGGGTTTGAAGAGGTTCGGTCGCGTAGATGTGCTTGTAAACAACGCGGGTGTCCAGGGCCCCATAGGGCCGGTGGAAGATCTCGACTTCTGGGAGTGCAAGCGAGTTGTCGAGGTAAATCTTCTGGCCACGTTGCGTTTCATTCAAAAGGTGATACCGGGAATGAAGCGGCACGCCTGGGGGCGGATCATTAACATGTCTGGCGGTGGAGGGACCGGTCCTCTTCCCAGGTTTTGCCCCTACGCCGCGTCGAAGGCTGCAATCGTGAGACTTACAGAAACGGTTGCAGAGGAAGTAAAGGCGTACGGCATCACAGTGAATGCGATAGCACCGGGAAATGTCAAAACGAGGATGACCGAACAGGCGCTCTCTGCTGGAGAGAGGGCAGGAACGGAGTACCTGCAAAAGTTGAAAGAGTTGGCCAAGGGAGGAGGTGTGTCTCCATATTTAGCTGCGGAGTTGGCTCTTATTTTGGCCTCTGACGAGGCACAATCAATCACTGGGCGTCTAATCAGTGCGGTATGGGACGATTGGAGAGAGCTAATAGGTCGTGCCGAACAGATCCAGGCTACGGATATTTACACGTTACGGCGGATTCTGCCGAAGGATCGGGGTTTCGACTGGTAAGTGATTGGCCGATTGGGGACAATATGATAATAACTCGTAGCCCACTACGAATCTCAGTGGGGGGCGGTGGAACCGATCTTCCTTCCTACTATAGGGAACACAGCGGGCTTGTCATCGCTGCCGCGATCGACAAGTACGTCTATATCAGTCTCCACCCTATGTTCGAGCAGCAGATCTTCATCAGGTATTCCGGGTTGGAGCGGGTTCAATCAATCGAGGAGATACAGCATCCGATAGTTAGAGAGGCCTTAAGGCTGATGAAAATCAGCCAACCTTATCTCCAGATCACGAGTATTGCCGACATCCCGGCCGGCACCGGCCTGGGCTCATCGGGAAGCTTTACCACCGCTCTCTTGAAAGCGCTGCATGCGTTGAAAAAGAACCTCGTTCACCCGCAAGAGCTGGCCGAGCAGGCCTGTCACATCGAAATCGATCTTCTCAAAGAGCCGGTCGGCAAACAGGATCAGTATATTGCCGCGTATGGCGGGATTACTTGCTTCCGCTTCCTACCCAACAATCAGGTCGAGGCATGGCCGCTCAACATCGACACCGATACCCTGTATAACTTGGAGGACAACCTCCTGATGTTCTATACGGGCTACTCCCGGTCGGCCTCGACCGTGCTCCACGAGCAGGATGTCAAAAGTAAACAGAACGATAAGGAGATGATTGCGAACCTGCATTTTATCAAGGACGTGGGTCGAGAAAGCAAAGCCGCGCTGGAAGCCGGCGATCTTGAACGCTTTGCTGAGCTGATGAATATTCATTGGGAGTATAAGAAACAGCGCTCGGCCTGCATGAGTAATAACCACGTCGACCAGTGGTACCAGTTGGCACGCGATAACGGCGCGTTGGGGGGCAAACTGATCGGGGCGGGCGGCGGCGGCTTCTTGATCTTTTATGCGGATGATAAGGTGCGTCTCCGGCGAGCGATGCGGGAGGCAGGCTTGCAGGAGGTCCGCTTCCGCTTCGATTTTGAGGGTACGAAGCTGATCGCGCAATCATGAACCATGGGATGCTCCCCGTTGCAATTCTGGCCGGCGGCGTCGCGATGCGGCTACGACCTCTGACGAAGACCATCCCCAAGGCCCTGATCGATGTGAATGGGGAGCCATTTATTGCTCATCAACTGCGTCTGCTGCGTGCCAATGGGATAGAGCGCGTGATCGTTTGTACGGGTTACCTGGACGAGATGATTCAGAGCTACATTGGCGACGGCGTACGGTTCGGGTTGCAAGTCGGTTTTTCTTTTGATGGCCCTCGCCTGCTGGGAACCGGCGGCGCGATCAAAAAGGCCTTGCCATTGCTGGGCGACGCCTTCTTTGTGCTGTATGGCGATTCCTACCTGCCTTGTGATTATCGCGCAGTGCAGAGCGAATTTGAGAGGCGCGGTAGATTGGCGCTGATGACGGTCTTCCGAAACGACGGTCGTTGGGATCGAAGCAATGTCGAATTTGTTGATGGGCAGATCCTGGCCTACGATAAGCAGAACCAAACACTCTGGATGCACTACCTCGATTATGGGCTGGGGATATTTAAGCGAGCTGCCTTTGAGAACGTTCCTGATGACCAGCAATATGATCTGGCTACGTTGTATCAGGATCTTCTGGCCCATGGTGAACTTGCGGCCTACGAGACCAGCCAACGCTTTTATGAGGTCGGGTCGTTGGAGGGCTTAGAGGAGACGCGTCGCTATCTGGCGGTGCAATCCCATCCCTGAAAGGGGACCATCTATGAATTTCACAAGACAGTACCTTGCTGAGGTGGGTCAGATTTTGCTGCAATTGGATGCCGATGCCATTGAGCGGGTTGTACCCTTACTGGCCGAGACCCGGGCAAGAGGCGGACGGCTGTTTATCCTGGGGGTCGGCGGAAGCGCGGCCAATGCTTCGCATGCGGTCAACGATTTTCGCAAACTCGCTCACTTAGAAGCCTATGCCCCGACGGATAACGTGTCGGAGTTGACCGCGCGCACAAACGATGAGGGATGGGCGAGCGTGTTCGAAGGATGGCTTCGCGTAAGTCGGGTGGGAGCTGACGATATCGTGCTTGTGCTCTCGGTGGGAGGGGGCGATGCGGAGAAAAACATCAGTCCCAACCTCGTGGCTGCCCTGCAGTACGCAAAGCATGTCGGCGCGCGGGTCATCGGAATCGTCGGGCGGGACGGCGGATATACCGCGCAGGTTGCGGATACTTGCGTGATCGTTCCGACAGTCAACTCTGCCCACGTCACCCCGCACACGGAGGCCTTTCAGGTGGTGATCTGGCACCTGCTGGTCTCGCACCCGCAGCTCAAGGCCGAACAGACGAAGTGGGAATCCGTACGATGAGGGAACCGTTGCGTCGCGCCGTGTTCCTGGACCGTGACGGGGTCCTGAATCGCGCCATCGTACGGAATGGAACGCCTCATCCCCCTGCCACCTTGGCGGAGCTGGAGATCGTGCCTGATGCGTCTCGAGCGCTCGAAGACCTCAAGGCTGCGGGATTTCTTCTGATCGGTGTCACGAACCAACCCGATGTCGGACGCGGCACCCAATCCAGAGCGGTGGTAGAATCGATCAACGCCGCCCTCCTTGCATCCTTGCCCCTTCAGGAGATCCTGGTCTGCTACCATGACGATGGCGACGGTTGTGACTGTCGCAAGCCTCGCCCTGGCCTCCTATTCCAGGGATCTGTGCGGCACGCGCTTGACTTGTCATCAAGCTTCATCGTTGGCGACCGATGGAAAGATATGGAGACCGGCCGTCGAGCCGGCTGCGCGACCATTTTTCTAGATTACGACTACGGCGAACGTTGCCCTGACAGCCCACCAGACTATACAGCGCATTCGCTTTCTGAGGCGGCAGCGTGGATTCTGCGCCGCGCCGCCGGGAGGGACAGATGACAGCCCTCCAAACCGCAAGGCGCGCCGTTCCCGGTTTACCTGCGCGCGCCACGACGGTGACTTCTTCAAATTCGCACACCGTTGAGCGCATAGCGCGTGTCATCCTTGGACGCCACACGCGTTAGCTCCAGCACTTTTTTGTTAACTAGCATCTGTCTTGCCCTCGATCCGGTTGAGCACGTTACTGTTTGTCGTTGCCGCCGATCAGTATCTATCCGAGATCATCGCTACAAGGAGGAGGAAAAAACGATGAGCGATAACGAACAACCACAGGCGCAGTTCAATCCGCTAACGCCGGAACAGCTAGCGTGGTCAAAATCGGTCCGCTCGTGTGTCCCTCGAATCGCCGACTTAAAAGTCAAGATCTTCGCCGATGGCGCAGATACGGCGGGCATGTTGGAGCTGTCTCGCAACCCTCTGATAAAGGGGTTTACGACCAACCCCACCTTGATGCGGAAGGCGGGGATCACGGACTCCGATCGACCCATTTCCTTTGAGGTGTTTTCGGATGACTTCGCCGAGATGGAACGGCAGGCGCGCAAGATCGCAGGGTGGGGCGAAAACGTCTATGTGAAGATTCCTGTGACAAACACCCTTGGCGAATCGTCCATGAAGTTAGTCCAGGATCTCGCTCAGGCTGGCGTAAAACTGAACGTGACTGCGCTGACAGCTCTCGATCAGGTGCGCGATGCAAGCGCGGCGCTGGCAGGGGGACCTCCTGCCTTTGTATCAGTGTTCGCCGGCCGTGTGGCCGATACCGGCCGTGATCCGGTGCCCCATATGGCAGCCGCGGTGGAGCTGGTACGTCGCTACCCGGACATTGAGTTAATCTGGGCCAGTCCGCGTGAGCTGCTCAATATCTTCCAGGCGGATGCCGTTGGCTGTCACATCATTACGGTGACAAGCGACATCCTGAAGAAATTGCACCTGGTCGGCAAGAATCTGCATGAGTATTCACTGGAAACCGTCAAAATGTTTCACGATGATGCTGCAAAGGCTGGTTACACGCTGTAGAGCCCGGTCAAGTCTTTTTCTTCCTGTAAAAGCTAGAGGGATAACCTCCGCGTCTCATGATGTCAGGCAGCCAACTTCACCAAGTCTGGATCCGGTCAGTTTCCCTGTTTGAATTGCGAATGTGCGAGCGCCATGAGAGAATCGCCGGCGGCACTCATCACCGCTGGCGCCAGAGGGCTGAACCGCAGTCCATGCGGAGGCGTCTGAACATCCACGTCCTCGCCGCCTACGCGCTGGTTACTCTGGCGCTGGCGTACTTCGGGGTTATGGCTAGCAGGCACATCGCTCTCCCAGGGCTGAACGTCGACGAAGTGCTCGGTGTCAGACCAGCAGTTGGCGGCCCCGTCGCTAGGCGCATTTTCGGCATTCCGGTCCTAACCATATCGTATATAGGCGCGCTAAAGAGCTATATCTATTTTCCCATCTTCGCGCTCTTCGGCGGGTCACCGGAGACGATCCGGCTACCGACCATCTTTATCTCCCTCTTGACACTCGCGCTCACTTTCAAGCTTTCGCGACTGCACTTTCGGCCATCATACAGCGCACTGCTGGCCTTGCTCATGGCTGCCGATCCCATATTCATTTTCATGAGCAAGGCGGATTATGGTCCGATCGTCCTAATGATGTTCTTTAAGATGCTGGCACTCTACTTCTTCTTTCGTTTCATCGCCACTTCATCACCACGCTATCTCTGGGGGGTTGCCGTCTCGTGCGGCCTGGGCCTGTTCGATAAGTTCAACTTCATGTGGTTCGTACTCGCCCTTGTCGTTGCTGCTGTCGTCGTCTTCAGACACGAGCTACGTTCGGCCGTGGCTCAGTCTCGTTCTCAATTCATCTGGCCGTTAGGGGCGTTGTTGGTTGCCCTCGCTGTTACCGCTCGCTATTCCTTGCCACTCTTTCTGCAGACGCATTCCCGCGCCGTGTCTGCTTCCAGTTCCGTAACAAGTGATCCGCTGGGGCGCATCGAGTTCGTTTCGGACCTCTATCTCCAGACGATGAATAGTAAAGATCAATGGTTTTTGCAAACATCGGCCCACATGGGAACGATTACCAATTGGATCACACTACCGATCATCGGACTGGTCGTTCTTGCTGCCACGGCGCGTCTGCTTCGCAGGAGACAATCCCCAATCGCCCAGTTCATCGACCGCGTCGGCCTCTTCTATCTTCTCATTTTCGTGGCCATTCTCGTCCAGATCGTCCTCACCACTGCAGCGGACGGCCCCTATCATATTATGATGCTATATCCCTTCCACTATATACTCATGGTGTCCGTAGCGAACCGTCTTTCGGGTCTGAGGTTGGGCGGCGTGCGATCTGATCAGTCGGCGGACGGTGTCCATTCACCGTCAAGCCGAAGGCGATTCGGCCGTAGCGAATTGTGTTCACCGCGGTTGGCGCTTGTACTCGGCGTCGTGTCAGTAGCGGCCCTGCTGGTCGCCTCAGAAGTCAGGGTTGGCGTGCACTACCAGCAGGCAATTGACGACCAGGCATTCAGTTTCGTGTGGACGCCGGCTATCTATAAGCTGAGTGCCTATCTGGACCGGCGAGAAGTACAGCGAAATGCAGATGCAATCATATCGGCAAACTGGGGAATGCATAACCAGGTGTTTGTTCTGAGTCGTTCAGGCGATCGGAGCAAGTATACAGACCTGTCACGCGAATTTACTGAACTCGATAATCCAGAGCAAGGTAAGTCACTTGCCGAAGAATTCTTCGCGGGAAAGAGAGTTCTCGTGTTAGCATACGCAGAAGGCCTAGGTGATCGCACCACCGCTGCCGCACGAGACCATTTTCTATCCTTTGCCAAGTACTATTTCGGAGCGATCAGACGGGAACGAGTTGTCACCAATGATCGCGGGGAAGCGATGTTCGCAATCTATTACGTGGACGCGCGCGCGCGAAGATAGCTGCGTGGTCCGCGCCTCGCGATCGGCAACCTCCGGACGACGGAGGCCGACGTTCACCCGCGCATGGGACATCCTGCGCGAAGCCGCGCGAGCACCTGCTCCATCAGCGTGTCGGGAACGCCCGGGTCGAGGCGCGCCTTGATCTCGGCGGAGCGTCCCGTAGAATTCGGCCGCGGCGAGGAGCGCGCGCCGCTTGAACAGAGCAGAAGTCAGTCAACATGAGTGGCTACCGGATGTCACGCCAGCGGAGTGGAATCTCCGAATCTCCAAATGGGACATTATGATGCAAGAAACGGAAAATGAGGCGTTTGTCAGACCTCTGTTGAAACGCGGGACGGCCTTATCTGTCGAGACGCGACAGGTGATCGTTGGTTTCGCCATCATACTGTTGGTCACGATAATTGGGATGCTGTTGACGCTTCAAGGCTGGAAATCTCGCCCGCCGGCCTTTGATATGCTGACCTATTTTAACAGCGCGGAACATCTGTTAAAGACGGGAACGCCCGCGCGCTATGGCGATGTCTCAAGCTATGGTTCTTTCCCACCGGGGGGAACGACTTGGCTTATGGCGCCAGGGATGCTTCTCTTTCATGATCCTCGCCTCTACGAAAAGTTTGGAAGCACGCTGTTGCACTTGGGAACGTTGCTGGGTGTGTTTCTCTTGGCGCGTCGATCATTCGGGATAAGGTGTGCTTATCTCTCCGTCATCCTCTACGGTCTGTCTGGACTGGGCCTCTCCTTCGCTGGCTCTCTTTATCCCATTGGGCACCCCTTCTTTTACGTTTGGCTGGCCTATTTCGCCGTCCAATGGGTAACGTGTAGGGACGCTAAATACCTCGCCGCGTCCATGGCCACCTGGACGGTCGGGATGTATGTGGATATGTCCATCACGCCTGCCGTGCTGATTTTGCCGGCTCTGTGGCTTATCTATCGTCCTCCCCTATTCAGTAACCTCCACCTGATCGCTGCTGCTGTGACTCTAGCGCTATGGTATCCCTATCTGCAGTTTGAGATGGAGCGAGGTCTCGCGGACCTCAAATCCTTATTCACACTCCACTATATTGTATCTGCCAACTATAAAGAGGCATGGTGTGATCCGAACTTGACTCTGGAGTATTTGACGAGCCCATCCATGCCCTCTCCGTCGGGTTCGAACACATTGCAGGAGGCTCAGAGCAAGGGG
>VBKE01000030.1 GCA_005879605.1 Deltaproteobacteria bacterium
GGTAATCAGCCCTTGGAGCACAAGATAGCCCTCGTTATCCATGGAAATCCTCCCGCCCTTCCATTTGGGGTCGAGAAGCGCCTCATAGGTCTTGGGAACCTCTTCTTTTTTGACTAGCTGAGTGTTGTAACCCAAAGCCCAGGGAACCACGTAGTGGACATACCAGTAGCCTTGTTTGTCGAAGAGATCGGCGTCGATCACCTTGGTTTCAGGCGAGATGTACGGCGCGATGATGCCGCGCTCTTTGAAAATCTGGATCATCTCGCCGCGGCCGCCGACGACGTCGAAGCCGAACATCCCCGCGCGCGTCTCGGTGAGCACCCGATTCATGATGGCGCCGCCGCCGGCGCGCATCAGCACCGGCTTGATCGCTGGATATTTCTTCTGGAACGCATTCATCAACGGCTGGCTCTGATCGACGCTCATGGAGGTGAACCAGATGATCTCACCTTCTTTTTTTGCAGCCTCAACGATCTTGGGGTCGGTGCTCCCCTGAGCGCGTAATAACACAGGAGATACGGCCGCCATCAAGAGAATTGAAAAAAACGAAATGGCTATCTTCATCTGGGAACCCTCCTTTTAGATTGCCCGTTTGACTGGTTGAGTGGTGAACGGCAGTTAGCTTTTGGAAAGCGAGCAGATGAAACCGCTTTGCTCGATCTTCTTCATCAGATCGCCGCGAATGAAACTCTCGTAGTCCGTTGTTCTGGCCCTCGGGTCCGTGTCCTTGACGTGGTCGTTTCAAGGAGAGACATAGGACAGAGCCGGTATTGAGTCAAGGCTAAATCGACTAGCGGAGTTGACACGCCATCTACGCCCGCAGTAACGTCGTAGCATCAAATTCGCAGGAGGCAGCTTACTATGGCAGTTAAGCCCGTAAAAGAGTTCGAGGTTCATCCCTATGTCCAGTTCATGATGGACAAGTACAGTCCCTATAAAAAATGGATCGAGTCTGAAGGCGTGCCGATCATCGGCGGCGCGTTCGTGCAGGATGTGCGCACGGAAAAGCTCGAATATTGGAAGCGCAAGGATTGCAAGGGGGCCATTTGCACCTTTTCCGATCAGATGGTGGCTGACGCTTATATCGCGGAGATCGATCCCGGCAGGAGCATTAAACCGCAACGCCAGCTCTATGAAGAGATCATCACCGTTGCTGCTGGGCGCGGCGCGACGAGCGTCTGGTATGAGGGCACGGCGAAGCGGACCTTTGAATGGGAAAGAGGGTCGACATTCGCCATCCCGCTCAATGCGTGGCATCAGCATTTCAATGCAAGTGGCACCGAGCCTTGTCGTTATTTCGCTCTTACCAGCCAGCCGGTTTCATTTGAGCTCTTCCGCGACCCGGAGTTCATCTACAACACTAACTATATGTTCAAAGACCGCTTCGATCCCGGCGACGCCGACTTTTTCTCCAAAGAGGGAAAATATTTCACGGAATATTACGGCGGTATTCTTCACTCCAACTTCATCCCTGACATTCGCAAGATCAACCTCGTGCCACGTGAAAAGAGAGGCAAGGGAACGCGTAACATGTATATCCACATGTCCGGCAGCGCCATGCTCGCCCACGTCTCACAGTTTCCAGTAGGCCGCTACAAAAAAGCGCACCGCCATGGGCCGGGAGCCCACGTCTTTCTGCTCGATTCGACGGGCTATACCTTGATGTGGAACGAAGGGGAAAAACCCGAACGCTACGATTGGCACGAAGGGACATGCATCTCGCCGCCGGCCGGTACGTGGCACCAGCACTACAACACCGGGACGGAGCCCTGTAAATTCGTCGCGCTGCACGCCAACACCGCCGTGCAAAAAGAAGAGAAAGGCATCGAGCAAATCGAATTCGAGGACGAAGACGATTCGATGAGAAAAATGTATGCGGAGGAGTGCGCTAAGAACGGCGTGAAGGTGGATATGGGGTAACAACCAGAGGTCAGACGTCAGAGGTCAGTAGGGGCAAACGGCCGGTCGCCCCTCCTTCTTTCGACGCTTCGAATTCGATACGGCAGAGATGTCCCGACGCCGCTCTTTAACGCGCGGCGGTAAATCCAGTCGGCCAGGGCGATGTCCTGGTTCACCAGTCCGATGGCGCGAATGAAGATACGTTCGCTCTCTGATTGTCTTGCGGGTTTTTTGCCGGCGAGCAGCTCCGGCAGCTCGGCGTAGAGATCCTTTTCGCCGAGAAAGTTCTCTTTGAGCATGCGCTGCATGTCCGACTTGTTCTTGCAGTGCTCCCAGCTATCGACCACGAACTTGTCCGCGTTCTTGTAGACGGCGCTCTCCATCTCTTGGTGTTTGCCGATGGAATAGACCGTGATGCCTGCGCCCAGCCAGCTGTCCTTCACGAACGGTGTTGAAGTGGTTGTAGCGGAGATAGCGATGTCCGCGCCTTTTAATGCTTCTTCGGTGGATTCCACCGGCCGAACATTGAGGCCGTACGCGGCGCCGACTTCTTTGGCGTAGCTGTGGCGCGACTCGGGCGTGCGCGAGGTGACGCGGATCTCTTTTAATGGGAACGCCCTGGCCATCACCGGCACGGCGGCGCGCGCGGTGTCGCCGGCGCCGAGCATCGCCATAATCGATGAATCTTTGCGTGCCAGCACGCGGCACGCGACGGTCGCTGCCGCAGCGGTGCGCACGGCGTGGCACCAGTCTTCATCCATGATCGCGAGGATCTCGCCGCCTTCGCGGTCGCTGAGAATCAAGATTCGCCTCGGCCCGCGCGGCGGACGCGACGCATCCCGGCTGCCGCCGGCTGCTTTGATGGAACGAATGCGAAAGCCGGCCACTGGCTGCGTCGAAAGCGCGCAGCCCGTCACCCAAGACTGCCAGCCCGTCTCTGGCTTGATCGCCAAATCTTCAGGCGTGGACCAGATGACTCGACCTTCGCTGTGGTCGCGCAGCGCCTGCTCGGTAATCTCGACGGCGCGACCGAGATCGAGGATCCTTTTCACATCCTCGTTGGATAAATAGACAATGCCTTTGGAATCCATGGCTACTCGATAATACGCAGTTCTTCGCGGCCGGTGGTTAGAAATTCTGGACCCCGCTCCGTGATCAGTACGTCTTCTTCGAGATGCACGGCACTTTTCTCGGAGCGTACTTTCGGTTCTAAGGCCAGGATCATCCCAGGCCGATGGAGTTCCTTTTCGACTTCATTGAGTGACGGGGGTTCGGCGCGGGCCATGCCGATACCGTGACCGATGCGCTTGGGGCTGTCGACGGCTTGATAGCCACGCTTGACCAGCTCGCGGTTGGCGACGCGAGAGAGTTCCGCTATCGGCGTGTCCGGCTGCATGACATCAAAACAAAGCTGAATGACATCGCAAGCCATGCGATGATCCTTCTTCTGCTCCTCGCTGGCTGGTCCAAAGATAGCCATGCGCGTGATGTCGCCATAATAACCTTCATAGCAGGCGCCGAAGTCGGCGATCATGCGATCGCCTTTATTATAGCGGCGATCGTCGTATCGCGTCGACGAATTCAACATGAGAAAACCCGGATGGCGCGGATGCGCGCCCTCTTCAATCATCGAGATATACAGTTTGTCGGCAACTTCGCGGCGCGTCATTCCCGGCCGCAGCTGCGGCAGGCACCGGTCATAGGCTTTCATGGAGATGTCGCAAGCCTTGCGCATGAATTCAATCTCTTGCGGGCTTTTAATGAGCCGCATTTCCGTTAGCGCCGCAGTGCCGTCTTTGATCTGCGCTTTGGGTAGCGCTTCCGTCAGGCGCAAAAGATAGTTCGCCGGGATTCCCAGCCGCTGGTCGTCGCCGAGCTCGAAGCCCAGCTTGGCTTCGCCGAGTCCCATTGCTTTCAAACAGCCGGCGATCATCTCTTCGGGAAACGGCACATCGACATAGGCACGCACTTCGCCGACCCACGGTAGCGCCTTGGCTTTCGCTTTGTCGTTGCCATAAACGAGCAACATCGGCTTTCCGCCCTTCGGTAGAAAGCAGATCTGCGGACGCTGGATGTGATCCAACTGGTAGCTAATGAGGCCGGAGAAGTACCAGTAGTTGTTTTTTTCCGAGATCACCAGCGCGTCGAGGCCATCGCGCTCCATGAGTGCGTAGCCGCGCTCGTAACGATCGAGGTATTCCTTTTCTGGAAAAGGGGCTTCGGTTGCCATGCCGACCTCCTTGTTGCGGTCTAACGAAGAATATCCACTCAGCGCGCCAGCGCTTGCCTGCCTTCTATTTTTCTCAGACGCTGCACGTAGTTTAACGCTTCATTTAGCTGAATAACGGTCGCGTACTTGGCATTCATCTCAAACAGGTTGACCAAATGAGAAGTGCGGGAGCGGTCGAAAACGCACTCCTCGACCAGAAATACGGGATAGCCGAAGGAGTAGCCATCCAGTACCGTACCGCGGACGCAACCGCAGGTGCTGGTGCCGGTCACGAGCAAGCAATCGATGTTCTTGCGTACCAGGTAGGTAATCAAGTGCGTGCCGAAGAACGCGCTGGCTCTGGCCTTGCGGACGATAAATTCGCCTTCTTTGGGCTTGATCATGTCCGGGAACTCGGTGGCCAGCTTTTCAAAGTCTGTGGTGTCGACCCCGCGCTTCGTCGCGTTGCCAAAGGCGGCTTTGAAATTCGGATCGCTGGTGGAGTAGATCACCGGAACGTCAGCGTCCCGGCAGGCCTGGAGCAATGCTTGAATCTTTGGCAGCGCGTCCCAAGCGACTTTACCGCAACTGGTGGGAAATTCATCGATGGCATCCATGATATCCATCGCCTTGGTGCCGGTAAAACCGGTGATGACGTCGATAATCAGCAACGCCGGATTGCGGCCAAATGTGTCTTTGTTTTTGTAACCGGCCTTTTCGTAGATCTTTCGTTCCTCTTCCGGAATAAACTGCTCCCATTCTCTCATGGCTCACCTCCGTGATTTTACTCTAGCGTATACCCAAGGCATCATTGTGTAGCCTGGTTATCTCGCGCAAATTTTTGTAAGCGTCAGGAATAACTACGCGGCGGCGAAAACCTTCGAAGAGCTTAGGCGGGTCGGGCTTGACATCTTTGCGCGGACCGATTCTCCGAAACGTCTTCAAGAACTCCTGACCGTCTTTGGAAATAAGATAGTCGATAAAAAGTTTGCCCGCGTTTGGGTGAGCTGCCTTGGCCGCGAGCATGGAGACATTCACCTCCACATTGACCGGTTCCAACGGTATCCAATCCATGGGCGCCCCCGTCTGCTTCATGCGCTCAATCACCTGGGCATAGACGAAAGTCAGAGAACGCTCGCCGACGCTCACCATGTTGGCTCGGTTGGTGTTGCCGCGCAAAAAAACCGGTTCCTGCTTGGCCAATCCTTTGAAATAGGCGATGGCCTTTTCCTGCCCCCACTCCTGACTCAAGCCAACGAAAACATCGTGGTTCTCGATGTCGATGATGAACTTTTGCTTGTACTGAGGTTTGAGCAAGTCTTCATAGGTCTTAGGCAGGTCGTTGCGCGAAATGACCTTCGTGTTGTAACCAAGAACAAGGGTGTTGAGATACACGGTTGCCCAATAACCTTTCGGTTCGTACAGATCATCATAGAGACTCGGAAACTCCGGAGACATATAGGGCGCGATGAGATTCCTTTCCCGCATCGGAATATAGGAAGGAGAAATCCCGACCGCGACATCGAACTTGTTTGCACCTGCCTGTGCCTCGGCCATGATGCGGCTGACCATGGCCGTGCCACCCAAACGGACCAAATCGCCCTTGATGAAAGAATATTTCTTCGTAAAGTTGTCGAGCAGCGGCTTGCTGTTCTGAATGTCCATCGTGGTGTAAAAAACCACCGCGCCCTCTTTCTTCGCGCCTTCGATAACGGTTTCGGCTGCAGAGAGAAAGGACACAAGAAACAGCTGAATCATAAAGCTCAATAGCCAAAGCGGAGTCATAGAATTTCCTTTCACGATGCGCCATGGCCTACGTCGGTGGCTTTCTTCTCGCGACTTAAAACGCTTTTGAAAAGCCAAAATGACACTTCAGGTTCCGCAACTGTGATCTGTAATCTGTTCGAAACTTTCCCTTAACGAAAAAAGTATAAATCGTTAACACTGGAATTTCACATATTTTTCTGCGCTGACTGTTTAGGCAATTTGGTCGAGCACGCATTGTACCGCCTTGGTCCCAGGTGAGCTGAGCGAATTATCAACAAGTTTATCCACAGTTTCTGTGGAAATCTCATTAGCGGCGCCAAGAGCGCAATCCATATCCGCCGCGAAACCGCCGTACGGCTCACGGCGAATAAGTCTTGTCGCCTCTTCGCGTCATAAATAAATCCAGCGGTAACTCCGCGCCGATGCCTTTCTCCCTCGCCTTTTCATACATTTTTCTCGCGGTGGCCGCGAACTGAATGCCCATTCCCGTATTGTTTTTGAAAAAGGTAATCTCTTTGCTGTCCTTCCGACCGCGGCATTTGCCGTTTAGAAGCTCGCCGAGCTCGTGCAGATCCTCGGCTTTGACGATCCCGCGCTCGATGCGGTCGTGAAACTCCGCCTGTTTGTCAATGAAGATTTGCGGCTTATAGCCGACGACAATGAGGCCCGCTCGCTTCACGGCCTCGTCATCGAGCTCCTTGCGCGGCAGAAAACCATCGCCCCCGACGAGGCTAGTGACATGCATGCCGTCTTCGAGCCATTTACCTTGCACGACGGGATCGACGGTATTCGTCGCGGCGCTCACGATATCGCTGCCCTGCACTGCCTCTTCGGCGGATTCCACGGCCACCACTTCGATGCCGGTTTCGGCGCTCATCTGTTTGGCGAACCTCTCGCGATTCTCCGTGGTCGGACTGTAGACCTTGATTTTTGTAAGCGGCCGGACAGCCAGGTGCGCCGTCACCTGAGTTTTTGCCTGTTCTCCGGAACCGAGCAGCCCCATGACTTTGGCGTCTTTACGAGAAAGATATTTGCTGGCAACGGCGCTTGTGGCGCCGACCCGCATTGTCGAAATGTGGTGGTCATCCATGATCGCCAACAGTTCGCAGGTATCCATGTCGAAGAGCATGACGAGACCAATGAAATCACCGGGGTAAACGCGACGTTTGCTGCCGGCGACCTGGACTTCCTTGGAAAAGCTCGAGTCGATGCGCAGCGCCATGGATTTAACGCCCGGCACCAGTCCCATGATGTTATTGAAATAGTATTGTCCGCCTTCCTCTTTCCAAGGAGTCCTGAGCCGAGCACGAGGGGCGTTCATGGCTTTGCCTTCGCCCAATTCCCGAAACGCCTGCTCGATGGCTTCGATTTCCTCCGACATTGGAAGCAAATTTTCCATTTGCTCGTTCTTGAGAACCAAGACCATTAAACTCTTCCTTTCGGTCGGCAGGTGGTGAATTCCGCTTGCAGCTTGTGCGTATACTAATGATGCGATACGAGTCAAGCCGCAGTGCGAGAAGTTGGATGGTTGTTCTTGTTCCGTAGGCAAAAAATCTGGGCAAAAAAAAGGTTGGGGAGAACTCCCAGTTTTTAAAAGCAAATATAAAAATAAGCAGCCAGTTACGACCCTTTTCGGGCCTTATACCAGTCAGCGTCGACCTGAATGAAGTGCTTCCACTTGTCCGGAGTGGCCGCCTCCTCAAAAATCGCCTCTACGGGGCAGACCGGCTCGCATGCCCCACAGTCGATACACTCCTCGGGATCGATATAGAGTTTTTTTTCTTTTTCGAACTCTTCAGCCTCATTTTTTGTAGGATGAATGCAATCCACCGGACAGACATCCACACAAGCAGTATCCTTTACGTCGATGCAAGGCTCAGCAATGATATAGGTCATCTCCGCCTCCTAAATAAGCAATCCTTTTAGTCTAGTAGCAAATCAACTAATTCAAGTCAATTATGCTGTAACCTATTGATCGGACGGCTTTGGCGCCGGCATTCACCGGTTCGAACAGCTAGGGCATCAGGCTTGACCCTTCTCGGAGCGAAGTGTTACACAAGGCCAACTTATAGGCGCCATAACCTGCCGAGGACAACGACAGGCCCGTAGATCAAGTTAAGCAGCGACACATGAGAACAACACGTTCGACGCAATTCTGTGCCGCATTGATTTCGGCACTAGTTTTTCTCTTTCACGATCCAGCCACGTGCATCGCTTTGACCCCGGACGAAGTCGTGAAAAAAATTCAGGGGGTCACGCCGGCGCAGCGAAAAGCCGCGCTGGAAGAAGGAGCGCGGAAAGAAGGCGAGGTGATCTGGTATACTTCGATGAGCTTTACCGACTATCCAAAGATGGTTGGCGCTTTCGAAAAAGTTTTTCCGTTCATTAAAGTTAAAGCCAATCGCCTGTCTCAATCCGCGATTTTTACGAAAGTCGACACCGAAGCGAAAGCCGGCCGCTTCGCCGTGGACATGGTCGGATCAGCGCCAACAGAGATATGGGAGTTGAAACAGAAAGGTTACTCGGCAGCGTATCTGTCGCCCGAACTCAAATTTTTCCCGGCCGGTTCATATGACCCGCAGGGTTTCTGGTCGTCTTTCGAGGTGACGCCCATCGTGCTGGCTTTTAATACCAAATTGGTGTCCCAAGATGACGTCCCGCGGAGCTATCAAGATCTGCTCCTGCCCAAATGGAAGGGCAAGATGAACATGGGAAGCGATGAGTACGCCTGGTTCAGTGTCATGTTGGATGGCATGGGGAAAGCCAAAGGCCTCGATTACATGAAGGCGCTGGCTCGGCAGCAGCTGCACATACCCGGCTCCAGCAGCGTGATGCGATTGCAACTGATGCTTGCGGGTGAGTCGGCCATCGTCATCGCCGCGCGCGGCCGGCGCGCCACCGAGTATAAAGAAAAAGGAGCACCCATCGACTATCGCCTCTTCGACCCCTACCCGGCGGAACCGAACGCGCTGGCGCTCATGAGGCGTTCATCTCATCCCCACGCCTCAATACTATTTATCGATTGGATTCTATCTGACGAAGGCCAAACAGTCCTTGCTCAACAGATTCCTCGACTAACGCTGCGCAAGGGCGTGAAGCAGATCCCGCGCCATCAAGAACTGTATAAAAGAGATTTTGTATTTGTGAATCCGGCTTTCATCGGGCCCAACCTTAACGAGCTGATCGCTACCTATCAGAAGATTTTTAACGTGAACTAATTCAGTGCTGTACCGGGCTCTCTTCAAAGTGGCCGACGAGCGCGCTCGCAAGTTCAGCGAGGAAACGCTACTATCGTCGCGCGATGCCCGTAGAAATTGTCCGTCGAGACGCCGGCAAAAGGTTTCCCAGCCGTAAACTCAAGGCGATTGCGCTCAAGCTGTTAGAGTTGGTGAAGCAGGATAAAGCCGAGCTGAGTCTTGCCTTGGTCGGCAATGCCGAGATCCAAAGACTCAATGCCAAGTTTCGTAAAAAGAATTACCCGACGGATGTTCTGTCGTTTCCGGCGGAAGATGGCTTGCCCGGTGCGGTGCGGCTTCTAGGCGACGTCATCATCTCGGTGGACAAGGCGCGGCAGCAGGCTAGGGAAAGACGACGAACTCTGGACGAGGAAATGGCGACCTTGCTGATTCATGGCGTGTTGCATCTTCTGGGTTACGACCACGAGCGTTCGGCGAAAGATGCCAGAATCATGGAACGTCTGGAGAAGCAGGTCTATCGGGCGCTTTGTGACCAGAACATATTACAGGTATAATTAAAACGATGGTGATGACCGTATCTCACCATAGATCAAATCACAGGATGAGATGACAAGATGCTAGAAGAAACCACTGATCAACTGATCCACCTGGAAGAACGGCTCGAGCTTTTGCGGAGGCGTCTTTGACCTCGAAGGAAAACAAAAGCGAGTCGAAGAGCTCACCCAAGTAACTTCACGTCCGGATTTCTGGAACGACGGCGAAAAGGCGCAAGGAATTCTCAAAGAGCAGGCCTCGCTGAAAGAGGTCGTCGACTCCTGGGAAAAACACAGAGCAGGACTCGAAGAGGCGCGTTTCTTTCTCGAGCTCTCGAAGGAAGAAAAGAGCGAGGAGGCCCTCAACGAAGCCGCGGCGAAAGTCGCCGAGGTAGCCGCATCGATGGCCCAGGCCGAGCTCACCCAGATTTTGGGTGGGCCCGACGATCGGAGAAACGCCATTGTGAGTCTGCACCCGGGCGCCGGCGGCACAGAGGCGCAGGATTGGGCGGAGATACTGTTACGTATGTATCTCCGTTGGTGTGACCGTCGCGGTTATCGTAAAGAAATTCTGGAATACCAACCTGGTGAAGAAGCCGGTGTCAAAAGCGTAACCTTCACCGTTGAAGGTGACTACGCCTACGGTTATCTCAAAGCGGAGGCCGGCATCCACCGGCTCGTGCGCATTTCTCCCTTCGACGCCAACTCACGCCGCCATACCTCCTTTGCATCGGTCTTCGTCTATCCGGAAGTCGATGACACCATCAAGGTCGAGATCAACGAAGCCGATCTGCGCGTCGATACCTATCGCTCCAGCGGCGCCGGCGGGCAGCATGTCAACAAAACCGATTCGGCAGTGCGCCTCACTCACATCCCCACGAACATCGTGGTCGCTTGCCAAAACGAGCGCTCACAGCACAAAAACCGGGCCATGGCGATGAAGATCCTGCGTTCACGTCTCTACGATCTTGAGATCGAGAAGCAAAGAGAGAAGATGGACGTCTATCACAAGACCAAAAAAGATATCGCCTGGGGGAGTCAGATCCGCTCTTATGTGCTCCATCCCTACCGCATGGTCAAGGATCACCGCACCGGGCTGGAAGTCGGCAACGCGGATGGCGTTCTCGACGGCGACATCGATAAATTCATTCAGGCTTATTTGTTGCTGGCCAGCGAGGAATGACCGGGCTACCTCCTCCTGATGTTGACGCCGGGTGATTTTTCACCCGCCACGCTAGTGTCGGCGGCCCTTTAAATAGCGCTTCTATCTGTTTTCTTGCGGCACAGCTTAAGAAATTTTCCTCAGCGCTTGCAGGATCTGCTCATTCGTCGGCCTTTTCTTGTAATCCACTTCAACAAATTTCCAGCGGACTACTCCCTGTCTGTCGATCACGTAGGTCGCCGGGTGGGGCCACCCTTTGCCGTCGGGATTGAGGATGCCATAGCGGTCGATGACCTTGTGGTTTTTGTCCTCGAGCATGGGAAAATCCAGGTCCCCCGCGAATCTCTCTTTGAGTTTTTGCACAAACTTTTTCGAATCTTCGTGGCTATCGATGCTGACTGTTAGTATTTGAACCTTCTCTTTCTCTTCTTTGGTCAAAATGCTCTTCAGCTCGCCGAGCTGTTGGGTGCAGTAAGGTCACCAATGGCCTCGGTAAAATACCAAGATGACATTTTTCTTGCCTCGGAACTCGGACAGGCTGATTCTATTTCCGTCAAGGTTCTCCAACGTGAAGTCGGGCGCCGTCTCTCCTACGTTGACTCTTTCCAGGTCTGTGGGTTTCAGATTGCCGCCGTCTTTGGGGCCTAACTGGGCCTGGGCTACGGCAATGGACACTACGAGAAAAGCGATTGATACCGCCAGTGTGGTTTGCCGCATAGATCATCCTCCATAGTCACTTACACTTTCTCAGCCGCTATTTGGTTCCCATGAGTGTACGAACTTTTTCGATTTTGCTCTAGATCATTCGAGAGCAAAAGAGCCGAATTCATAGGTGAGCCGAAATTTCTTTCCGCAACACCGAATAATTTCTCCCGCATGCGCGTTGTCTGACAAAACGATCATCCGATCGCAGCGCGGGCAACTTACCGTTTTCAGGGCAACAGCGGAGAAATGCCCGCCTTCTTCGATCAGACTGAGGAAAAGCCCAGCGCAGAAGGGACAGTCGATGATATCCCCCGACTTGGCAGCTTGTGAAACCTCTAATTCTCTTGCACATTCAGGGCATCTCACGTTTGGCATACGAATGTTATAGCTCTAGCAGTCGTTGAAGTTTTCCTCGGTCAAAGCCCACGATCACCTCGTCACCGACGACAATGACGGGGGTCGCTCGGCGACCGATCTTCTGGACCAGTTCTTCCATAGCGCTAGGATCTTCAGCTACGTTGCGATCAGTAAACGGGATCTGGTGATGCGAAAGAAACTCTTTCGCCGCATGACATGAAGCTCAGCCGGGAGCTGAATAAACGGTAATCTTTCTTTCCACTTTGTACTCCAACACGCCGCCTGTGAAGGTTGCCGCCCGCCCGCGCGGTCACCTGCGCACGAGTGGCCGCTTTGCGCTCCCATCATTTCTGTTCTTTTGTCTTCGACCAGCCGTAAAGCGCCAGAATCAAAAAGCCGGCTAGCAGGGGGAAGAGAATATAATCGAGATAGGGAGTCAGAGCTGCAAGACCCAAAAACCCCAGCGCAATGACCAGCGCGGGAGTAAAACAGCAGATAACGGCTATGATCGATCCCCAGAGTCCTGCCCTAAAGCACCTCTCTCCGCCCGACGATGAGTTTCTTCCCATCTCTTTTCCTCTGCGGCCGATCTATAACCGCCGCCGCAGAAATCGCGTCTATGCGTGTCGCGTCGTTCCAGGGATCCCCTGCTTCAACGTAGCAAAGCCACCGCCAAGAATAATGCCGTAGATCAGATGGCCCATCAGACTTCCCATGGCGACCGGCCGCATGGGCGCCATCATAAGTGGTGCAAAAGCAGGCATTCCGAGAAATACCGGCATCAATATCAAAGCTCCCAAAATCCACCATACGAGTCCGTATACGGCGCCCCAACCTATCCCCGACCCAAACCTGTGCGAGTGATCGCCGAGTAACCGGCCAAAGATACCGCCAATCAAGGCGCTGTTAAACAAATGGTAGAGCCAACCAACGGCGATGCTGTCGGAGCGCACCACCTTGGCAACCATTGCCAACATGGGCATTTGACCGCCTTCGGGTGTCGGAGCATTCATCATCTGCATCATAATGCCAAAGACGACCCCGCCTACAACACCCGCCACAATGCCATTGCTAATGTCAGAACGCATAATTTGCCTCCTTTCATATCTTAGTTATCTAACCGACAAGCGCCTCAGAAAGTTCCCATGGGAATTCGATGTCGAAAGCGTGAATTCAGAAGCTGGTTCGAGTCCCAGAAGTGATACTCGTCCCTAAAAAAACGAACGGTTAAGCGAATATCCGAACCACTGCGGCATTGGATTCCTTCGGAGCAGGTGGTTTAGCATAGCGCTGTCCAGAATTGGACAGCGCAGATAGATCTCAACTTGGACTAGCTTTAGATCTGGCGAGAGCCAAAAGTTCTTCCATGGGCATTTCTGAGGCTAAAATGCAAATAACGTCCCCTTCGCGGTGAAGGACCGCATTCATGCCGGCCTGAGAAAAAGCGTAGAAGTTCATTTTTTTGTCGGCGTCAAAAACTCTGGCCGCGGCCTGCGGCGCGTCGGTTTCCGATCCCAGAAAAGTGTAGCAGAAAAGAGTACCTCCTTGACCCTGATAAATGGCGACGAGGATCTTGCGGCCTTGGATCTCACGGATTGCGCCTGCTACGGGCTCTAGATTCATTGCCGAGAAATCATATCCCATGGGCTCAAAGCTCCCGCCTACAGCCCGGATTAGTTGCTCCTTGATTTTCGCCGCGCCGTTAGCTCTGAACACAGGAAGCTCGTTACTAAGGAACAGACCGTAAGTTTCGAGTGCCGCGACGGCGATCGGTTGTTTTGTCCGATTGACGTTAAACAGATACAGAGAAGAGAGGGTAAAAACCAAAAGAAGAGTCACAATCAAAGCAGGGCGTAGCGTAAAGGATCTGGGCCAAATGGAGTCACGCCACCCTCGAGTCGATTGGGACTTCTCGCGAAATAGGCGCGGGTCCGTAAGAATCCTATTTCGCAGCTGAGCAGGCGCACGCAGATGATCGGCGGCGGCTCGGATTTCTGTCTTCAGACCCCGTTCTTCTTCAAGGGCAAATCGGCAGCGGGCGCACCCCTTGAGATGCATTTCCAGTAAAGGCCGCTCTGGATCAAGCAGTTCTTGATCGACCAGCGCGGTAATCAGTTCACGTGCCTCTTCGCACTTCATTTTTTCTCACGCCCCTTCTCGATACCAACGTAAGCCTTAAGATAACTATGCACTAGCCTTCTGCCACGCGAGAGCCGGGACCGAATTGTCCCTATTGGGCACGAGAGGATTTCCGCCGCTTCCGCGTAAGAAAAATCTCCCATGTCTATCATCACGATAGGTAATCGGAACTCCTCTGGAATTTTTCTTAAAGCATCGGTAACCGTGGTGGTCAGCTCGTTCGCCAATACGTGGCTTTCCGGTCCGGGATTCTCCACCGGCCGTCCTGCCCAATAATCTGGTTCTTGCTCGATTGGACCTTCTGTTGAAATCCATCGTTTGCTTTGGTGATAGTAATCAAAGAAAAAATTATAGAGAATCTTTGTCAGCCACGCTTTCATATTGGTTCCGGGATTAAACTGGTCGTGAGCAGCGAGGGCGCGAACAAAGGTTTCTTGTACCAGGTCTTGGGCATGATCTTGATCTTTCGCCAGGTGAAACGCGACGCGATATAAATGATCGAGGTGAACCATGGCTTCACGAGCAAATGTTTCCCTGTCCGCGGCGCCGGCTCTTTTGTTGCCACCCATGCCGGCATTCTAATGGACGGTAGAAGTGATTTCCAAGGGACAAGCATATGTAGTAAAACGGCTTTGCCGCCACTAAAGTTCCCGGATGTCGAAAGCCTTCTTCTGGACAGGGAACTTTTTGGTCAAAGGGCCGTTATAACGACAGGGAGTCAGGAGAGGGGCTCATTTAACGAAGGGTGGATTTGTTCCCGAAAATCTTTTCCGAATCCCTTCAGGCTTGATGAAAGGATAGTTGTTATGGGTGAAGTTGGACAAGAGAAAATTCATGAAACCAATGGCGTCGGAGCCGGTTTTGAGCAGGCGGTGCTCCAACGATATGGCAGCGCGGTATCCGACGGGGAACCCGGTTTGTGCGTGCCGGTCGATTACGACCGGGCCCTATTGAAAGTAATCCCCGACGAGATCATCGAAAAGGATTTTGGCTGCGGTGACCCGTCCAAACATGTGCGTGAAGGCGAGATGGTGCTCGATCTCGGCTCAGGCAGCGGCAAAAGCTGTTACATCATGTCCCAGATTGTCGGCGCCAGGGGCAAGGTGATCGGGATTGATTTCAATCCTGAAATGCTCAAGCTCGCGCGCAAGTATCAAATTTCCATCGGCGATAAACTCGGATTTCACAATACGGAATTTCGGCGCGGCAAGATTCAGGATCTAAGGACCAATCTCGATCTCGTCGAACAGTACCTGCAACAGCATCCGATCCGGTCGGTTTCTGACCTAGCAGATTTGCAAGGCTACGAGGAAAAGATCAGGCATGAACAACCCTTGGTTGCCGATGATTCCATTGACGTCATTGTCTCTAATTGTGTGTTGAATCTTGTCCGGCCGGAAGACAAAAAGACGCTGTTTGCCGAGATGTACCGCGTGCTTAAACGCGGCGGGCGAGTCGCGATCTCCGATATCGTAAGCGACGAGCCGGTGCCGGAACACATGGTCAGAGATCCTGAGCTCTGGAGCGGATGTGTGTCGGGAGCTTTTCTGGAAGAAGAATTCCTGCGCGCCTTCGAAGAAGCCAAGTTTTATGGAATTCACATCGAGGATTTTCAGTCACAACCCTACCGGACCGTCGAAGGTATCGAGTTCCGCTCCATCACGATCACAGCCTACAAGGGAAAAGAGGGATCGTGTGTCGAGCGTAACCAGGCTGTGATTTATCGCGGTCCATGGAAACAAGTGATGGATGACGATAATCACATCTTGCCGCGCGGAGCGCGGATTGCCGTGTGCGAGAAGACCTTTGAACTCTATTCCAAACCGCCGTATCAGGACCAGTTCATCCTCGTGCCGCCGAGGCAAGAGGTGCCGACAGAAGAGGCGGGCGTCTTCGATTGCTCGCGCGATCATCGGCGCCATCCGCGAGAGACCAAAGGAATTGACTATAAAGCGACCAGCGCCGCAGGAAACATCTGTGGCTCTGGCTCAAACTGCTGTCCCTAATTCTTTAGGCAAATTTCTATGCAGCCTTTCGTCCAGAGATTACATAGAAACGGCGGCGACTTGAGCAGGCGTGCCGTCGACGTTTTACAAGTCAATATGGGCCGGTATTGCAACCAGGCGTGCATTCACTGCCACGTCGAATCCGGTCCGACTCGTAAGGAGATGATGAGTCGGGAGACAGTGGAGGCTGTGCTCCGATTTCTCGCGGACACGAGCATTCAAACGGTGGACATCACGGGCGGCGCGCCCGAGCTGAACCCGCACTTCGATTTTTTGGTTGAGTCTGCAACCGGCCTCGGCCGCCGGGTCATGGATCGCTGCAACCTGACGGTGATTTTCGAACCGGGCAGAGACTATCTTCCCGAGTTCTTCCAACGCCATCGCGTGGAGCTGGTCTGCTCGTTGCCCTGTTACTCGGAGGAAAATGTCGATCGCCAGCGGGGCAAAGGGACTTTTGATTTAAGCATCCGCGCGCTGCAGATTTTCAACAAGCTGGGCTACGGCCAGCCGGAGAGTGACTTGGCGTTGAACCTGGTTTATAACCCTGTCGAACCGCATTTGCCTCCGCCGCAAGAGAAACTCGAACAAGACTACAAAAGGGAACTGCGGCAGAAATACGGCATCGAGTTCAGTCATCTTTACTGTCTCAGCAACATGCCCATCACGCGGTATGAAACGCACTTGAAGTTGCGCGGCGAATACGACCGGTACATGAAACTTCTAGAGACCAGCTTTAATGCCGCCACCTTGGATCAGGTGATGTGCCGGAATCTAGTTAGCATCGGCTGGGAAGGTTCGGTCTACGACTGCGACTTCGATCAAATGCTCGACCTGCCGATTCGGGATGGCAATGGCAAAGCGCTCAGCATCTCTTCATTGTCTGTTGACCAGCTTCTAAACCAGCCGATCACCGTCGGCAATCACTGCTACGCCTGCACGGCCGGCTCGGGAAGCAGTTGCGGCGGGGCGCTGGTTTTTAGGTAATGATCATTGCGCGCGCATTTTAGTAGCCTCGATCATGTCGGACGCACGATGGTGTACCCATTCGTTCTGAAGAACCAGAACACGAAGCTCATTATCTTGGTCGGATTGATCCTGGCGTTCGGCATCGGGTTTCATTTCCTGCCGGTGCGACAATGGTTTGCGGAACTTGAGAGCTATATCGATAGCCTCGGTCGCGTCGGCCCTTTAGTCGTGGCGCTCGGTTATGTGGTCACCACCGTTCTCTGCATACCAGGAAGTGCGATCACTATCGGCACCGCGAGTCTCTTCGGATTCAAAACCGGTTTTCTTGTAGTCTTCTTTGGCGCCAACTTGGGAGCATTGTGCGCCTTTCTTTTGTGCCGGACGTTTCTCAGGAAAAGAGTCGCGCGCTGGACGGAAATGAATCCCAAGTTCCGTTCGCTGGATCGGGCCATCGGTCGGCAGGGTTTCAAGATGGTCTTCCTATCGCGCTTGAGTCCAGCCTTCCCTTTCACGGTGCTCAATTATCTGCTGGGACTCACGGCGGTACGAACCGATGCTTACGTTCTGGCAAATCTGCTGGGGATGCTGCCGGGCATATTTCTCTACGTCTATATCGGCGCTGCGGCGCGAGACGCCTTGGCGGGTGATGCAGCTGCTTCGGCCGATTTCTTCCAGTTGGCATTGAAATACGTCGGCTTGCTGGCGACGGTCGCCGTGGTGGTCATCGTCACGCGCATCGCGCGCAAAGCGTTGCGCGAAGCTGAGCAGATCCAGGAGGAAGCTCGGTGACAGAAGGGCTCCGTCTAAATCCCAATTACAAGCCAATGCCGTTTGACGAGATGATGCTTGTTGATGATCCGTACGACAAGCGGCTGATTGAGAACTGCCATCCATCCGGCTGGGTCAATCCTACTCCGGCCGGCAAATATAACTTGGTGGTCATAGGAGCCGGCACGGCGGGGTTGGTGAGCGCGGCGGGGGCGGCGGGACTGGGCGCCAAAGTCGCGCTGATCGAGCGCAATCTCTTAGGCGGCGATTGTTTGAATGTCGGCTGTGTGCCGTCGAAGGGAGTGATCCGGGCGGCGCGCGCCGTCTATGATGCGCGTAACGGCAGCGAATTCGGTGTCCAGCTCGCCGGTGAGCCCCAAGCAGCTTTTTCGGCCGCGATGGAACGCATGCGCCGGCTACGCGCCGGCATCAGTGAGCACGACTCCGTGCAACGGTTTACCAAGCTCGGCGTGGACGTTTTCATGGCCAACGCCTGTTTTGTGGGTCCATCCACGGTCGCAGTCGATGGCCGCCGCGTCGAGTTTAACCGCGCCGTCATCGCCACCGGCGCGCGAGCCGCGGAGCCGCCGATTTCTGGTTTGCAGGAGGGCGGCTACTACACCAATGAAACGATCTTCACACTCACCGAACTGCCCCGCCGGCTACTGGTCGTAGGCGCGGGACCCATCGGTTGCGAGCTCGCCCAGTCGTTCCAACGCTTCGGCAGCCAGGTGACCATGATCACGGACGGGATGGAAATTCTTCCAAAGGAAGACCCCGACGCAGCGGCCGTCTTGCGGCGGCAGCTCGACCGTGAAGGGGTACGTGTAATTACGGCGGGGATGATTCAACAGGTGAGCCGCAGTGGATCAGGTAAGCGGCTGGCGGCGGAGACCGCCGGCAAATCTCACGCACTCGAGTGCGACGCGATCCTCGTTGCAGTCGGCCGAACTCCCAATCTCGAAGGATTAGGTCTGGCGGAAGCGGGGGTGGAATATACTTCCCACGGGGTAATTGTCGATGATCGGCTGCGGACCACCAATTCCAGGATCTATGCCGCCGGCGACGTTTGCTCCCGCTACAAATTCACCCACGCCGCCGACGCGATGGCGAGAATCATCATCGCCAACGCGCTTTTCTTGGCGCGCCGCAAAGTGACGGATCTGGTCATCCCGTGGTGCACCTATACGGATCCCGAAATTGCCCACGTCGGCTACTATGAGAAAGATGCCCGTGACGCGGGTTTGCATGTCGCCACGATCAGCGAATCTCTGAGCCACGTCGATCGTGCCATCCTCGATCGCGAGGAGGAAGGCTTCGCCCGGGTTCACTACGACAAGAAGAGCGGGCGGATCCTAGGCGGAACGCTGGTGGCGGGTCATGCCGGCGAGATGATCAATGAGTTGACGATGGCCATAGTGACTAAACAAAAATTGGGAGTTCTGTCTGCGACGATTCATTCGTATCCGACACAGGCCGAGGTGTTGCGCAAGATCGGCGACGCCTATATGAGAACCAAACTGACGCCGACAATAAAAAACATATTCGAGAAGTGGTTGGCGTGGCGCAGATGAATCAAAGGGGCGAAAAGAATTCATGAGTCCACAGAGCGGCCCCATGCGCATTAGCATCATCATTCCCGTCTTCAACGAAGAGCGGAGCATTGCTGCGACGTTAGCCGGACTGCAGCCGCTCGTCCCTGATGAACTAATGGTCGTTGACGGTGGCAGCACGGATCGGACGCGTGAAATCTGCGAATCTCTTGGAATTACGTTGATCTCTTCAAAGCGCGGCCGCGCTCTGCAGCTGAATGAGGGAGCGCGGACAGCCACTGGAGATATCCTGCTATTTCTTCATGCCGACACTCTTCTTCCTGATTCCGCCTTGAATGACATCCGGGCGGCGATGGCGAACTCCGAGTGCGTTGGCGGGCGCTTTGACGTTAAGCTGGACGGCGATCACTGGATGCTCTGGGTGATCGGCGCGATGATCAGCCTGCGCTCGCGGTTGACCAAGGTCGCCACGGGCGATCAGGCGATCTTCGTTCGCCGCGAAATTGTTGAAAAAATCGGCGGTTATCTCGATATTCCCCTTATGGAGGACATTGCTTTTTCACGAGCGTTGAAAGGGATGGGCAAAATGGCTTGCCTCAGAAGCCGCGTCATCACCTCAGCGCGACGTTGGGAAATGGAAGGGGTGTGGCGTACGATTTGGAAGATGTGGACATTGAAGTTTCTTTATCTGTTGGGCATCCCTCCGGCACGGTTGAAGCGGTATTATAGCGATGCGCGCTAATGCTCTCGCGGTCATGGCGAAAGCGCCGGAGGCCGGTCAGGTCAAAACTCGTATGCTACCGGTGCTCTCCACGGAACAAGCGGCGGAGTTGTGCCGCGCGCTCTTGCTGGACCAGTTAAAGCATCTCCAGGGCCTAGCGCTCGCCGATCTCTACGTCGCGTTTACTCCAACTGAAGCGGCTCCCTCGATGAAGCAGCTGGCACCGCCTGCGTTTTGTTTATTGGCTCAAGAGGGCAATGATCTGGGCGAGCGAATGAAGCGTATCTTTGAGAATCTTTATGCATCGGGTCACAAAAACATCGTGCTGATCGGCGGCGACTTGCCGCCGGTGCCGCTTCGGTTTTTTGCAGAGACGTTCACTTATCTTCAGGCCCCCGGTAAACGAGTGGTGTTAGGACCCAGCCGGGATGGCGGTTATTACTTGGTCGGTTTAAACCAAATGGTTCCTGAGATATTCGAAGCGATGGCGTGGAGCCATGACCAAGTTCTGGCGCAAACCCGGGCGAAGCTCGCCGCGCTCAAGATCGACCCTCTCCTCTTGCCCTCATGGTTCGACATCGACACGCCCGGCGATCTGCGCTACTTGCAATCGCAATTCAATTTGGATCCCTCGCTAATGGAGCGGATGAAGAAAACTTTGGAGTTGCTGCATCGCCTGCAACTGAGCGAGAAACAGAATCGAACGGGCTGATTCGCAAATCGCGCCCACTCCCGGCTCACAGTAAAAATAAACAGCACTCGTTGAACGCAGCGAAGCGTCGGTCGGCGAGCTGAGGTAAAATTTTTCCTGTCAGATGGTTGTAATTTCGCTTCTAACAGCCGATCTTTAATATGATAGGATTATTTGTGATGTCGGAATCTCTGCACCGTGCTGTAGAGCCCCTGATATCTCGTTAGCGCAGCGGAGGAAGCCAAATGCCCCACAAACGAATCGAGGACTACGGGATCATAGGAGATCTCCATACCGTCGCTCTGGTCGGTGTGGATGGTTCCATCGACTGGTGCTGTTTGCCCTGTTTTGATTCCCCAAGCGTTTTCGCGGCGCTTTTAGATGAGGACAAAGGAGGGTATTTCAAGGTCAATGCGGTTGCCGCGTCTGTATACAAACAGCTCTATATTCCCGACACGAACGTGCTGGTCACCCGTCAACTCGGCGACGAAGGGATCGCTGAAATTATTGATTTCATGCCCATCGAGGCGCGCAGCGAGCGCGGCGAGCAGCCCAATCATCACCAGATTGTCAGACGTGTCAATACAGTGTCTGGAAAGGTGCGATTTCGGCTGGAGTGTTTCCCCGCCTTCGACTACGCGCGCAGCGGGCACGAAGTCCATTTATTTCCCCAAGGCGCACTGTTCGAGAGCCCGTCGGAAAAGTTGGGCTTGGTTTCCCCGATGGCGCTCACAGTTCAGGGTCAAGGAGTTGTGGCAGACTTCACCTTGAGCCGCGGCGAGAGCGCCACGTTCTTTCTGCGCCACACGGAAATGGGGAGCGAAGCGAACCTGCTCATCCCCGAAGAGCGCGGCGAGATCGCTTTTCGCCACACCGTCGACTTCTGGAAGAGTTGGATTTCTCAATCTCTTTACAGCGGGCGGTGGCGGGAAATGGTTCACAGATCGGCGCTCGTCCTCAAGCTTTTGACCTATGCTCCGACGGGGGCGATCGTCGCAGCGGCGACAACCAGTCTGCCCGAGGAAATCGGCGGAGTGCGAAACTGGGATTACCGTTATTGCTGGATTCGCGACGCAAGCTTCACGGTCTACGCGCTGATGCGCCTCGGGTTTTACGAGGAGGCGGGTCGCTTTGTCGGCTGGCTTGAAGAGAGATGCCGGGAACTGGATCCGAATGGTTCGTTGCAACCGATGTACTCCATTACCGGCAGGCACGAACTGCCGGAGATAAATCTGCCGCATTTGAAAGGATATTGCGACTCGAAGCCGGTGCGCGTCGGGAACGCCGCCCACAATCAGAGGCAGATGGACATCTACGGTGAGCTGCTCGACGCGATCTATCTTTACAACAAATATGGCGCCCCAATTTCTTATGATCTCTGGCGAAACGTACAACGTTTATTGAATTATGTGTGCGAGCACTGGCGCGAGCCGGACGCTGGCATCTGGGAAACCCGAGGCAATCATCGCCACTTCGTATACTCCAAACTGATGTGCTGGGTAGCGCTAGATCGAGGGGTCAGGTTGGCTATGAAGCGAAGTTTTCCCGCCGATCTGGAGCGCTGGCTAAAAACCCGAGACGAGATTTATCTGGAGATCATGGAGCGAGGCTGGCACCAAGAAAGGGACGCCTTCGTTCAGCACTATGAGTCAGATCAAGTGGACGCCAACAATCTCCTGATGCCGCTGGTCTTTTTTGTTTCCCCGACGGACCCGCGGATGCTGCGGACCATCGACCGCATTCAGAAGGAACTGGCGATGGATAGTTTGGTGCATCGTTACAAAGTTCCCTACAATATCTCCGTGGACGGGCTACCGGGGCGCGAAGGGGCGTTCAGCATTTGCAGTTTCTGGCTGGTCGAGGCATTGACGCGGGCGGGCCGAGTGGATGAGGCTCGCTTGATGTTCGAGAAGACGCTCGGTTATGCTAATCATGTGGGGCTTTTTGCCGAGGAGGTTGGTCACTGCGGTGAAGCGCTGGGAAATTTTCCGCAGGCATTCACCCATTTGGGTCTGATCAGCGCGGCCTACAATCTAAATCGTGTGCTGGGCAAAGAAGGCTGATAGTGGCTTACGAGTGAAAAAGAAAAGGAGCGGTCCTAGCTCGCATTATTCATGGTCAGAGGAAAAACTACGACACTGTGTCGATCGAGGGATGAGCCTGGAGGAGTGAAGGCACAGACCTGCCCTGAGCCGGGTCGAAGGGGACGAACAGCTTCAACGCCGTCTTTGGTGCTTGGCTCGGCGCTCGCATTTTTTCCCGGGCATTCGCTGCAGTAACTCAGTTTGCAGGCCGCTCCAAGGCACAGGCGCATTGCCTTCGCTCTGGAGGGCTCGCCCCTCGATCGCTGTCACGAGTGCATAATCCGAGCTAGGGAGTCTGGAAATGAGGTTTGAAAAGGGGGACAAATTAACTCTATGAGCCAATCGATTGAGCAGCCCTGTGTCAATGCCATCCGCATGCTATCCGTAGACGCCGTCGAAAAGGCCAAGTCGGGTCATCCCGGGGCGCCGATGGGACTGGCGCCAACGGCTTACCTGTTATGGACCCGCTTCATGAAATACAATCCGCGCAACCCCTCATGGCCCGATCGCGACCGCTTCGTCCTCTCCGCCGGGCATGGCTCGATGCTGCTTTACAGCATGCTTTATCTTACCGGCTACGATGTCCCTCTCGATCAGATCAAACAGTTCCGCCAATGGGGTAGCCTGACGCCAGGCCATCCTGAGCGTGAGCTCACACCCGGAGTGGAAACCACCACGGGACCGCTCGGTCAAGGTTTCGGCAACGGGGTCGGCATGGCCATCGCGGAGGCCTATCTCGCCGCGCGCTACAACCGCCTGGGATTCGAGGTGGTCAGTCACTTTACTTATGGGATCGTGAGTGACGGTGATTTGATGGAAGGCGTCGCCTCGGAAGCCGCCAGCCTGGCGGGCCATTTGAAATTGGGCAAATTAATCTATCTGTACGACAACAACCACATTTCGCTGGCTGCCTCCACGGATCTGACTTTCACGGAAGACTGCGCGAAGCGGTTCGAGGCTTATGGCTGGCACACGCAAGCAGTCGAGGATGGCAATGACCTCGAAGCGCTCGACCGCGCGCTGCGCGCTGCGCGCACCGAAACCGCGAGACCGTCGCTTATTTTGGCGCGCACCCACATCGGCTTCGGATCGCCGGGCAAGCAGGATACGTTCGAAGCGCACGGAGCGCCGCTGGGCGAGGAGGAAGTGAAGCTGACGAAGCAAAAGCTCGGCTGGCCGGCTGAGCCGCCTTTTTTTATTCCGGACGAGGCGCTGGCGCATTTTCGCGAATCTGTGACAAAGGGACAACGGGCCGAAGCGGAATGGAAGGAGAGGTTTTCCGCCTATGTGCGAAAATTTCCCGCCGTGGCCGGGGAACTGGAGCAAGCGTTGCGCGGCGAATTGCCGGCGGGCTGGGAAGAATCAATCCCTGACTTCCCGGCCGACGCGAAGGGGCTGGCGACCCGCGTCGCCTCGGGAAAAGTTCTCAATGCCATCGCGCCGAAGCTCCCGACATTGATCGGCGGCTCGGCGGATTTAAATCCATCGACCCATACCGTCCTGCAAAAACTGGGCGACTTTGAAAGCCCCGAGAGAACGTTCGCTGATAGCCAGGGCTCGGCGGGGGGCGGATTCAGTTATGCCGGACGCAACTTGCACTTCGGCGTGCGCGAGCATGGGATGGGCGCCGCATGCAACGGCATGGCGGCGCACGGGGGAATCATTCCGTTCGGATCGACGTTCCTGATCTTCTCCGACTACATGCGCCCGTCGATTCGGCTCGCGGCGCTGATGGGGCTGGGGGTGATCTACGTTTTCACGCACGACAGCGTCGGCCTCGGTGAAGACGGCCCGACCCACCAGCCGATCGAACAGTTGGCCGCGCTTCGCGCGATCCCGCGGCTGGTCGTCATTCGTCCGGGTGACGCCAATGAGACCGCCGTGGCCTGGCGGGTCGCCATCGAGACGCGCGACCGTCCGGTGGCTCTGGCGCTGACGCGGCAAAACGTGCCGACTCTCGACCGGACTCAATTCGCCGCGGCCGACGGGCTGCGCCGAGGCGCTTACGTCTTGGCCGACCCGCCGGACGGCAGGCCCGATCTTGTCTTGATCGGGACTGGCTCGGAAGTTTCTTTAGCTGTCGCGGCGCGGGAGAAGCTATCGGAGCGAAAGATTCAAGCGCGCGTCGTTTCGATGCCCAGTTGGGAGCTGTTCGACCTGCAGCCGAAAGAGTATCGCGACTCGGTCCTGCCGCCGTCAATCAAACGGCGGGTTGCCGTGGAAGCGGCGCTGCCGCAAGGGTGGCATCGCTACGTCGGCGACGGCGGTGACGTCATCGGAATAGAGCGGTTCGGCGCCTCGGCGCCCGGAAATGTGGTGATGGAAAAATTGGATTTCACCGTGAACCACGTGGTGGAGCGCGCTCTGGCGCTATTGGAGAGATAGAAAATGCGCGTCGCTATCGGTGCGGATCACGCCGGATTCGCGTTGAAGCAGCTTATTGGCGGGGATCTGCGTGATTTGGGTCACGAGGTGATTGATTTGGGCACAGACAGCATGGATCCGGTGGATTACCCAGATTATGCCGAGGCCGTGGGAAAGGTTATCCTCGATGGCAAAGCCGATCGCGGCATTCTCGTCTGTGGCAGCGGGGTGGGTGCCTCGGTGGCGGCAAACAAGCTGCCGGGCATTCGCGCCGCGCTTTGCCATGATACCTATTCGGCGCGTCAGGGTGTCGAGCACGACGACATGAATATTCTGGTATTGGGTGGACGGGTGATCGGCAGCGAGTTGGCGCACGAACTGGTTCATGCCTACTTGGCTGCCCTCTTCACCAAAGAAGAACGCCATCGCCGCCGTTTGGAAAAGATCAAAGCATTGGAGAAACGCTACGGAAAATCGACGTAAGGGAGAGACGTCATGAATCCTTTGAAAGAATTACTTGAACAGGGACAATCCGTTTGGCTCGATTACATTCGTCGCAACCTCATTATCAGCGGCGAGCTCAAAAAATTGGTGGAAGAGGACGGCATCCGCGGCGTCACCAGCAACCCGACCATCTTCGAAAAGGCCATCGCCCACAGTACGGACTACGACGAGGCGTTTCGCGCCGTGCTGGCGCGGGATCCGGACGCCGAGCCGGGGAAAATTTACGAGCCGCTGGCCATCGAGGATATTCAGATGGCGGCCGACGTTTTGCGCCCGGTTTACGACGAGACGGGCGGGGCGGACGGCTTTGTGAGTTTCGAAGTTTCACCGCATCTAGCGCATGACACCCAGCGGACGATCGCCGAAGCAAAACGCCTCAAGGCGGCAGTGGACCGGCCCAACGTAATGATTAAAGTTCCCGCGACGCCCGAAGGGATTCCCGCCGTCGAGTCGCTCATCGCCGATGGCGTCAACGTCAACATCACGTTGATGTTTTCCATGGCGCACTATGAGGCCGTCGCTCGCGCCTATATCAAGGGATTGGAACGCTGCGCCGGTCCATCCAAGGTCGCCTCGGTGGCGTCGTTCTTTGTAAGCCGCGTCGATACTATGGTCGATCGCGCGTTGGAGAGTCTGGGCACATCGCAGGCGCTTGCCCTGATGGGAAAGATCGCCGTGGCCAATTCCAAAATCGTCTACGATCGTTTCCGCGAAATCTTTCATGGTGAGGGTTTCGCGGCTCTCAGACAGCGGGGAGCTAGAGTGCAACGACCGCTGTGGGCCAGCACCGGTACTAAGAATCCAAAATACTCAGACGTTCTCTATGTGGAAAATCTCATCGGTTCTGAGACCGTCAATACCATGCCGCCGGACACCATCAAAGCGTTTAAGGATCACGGCAAGATCATCCATGAAGCGGTTCGAGAAAATCTAGACGAGGCGGCGGCCGCGTTGGCTCAGTTGAAGGCGTTGGGAATCGATCTTAACGCGATTGCCGAGAAATTGCAGGAAGACGGCGTGGCCGCTTTTGCCGCTTCGTTCGACCAGTTGATGGCCGCGCTGGACAAGAAGCGCAAATCCATGAGGGGCAGTGAGCTGAACCACCAGGAGCTCCATCTGGGCAAGCTCCAACGCCGCGTGAACCGGCGTCTGAAGGATTGGCAAGCCGCGCAATTCGGCAGCAGGCTTTGGAAAAAAGATCACACGCTTTGGTCGCCGAACCCGTCGCCCGAACTTACGGATCGTCTGGGCTGGCTCGAGTTGCCCGAGACCATGGAAAAACAGGTGGCGGATTTGCGCGTCCTTGCCGACCAGGTGAAAGCCGACGGCATTCGTCAGGTTGTGCTTCTTGGCATGGGCGGATCGAGCCTGGCGCCGGAGGTGTTTCAGCAAACGTTCGGCAATCAGGCCGGCTACCCGGCGCTGATCGTCTTGGATAGCACCCATCCGGCCGCGGTGAAGTCGGTCGAGGCGCAGATCGATTTGACCCATACTTTGTTTCTGGTCTCCAGTAAGTCAGGGACCACCACGGAAACCAATTCGTTCTTCTATTACTTCTGGAACAAGCTGAAGCAAATCAATGTCGAGCCAGGGCAACACTTCGTCGCCATTACCGACCCGGGAACTCCGCTCGAGAAGTTGGCGGCTGAGAGAAAATTTCGCGCGACGTTCAATGCGCCGGAAGAGGTCGGCGGGCGCTATTCGGCGTTGACGGTTTTCGGCCTCGTGCCTGCGGCGCTCATCGGTGTCGATATCGCGGACGTGCTGGCGCGGGCGCGTCGGATGAGTGATGCTTGCGGCGCCGGAGTCCAAGAATCCAACAACCCCGGCTTGGTTCTCGGCGCCGCTTTAGGCGAACTCACTTTGGCGAAAAAAGACAAGGTGACATTTCTCTGCTCGCGTTCTCTCCACGCATTTCCGTCGTGGATCGAGCAATTGATCGCCGAAAGCACCGGCAAAGATCGCAAAGGAATCATCCCGGTTGCCAATGAAGCTATGGCGTCGCCGGAAAAATATGGCGCGGATCGTTTCTTCGTCTACTTGAGACTGGAAGGCGACGAGAGCCACGAGATCGACCGACAGGTAGCGGCGCTCGAGGCCAACGGCCATCCTGTGGCGCGCATCGATCTCGGCGACAAGAGCGATCTCGGGCAGGAATTCTTCCGCTGGGAGGTGGCCGTGGCCGCGGCGGGGGCGGTTATCGGAATTCATCCCTTCAATCAGCCCGATGTGCAGCTGGCCAAGGATCTGGCAAAAAAGGCGATGGCTGATAACGCGGATGGAAAAAAACGGGGCGCGATGGTGAAGGAGGAAGTCTCGGCTTCAGATCCCGAGGCCTTGCAACGGGCGGTTTCCTCGTGGCTGGGTAAGAGCAAGGCGCGCGACTATGTGGTCGTGCAGGCCTATCTGAATCCCACGCCGGAGCACAGCACGATGTTGCAGGCTATCCGCGCGTCGCTTCGTGATCGTCTCCGACTGGCGACTACCTTCGGCTATGGCCCGCGCTTTCTCCACTCCACCGGTCAACTGCACAAAGGCGGGCCAAACTCCGCTCTGGTGCTACAGATCGTCGATCAGCCTGCCGATAGTTTAGCCGTGCCGGAGACGAATTATACGTTCGATGCTTTGATTCGCGCGCAGGCCGTGGGGGATTTCACGGCCCTAAAACAGCGAAGACGCCGGGTGCTTAGGGTCAATTTGGGAAGCGATAGCGAAAATGGCTTGAGGCAGTTGGCGAACGTATTGAAGCAATAGTTTCTGGTTTCGGGTTTCGAGTTGTCAAGCGGGGAGAGGTTCGA
>VBKE01000002.1:0-2799 GCA_005879605.1 Deltaproteobacteria bacterium
CTTAATGCTCCCATGAGCGTGCTGCAATCGACTCTCGTACAACTTTTCTCCCTCTGTATTCTCTACCCTTGCCCAGGTGTACTTCTTGTGAACATCCAGTGCGATGTATTCCATAACTGTTCTCCTCCTCGATCCCTCATTGTAACAACCGCCGTTACGGAATACCTTGCTTTCATATTAATCAGAATGACACCGCAAAAATGCTTGCTTTAGATGCTAAACCTCCTGACATTTACGACGGGATCCAATATCAACTTTTCATGTAAAGGACGTTATCGTGGTCAAAGATCTAAGATCGTTCTTAAGTGAGCTTGAGGCGGACGAGCCGGATCAAGTACTTCGGGTAAAGAAACAAGTCGATCCGCACTTCGAGGTGACCGGTGTTCTCGCCAAATTGGAGAAAGAGAGAAAATTTCCGGTCGTCATCTTCGAAAACGTTAAAGGCTCGGCTTTGCCCGTCGTGACCAATGTCCATGCCGACGCCCGACGCCTGTTCCGAGCGATCGGGCTTAAAGACGGAACACTCCCGGAATTCATCCGCGAATACTCCGCCCGCGAGGATTGTCCCAAGCCGCCTGTCGTTGTCAAAGAGGCGCCCGTTCAAGAGATGGTGTTCACAGGGAAAGATATAGATGTAACGCGGCTGCCGATTTTGACCTATCATGAGAAAGACGCCGGCCGGTACATAACCGCCGGCTTTGGGATTATGCGCGACCCCGACTCGGGAGTGCGCAATGCCGGCATTTACCGCCTGATGGTTCATTCTAAAGATACCTTCGGCATCCAGCTTTCAGAGACGGCTCATGGTCATTACATTTGGCAGTCCTACGAGAGGCAAAATAAACCCACCCCGATGGCGGTCGCCATCGGGCACCACCCGGCTTTCTACATCGGCTGTCTTTCGTTTACGTCTTTGGAGACGGACGAATTCTCCGTCGCGGGCGGAATCATGGGCGAGCCCGTAGATCTGGTGCCTTGCCGGACCTTGGATTTGGAAGTGCCGGCCCACGCCGAGATCGTGCTCGAATGCGAAATTCTCCCCAAGCTGCGCAAGAGCGAAGCGCCCTTTGGCGAATACCCGGGAACTTACGGACCGCAGCGGAACAACCCGATCGTTCAGGTCAAGGCGATCACCATGCGCCGCAACGCGCTGTACCAATCGAGCTTTGTCGGTCACGCCGATAACCTGCTTCTCTCAGGGATCGTCCGCTCCACGACCATCATGAAAACAGTGAAGATGGCATCGCCCAAAGTCCGGGCGGTCCACGTGCCCGCCTCAGGGAGATGCCGTTTCATTTGCTATTTATCTATCGAGAAGATCATCGAGGGCGAGCCCAAGAATGCCGCGATGGCGGCGTTCGCCGCCGACCCGTTTCTCAAATATGTCGTCGTGGTGGATCAGGATGTTAATATCCTCAATGACGAGGAAGTGCTGCACGCCATTGCAACGCGAGTGCGGGCCGATACGGATATGTTCATGGTCACTCACGCCAAAGGTTCGCCGCTGGATCCCGCCTCTTACGATCCGGCGGCAGGATCTCATCTGGTTACCAAGATGGGAATCGATGCCACCCGTAAGGCGAATTATCCCGAGGAGATCCGAGTTCCGGGATCGGACAACATCAAGCTCGAAGATTATTTTCATGGCTGGCGCTCAACGCAGTAGGCGCCGCAGCAGAAAAAACTCGGAGTTCGAAATCCGAATGATCAAAATCACAAAATTCCAAACAATTCGTTTCGGATTTCGAATTTTGGTTTCGTTTTGAGTGCTGTTTGTTTCGGGTTTCGAGCTTGTACCGCATCCGCGGTATAGCTGGCGGTCTGCCACCGATATTTTCGCTTGAGGCCATGCGGGAGGAATATAATTTGTTCAATCTTCACGACGGCAACTCGGTTGACGGAGAATAAGCCTGACTCAGGACAACGAGTCAGGCTCAAGCGATTTTTTGCGGACTGAGGTTAGGCTCATAAAGCATCTGAATCACGATCCCATCGGGATCGGTGCAATAGAAGGAAGCGCTGCCGTCCCGGTGGATTTTGAACGAATGAACAATCCCGACTCCTTGGGAACGGAACTCCTCCTCCAGCTCTTTGACTCGCTCGACACTCTCAACGATAAAGCCCAGATGATCGAGCCGCTGTTCCGCGAAACGCGCGGCATATTCGGCGGACACTTCGTGCAGCGCAATATTGTCGTTGCCGGAAGAGAGATAAACGTTCCGTGGGTCTGGCTCCCAAACAACATCCATCCCCAGAAGGTTCTGATAGAAGGCTCTCGAGCGATTCACGTCTTTGACTTTAAGCGCGATGTGGCGCATTCCTTTGATTCCCGCGATTCGGCTCATGATTTGCACTATACCACAGTGTGAAGGAAATGCAGTCGGCATGTTGCGCTTGCTCCGCGGCATTAAAAGCGGGATATTTGCTGTATGAAAGAAGCACTTTGGTGGCGGACCGAAGAAGACGGGCGGATCCTTTGCACGCTCTGCCCACGCTTTTGCCGTATGGGCGATGGGCAGGCAGGCTTCTGTTATATCCGCAAGAATATCGGAGGCAAGCTTTATTCGCTTGGTTATGGAACTTCGACCGGCTTCGCGATTGATCCTATCGAGAAGAAGCCCCTGAACCATTTTCTTCCCGGCACTGGAATCTTGAGCTTCGGCACGGCGGGGTGCAATCTCGGCTGCCGCTTCTGTCAAAATTGGAGCATCAGCAAGGCCAAACTCGATGAAGCCCATAGTTTAAACGCGGGCCCCGAGCGGGTGGTGCAATTAGCAGAGCGGTACAAGGTTCCCAGTA
>VBKE01000002.1:2843-74190 GCA_005879605.1 Deltaproteobacteria bacterium
GCGAGCGCGACTTAAAGAGCGTCATGGTAACAGCCGGCTACATTACGCCCGAGGCACGGCCGGAAGTTTTTCGTTACATCGACGCGGCCAACGTCGATCTCAAAGCTTTCACCGAACGTTTCTATCACAAAGTGACATTCTCACATCTCGATCCGGTGTTAGACACACTGAGGTGGCTCAAGCATGAAACCGATATATGGTTTGAGATCACCAATCTGATGATTCCGGGGGAGAATGACGAAGCGGACGAGACGCGACGCCTTTGCGATTGGGTTCTGAAGAATCTCGGCGATAACGTTCCACTGCATTTTACCGCCTTCCATCCTGACTTTAAGTTGATGGATAAACCCAAGACGCCGGCGGCGACGCTGAAGCGGGCGCGCCAGATCGCTCTTTCTGCTGGGATCAAATACTGCTATGTGGGCAATGTATTTGACGAAGAAGGCCAGACGACATGCTGTCCGAGCTGCCATAATGTCCTTATCCGGCGCTCGTGGCATGACATTCTGGAATACAATCTGGACGGCAACCGCTGTCCGTGCGGAGAAACGATCCAGGGCATTTTCTCCGCCAGCGATTCACGCCGCAAGCTCCGACAAGGAAGATTTTATCCATCGCTCGTTTAGGGCAGCTACTGCGCGTTCCCTAGCCAAAAGCCCGAATTTATGTTTTATAAAGAAATCCGCACCTTAGCAGGCTGAAAAACCGGCCGTTATCCTTCGATGAGCTCAGAGCCTCCCCTGAGTTTGTCCAAGGGACGAGCGGCGGAAGGCTTTCAACCATGGATGAATTTCGGTTCGTGGTGGGGGTGTCGAGCCATGAAACCACTCTTTTCAGCAACCTGCTAGATCTGCGCTTATGGCAAAAAAAAAGAAAACTACGATCACCGCTCACCCGCACCTGACGATTCTTGAAGACATCAGCACACTGATCAGTCACTCGCGCGACCTTCAAGAGACTCTCGATAACGTCGTCGCCACGGTCTCGGAACGGATGGGAACCGAGGTTTGCTCCATCTATATTCTTGATCGCCAGAACAAGCGTCTGACTCTGCGCGCGACCATGGGATTGGACAAGGAGTCCGTGGGAAAGGTGTCGATGGGGACGAGCGAAGGTCTGACCGGATTGGTTATCGAAAGAATGAAGCCGGTGATGGCAGTCGATGCGTTGGCGCACCCTCGCTACAAATATTTTCCCGAGACCCACGAAGAACGATTTCACTCCTTTCTCGGCGTGCCGCTTATCGAGAACAAATTGCCGCTAGGCGTTTTGGTCGTGCAGACCTCACGGCGGCGCGAGTTTTCCCGCGACGAAATCCGCTTGTTGAAGACGATCTCGGCTCAGGCATCCAGCATCATTGTCCAGGCGCGCTTGGCAGACTCTTTACGGACCAAGGAAGAAGAACGGAAAGAATATCAAAAGCGCATGATCGAGGCGATGCGCAAGCTCCGTTCTTATGAAGGCCGGCGACGGGAGAAGCCTTCGCGGACCCATCAACGCTGGCGCGGACGATTGAACGGACTGGCCGCGGCACCTGGATTCGGTCGAGGACGCGCCTATGTGTTGGAGCCGCGGATGGATTTGAGCGCGATAAACAAGAAGAAGGCCAGAAATCCAACGCGTGAAATCGAACGCTTTCGCGGGGCGGTGGAAAGAGGCATTGAACAGATCAATATCGTAAAAAGTAGGATGAGCAGCCTAATCTCTAAAGAGGAAGGCGCCATTTTTGACGTGTACCGCCTCATCTTGGAAGATCCCGCGATCATTCAACAGATCGAAAATCACATTCGCAAGGAGGGATACACCGCGGAATACGCCATTCGGGTGGTATTCGAACGTTACATGCAGTCGATCTCTAAAATCAATGATGATTACCTCCGGGAACGGACCACGGACGTCAAAGATGCAGCCCAGCGTCTATTGGAAAATCTTGCTGGCGTATCGGACCGGCAATTGGAGATCCCCGAGGACGCGGTGCTGGTCGCTGAAGACCTCTCGCCAGCCGATCTCAGTATGCTGGAAGGAGATCGCTTCCGAGGCATCGTTCTGTCAACCGGCGGCGTTACGTCCCACGCTTCGATTCTGGCAAAGTCTTTTGAGATACCCAGCGTAGTCGCCATCGAAGAACCATTAGAATCGGTGCATCAAGGTGATCTGTTAATTGTCGACGGAAACGCTGGTGTGGTCTATGTCAACCCCAACCAGGAGGTCATCAGGGAGTATGATCGGCTGGAAAGAGACTATGTTGAGCTTAACCGCGAGTTAGAAGGACTCAAAGATTTACCGGCGGAAACGATGGACGGCCACCGGGTCTCGGTTTATGCGAATATCGGCCTTCTGAGCGACGTTGCTTTCGCCCATATCCACGGAGCACAAGGAATTGGTCTTTACCGCACCGAGATCCCATTTCTGACTCATCGGGACTTTCCCAGCGAAGAAGAACAGTACGCACTCTATAAACGCGTCGTCGAAGGCATGGCAGGAAAACCCGTGACCATTCGAACCTTGGACATAGGGGCGGACAAGTATCCAAGTTACATGCGCAGCGTTGGGACAGAACCCAATCCGTTTTTGGGTTGGCGCTCCATCCGGATTTCACTTGAAGTGGAAGAGATCTTTAAAACACAGCTTCGAGCGATTCTTCGTGCCGGGGATCTCGGGCGCGTGCGCTTGCTCCTGCCGATGGTATCGAGCCTTGAAGAAATAATCAAAGTAAAGGAACTTTTTGCGGAGGCCAAAGAGGAACTTGGGCGAGAAGGAACTCCCTTTGACCGCCAAATGGAACTTGGGGTTATGGTGGAAGTTCCCGCCGCAGTCCAGTTGGCCGATCGGTTTCTTCGTGAAGTGGATTTCATGAGCATTGGCACCAATGATCTGATCCAGTACATACTGGCCGTGGACAGAAGCAACCGCAAGGTCGCGAGTTTGTACGAACCGCTCCATCCGGCGGTTCTTGCTGCGCTTGCGTCAACGATCAAAGCCGGCAAACAGGTGGGCAAGCGCGTCGGGATGTGCGGCGAGATGGCCGGCGATCCGCTCTGCGCTGTGCTCCTTTTGGGGATGGGGCTAGAAGAGTTCAGTATGGGCTCGCTCTATATACCGGTTATCAAAAAGACCATTCGGTCGATAACCTTCCAAGCGGCCAAATCCATTGCCCAAATCGTTCTTCAAATGGATACGGTAGGCGAGATCAAACGATACCTTTTCGAGCAGATGCGGGAATTGGGGATGATCGAGCTTCTTGAGATGTATCATTAACGGATACAGAAAAATCACGGGTATCTCGATCTACTTTCCTATCGGTGTTGATTTCTGTATCCCGAAGCGGTATAAAATCATTAGAACGATCGTTCGAACTAAATACCCACCGAAAGGGATTGGTATGGCAAAAATTTCGACTTTTGATGATTGGATCGACTATTTTCGTCAGTGGCAAAAAGACATTGGTTATGACCCGGCCGTGTTAGGGGATTACAAATTCGAAACGAAGCTAGGCGAGCTGCACTCTCCTGAAATAGAATTCGGAGATTTCAAAGGACAGCGCAAGTGGGAGCGCGTCGGCCAGATTCCTAACCAATCGATTCGTGACGCGCTCATGAATCTGATTGTCTATCAGGGCGACACGGAGTTTGCGTCAGTCGAACAGCAGAAGAACCTGCTCGAGACGGCCCCCACTGAATATGATCGCCAAGCTCTGACTCGTGTCAATAGCGAGGAAATGCGCCATGGCTGGCAAATGTGCTATCTCCTAGTTAACTACTTTGGAGATTCCGGAAAATTGGAGGCTCGAAAACTTTTGGAGCGAAGAGCCTTCAAAGGCGATCGGCTGCTGGGCTCGTTCAACGCGCCGGTTAACAACTGGCTCGATTTCTTCACCTACACTGAGTTTGTCGACCGGGATGGTAAATTTCAGCTGACGATGCTCAGCCATTCGTCTTTTGCCCCGTTGGCCGAGAGTGTGACCGCAATGCTCAAAGAAGAATTTTTTCATATGTTCACGGGTCACACCGGCTTGACGAGAATCCTTAGAGCGGGAAAGGTCCCGCTTCCCGTGATGCAGAAATATTTCAACAAATGGTTATCGACCGCATATGATTTGTTCGGCACGAATCATTCCTCGTCGGCGAACTGGGCTTATGTGTGGGGTTTGAAGGGAAGATTTGACGAACACGAGGCGAAGATCCCGGCAGACAAGGAAAAATTAAACGATTTAGCCCGCGATCATTATCTGGCTGAGGGCGCCAAGCTGATCGATCAGCTGAATCAGTTCATTCCGGAAGGACAACCAAAACTCTACGCGCCTGACCTGAAGTTTAACCGATCCATCGGCGAGCACGTCGGCAAGCCCTACAGCGTTGCCGGCGAGCTTTTGTCGCCGGAAGCTTACAAAAAACACCTGACCGAGGTTCTACCTACGGCGGAAGATGAGCAATTGTTGAATGATCTTTTCAAAGAAAAAGATTGGGTCATACAGGTGCAGATGAACTAAGCAACGCGCGAGGTACCCTTGTCGCTACAAGACTTCCGCGGTAGAAAAAAATAAACGACTAAGGAGAGAGCAGTGAAACGCCTCTGTCTCGTCTGTCAAAACATCGACTGTAAAACTAGAGGCTCGGATAAACTCATGGCCGAGCTCGAGAAGAAAGTGGCAGCGAAAGGGCTAACCGACGTCGAAGTAAAACCCTACATGTGCTTTGGAGCCTGCCAAGAAGGACCCAACGTTGTCCTCTATCCTGAAAAGAGCTGGTATGCGGGCGTGAAAGCAGATGACCTCGACGAGATAACTGAGCATCTTGCCGGCGGGCCGCACGTCCAACGCCTCGATACGATTGATTCCTCTCTCAAGGAACTGATCTACCAGCTCCTTGATACGGGGGTGTTTTGATCGATGGAAGGCATTCTTTTTCCCCGGGGCGTAGTAGCCGGACAGGAGGGCCTTGAGGAATACCGCGCGCGCGGCGGCTATGAGGCTCTCGTCAGAGCCGTCAAAACTACCCCAGAAGGGATCATCAAAGAAGTCTCGGATGCGGCTCTTCGCGGCCGAGGCGGAGCAGGCTTTCCCACCGGAAAGAAGTGGTCCTTCACGCGCGAACGTCCGGAACAGCCACGGTACATGGTGCTCAACGGCGGAGAGGATGAACCAGGCAGCAAAAAAGATCGGCTGCTCATGGAAAATCTTCCCCATCTCGTCATCGAGGGCGTCATTATCGCCGCCTATGCCATCGGCGCAAACAAAGCCTACCTGTATGTAAACGCCAATTATGAAACCGCCATAAAGAGCACCACCGATGCTTTGGCGGAAGCAAAGGCCGCTGGCTACTGGGGAAAAGGTATTCTCGGCGATAGTTTTAACCTCGATATCGAACTCATACCTGCGCCGCACAACTACGTCGCCGGTGAGGATACGGCGGTACTCGAAGTGATCGAAGGCAAGAAAGCGTGGCCGCGCCAAAAGCCTCCGTTCCCGGTCACCGTCGGCCTTTTTGGAAAGCCGACAGCCGTAAACAATGTCGAGACTCTCGCCAACGTCGCCCCCATCATCTTACATGGCGCGAAATGGTACCGAAGTTTCGGTACGCCGGACAGCTCCGGTACCATGATTTTTTCCCTCAATGACGACGTCAATCGACCGGGAATCTACGAGCTTCCTTTCGGCACGCCGCTCCGATACCTCATCGAAGAGTGCGGCGGTGGCATTAAAGGCGACAAAAAAATCAAAGCCATCATGCCGGCGGCGCCATCATCGGCCTATTTACCGGCGGATAAGATCGACACACCGCTGGATCACAATTCCATGCGAGAAGCGGGTTCCAGCCTGGGCTGTGGCGTCGTCCACTTGGTGGGTGAAGGGACTTGCGTCGTCGAGGATGTTTTAAAAGCCTCCGAATTCTTCGCCGCCGAATCATGCGGTCAATGTCCTGCCTGCCGGATGGAAACCAATACGCTGACCACCCTCCTGAAAAAACTCCAGCAAGGACAAGGGGGCCGGCCTATTCTTGAACAATTCGGAAAAGTGATCGCCTTCAACAAGGGAAAAGGGTTCTGCAATCTAATCGCTATGCCCGGTCCGCCCATCGAGAGCGCACTTAAACTCTTCCCCGGTGATTTTGAAGCGCACCTTGCCACGGGCAAGTGCCCGGTCAACTGATTTTTCGAAGCTTCCACAAACTGTTTCCGCAACGTCACGCTCACAGCGGCAATAAACTCTCTCCAAGCCTCTGCAAACTCCTTCTTCGATTCAAAGCAGCGGTCACGGTATTGATTGCTCCTCGGATCCGTTTCTTGAGTTGACGGTATTGAGCGGCCCTTGATAATATCCGCTTCGTTCCGCAAACGGAGGTAGGATCATGCGCGCTATTATGACGTGTCTCATGCTGGTCCTCGTCTTGGCGTTCGCCGCGCCGCCTTGCAAGTCTGCTACGAATGACGAGTCATTCATAGAAGGGGCCAAGAAAGAAGGGACGCTGGTCCTCTATACATCCATGACCGTAGATCAGTCACAGAAAATTCTCGACGCCTTCAGAGCCAAGTATCCTTTCATCCAGCCCAAGATGTTTCGCGCAGTCGGCGAGAGACTGCTGACCAAAATCATGACTGAGGCACAAGCCGGCAAATACGATTTCGACGTGGTCCAATCGGCCGAATCGCAAGCTTACTTTCTCAAAAAGAGAAATCTACTGCAAAAATATGTTTCGCCCGAAGCCAAGAACATTCAAAAACCCTTTTTCGATCCCGAAGGCTATTGGACAGCGGTTTACATCATGCCAAATGTGATCGGGTACAACACGCGCATGGTCAAGCGAACTGAAGTGCCCAAAACGGACGAGGATCTGTTGAACCCCAAGTGGAAGGGAAAAATGGGGATGGATAACACCAAACCGGAGTGGTTTGCATGGAAGCTTAAGCGAATGGGTGAGGAAAAAGGATTGGCTTACATGAGAAAGCTTGGCGCTCAAGAGTTTCGCCTTTACCCGGGGCTGACCGTTCTCACCGGTCTTTTGGCCGCCGGCGAGTTTCCCCTCGTGCTCAATACTTATCTGCACAACGTTGAAGACATTAAGCGCAAAGGCGGTCCCGTGGAGTGGATCGCACAGGACCCAGTATTTACCAAATTTCAGCCGCTGGGAATTGGCTCTAAAGCCCCTCATCCTAATGCAGCCAAGCTTTTCACCGACTTCATGCTTTCTGAATACGGGCAAAAACTCATCGGCTCATTCGGGCGAGTGCCGACGCGCCGCGGCGTGCCGACCCACGTCCAAGGATTAGATAAACTGAATTACGTTATTGATGACATCAGCGCAGGAGATGATTTCAACAAGAACGCTGAGTTGTTTCGCTCAATCTTCGGCGCGTCTGGATCATAGAAAGGACCGAAAGATGAGACCGGCGCCGATAAAATGGCCCAACGATGCCAAGATCGTCGTAAGCTTTTTCATCGCATTCGAAGCGTTCAACAAATATTCACAATATCGTCGCGGCGGCGACAAGCCGGATTACGCCTCGCTCGCTTACGGGGAATACGGCGGCAAGGCTGGCATTTGGCGCATCATGGATGTTCTCGACCGAAACGGTGTTAAAGGCACCATAGACACCAACGGACGAGTTGCGGAAACTTTCCCTGATGCCGTAAAGGAGTTGCACAAAGCCGGCCACGAGATCGTCGGTCATGGGTGGGTGAACGATATCTATCTCACCTCCTTGGAACCTGAAGAAGAAAGAAAGAACATCAAGCAAACTTTAGACGCGATTGCATCGGTAACGGGGAAACGCCCCGTGGGTTGGGTCAGTCCTGGTCACCGAATCAACGAGCATACGTTTGAATATTTGGTTGACGAAGGAATCTTCTGGAGCGGCGATTTGCCGGGTCCTGATATACCGGAGCACCGAATCATAAACGGCAAACCGCTGGTCATAATGCCGCGACTGGACTATGCCAACGATCACTCCCTAATTTTCCATCCGAAGAATCCCGCGCAGGTTTATTTTGAAAGTTTCAAGATAGCCTTCGATTACCTCTATGCGGAGGGTCAAGCGGGCTCGCCCAAGCTCATTGACGCTCTGGTCCACGCGCACATAGGTGGTAGACCGAACATCATCGGAGTCTTTGGAGAATGCATCCGCTACGCCAAAGGATTCAAAGATGTCTGGTTTTGCACCAAAGGCGAGATCGCCGAGTGGTATTTGGAGAATTACGTGAAGCGCAGTTAAACCAACGAGAGGAAAGGATGACCACTGGAACCGATTTTATAGATAAGTATCTAAGGACCTTTTCAAAAACGGATACTTCGACCGTCGAGCGGAGATTTTATAAATTCCGGATCATCATGGTAGAGAAAGCTCGTTAGCTCGCAGTCTCTATGCCACGGAGGGTGTATCGATGATAGTGAAGAGAATAAAAACGGAGAGGCTTTCCCCCCTTCTCCTTGCACTTGCCCTCTCATTTTCAGTTTCGTCAAGCGACGCCGCCCAGAGCAAATCCTTGTCCTTGGCCGAACTGGCGCTTTACCAAGGAGCCGACCGCGAAAAAATACTTTTGGAAGGCGCGAAGAAGGAGGGGCAAGTCACTTTCTACACATCCAACACTTGGGTCGAGGGTCCTGTATCTAAAGAATTCGAGAAGAAATATCCCTTCGTCAAAGCCAACGTTTGGCGCAGCGACTCGAAATCATTGCTGAGGCGGTTAACCGAAGAGGTGGCTGCGGGGCGCTTTATTGCCGACGTCGTAGAGACCAGTCCGGAGTACATAACGATCCTGATGAGAAGCAACATGCTGCAAGAGTACTTATCTCCGGAACTCAGCGCGTACGGCGACGATGCAAAGGTAAAAGGCAAGGCCGGCGTCTATGCGTGGACCAACCGGGAGATCTATATTAGCCTGGGATTTAACACCAACCTTACACCCGCCGCAGAAGCACCAAAGAGCATCAAAGATTATCTCGATCCTAAATGGAAGGGAAAGATGTCGATTGCCGGAACCACCACCGGCGTGCAGTGGGTGGGAGCCGTCATGGAGGCAATGGGACGCGAGTTTTTAGAAAAAGTAAGCGCCCAGGATATCAGCGTGCAAAACATGTCGGGCGCGGCGCTGTCGGGGCTGATCGCCTCGGGCGAAGTTCCCTTGTCGCCGACCATCTTCAATTCCAACATTTTTACCCATAAGCAACAGGGCGCCCCCGTCGAGTGGCGGCCGCTGGACCCTGTCATCGCCGGTGTCGGCACTTCGGGAATGGTCGTCAATTCACCTCATCCTCACGCCGCGCTGCTTTTTCTTGATTACCTCCATTCAAAATTCGGCCAGCAGGTTGCCATGAAGGGCGGTCTCAGCTCGGCGCGGAGCGATATCGGCTCTCTCGAACAAAAGTTCAAGAAGGTCTACATCGAGAGTAAATACACGCCGGAGGAATTCGATAAGAAGTTTAACGAATGGGAAAATCTGATGCGCCGGCTCTTTATCCAAAAGCGCTGAACGACTTCAAACTAAGGCCGCCATGACTTATGCAATCCTGATCACGGGTGCCAACGGGTTCATCGGTTCTCACACGACCCTCCTCATGGAATCCCTCGGCCACAATGTCATCCCCGTCGATGTCGTGCCGCGTTCAGCGGATCTTTCGCTGTTGGGAATCAAAACTCCTAGTCACATCATGGATGTCACCGACGGCGCGGCTTTCCGAGCGATCTGCGACAGAGAGAAGCCGACACATATATTTCACGCGGCGCATCCACCGCGCAACGAAACTCCCACGGTGTTGAACTACTGCTATCACGCAATGACTAACATTCTGGAAGCGGCCAAGGAATGCGGCATCAAGCGAGTTGTCTATTCGAGCTCCGCTTCGATCTACGGCCCGCTCAAAAAGCCGGACCGCAGTCTGGTCAAAGAGGATGACGCCGTGACAATCTATCCCACTTACTTTTATCGCGCAGCGAAAACCGTCTCGGAATGGATCGGCGACTTCTACAAGGAAAAGCACGGCGTAAACTTCATCGCTTTGAGATACTCGTCCGTTTATGGGCCCGGTCTCTATAGAAGCATTCCCTTGGAACTAAAGAAAGGGATCCTCGGCCAACCCTGCCGGCCATTTCTCACCCGTCCGCTCGACGATCTGATCTACGTGGACGATGTCGTCGATGCCGTGCGCCGCGCCTTATTCGCCGACAAGCCGCTGAGCCGCGCCTACAATATCGGCCTCGACAAAGCCTACACTAGCGACGATTTGAAACGGGCAATTCGGAAAGCTCTGCCGGATCTTTCCTTTGAAATCGGCCAACACCCAAACGCCGCCGAAGTCAGCCCCCATCGCAACCGCGATCCGCTGGATATTTCCCTTGCTAAACGGGAACTGGACTGGGCTCCGAAGATCTATCTCGACGAAGGCATCGCGCGACTCGCGAAATGGTTGCAAGAGAACAAACCTAAACTACACATAACGGACAGGTCACCGGAACGTATGCGGGGTGGCGATGGATTTGATGTATCGTTATAGTAGGGTGAGTCAGGCGGAGATTGGAGAGGTATTGGGAAACTTCATTACACGGCGGTAAGTCGTGAACGTAAGCGGCTACGGGAGAGAATCGAAAACGATAGGAACATCTCTAATGTCATAGGTAAAGATTTGACCTACACTCGTTGTCGAGCTGGCCGCGCGATCTGATCAGAACCACTTATGCCTAGTCCGCTGATTTCTTTCTTTACGAGTCTCGGTTCGCGACGAGTAGTGGAAACCGTCACGCCGGAGCGTACATTGGCCGACGTCGTTCTCCCGCCTCAAACCCGCCGCGCGCTGGAGCAAGCGCTGGCCCAAGTTCGAAATCACAGCCTGATCTTCCACCGCTGGGGTCTAGGTGAGCGGCATGCCTCAGGACGTGGGTTAGCGTTTAACTTTGCGGGGCCGCCTGGAACTGGAAAGACGCTCTGCGCCGAGGCGATTGCGCATGCGCTCGGCATTAAGCTTCTGGTTGTCGATTATGCCGAGGCAGAGTCGATGTGGTTTGGCCAGACACCGAAAAACATAGTCGCGATATTTCGCGCGGCGGTCGAGCAAAACGCAGTGCTCCTTTTTGACGAAGCCGATGCCATCGCGACGCGCCGCTCGACTGGCGCCATTTTGCCACATGATCGTGAGAGCAACTTGACCATTAACGTTCTCTTTCGCGAGTTGGAGGCGTTCAACGGCATAGTGATCTTTGCGACCAATTTAGCGGCAAACTTCGATCCGGCTTTTGAGCGCCGCATCCGAACCCATGTGCTTTTCGAGATGCCGGGAGTGGAGGAGCGCGCGCAGATCTGGCAGTTGCAGATTCATCCGAAAAAGACGCCGCTGGCACCGGACGTCGATTTCCAGCGGCTCGCCGAGCAGTACGTGGTGAGCGGGGGCGATATCAAGAATGCAGTCATCAAGGCCGCGGCCGCAGCAGCGGCCGAACCAGGCCCAGACCTGGGGAAGCGTATATGCCAACGACATTTCGAACGTGCCACCGAAGAGGTACTCTCGGCAAAGGTAATAATGCAGCAATCGCTCTTCGCCGAGGGCGGTATTGCAGCACCCGATCCCCTTACTGTGTGGCGAAAGGTGGAGGCGCGGTGGCGGATCGCAATACTGGTGGCGCTAGGGCTAGCCGGCGCTGCATTCGTCGCCGCGCTTGTGGCAGTCGCGTTGGTGCTCCTGCGTTAATGGGTGTTATCCTTATCCTCACTTATCCTCACTTTACCGGCCGGAACTTGGGCAGCGTGTAATCCTCATGATCTTCGTAGACGACCTCCACCGGCATGCCGACCTTGACTTGCTCGGGCGGGCAATCGATGACATTGCTGATCAAGCGCGGTCCCTCTTCGAGATCGACTAACGAAACATTGTACGGCACTTTGCCTTCGTAGGACGGGTGCCAGGCGCGGTTGTAGCTGACAAAGGAGTAGACTTTGCCTTTGCCGCTGAGCGGCACCCATTCGTAGTCGGGCGAAAGGCAGTGCGGGCACGAGCCTTGCGGCGGAAAGGTGAATAATTTGCCGCATGCTCTGCAGCGCTGAGCCGTGAGTTCGTGCTTTCGGAGATTGGCCCAGAAAGGCTTGGCTTCAAGCTCGTCGAGAAAGGGTTTGACTTTGCGGACAGCCCGGCCGCGGTTATCGCTTGAGTCGCTCATAGGGCCCCCAAAATTAGCGTTGCGTGCATGCACAAGCTGCCGCCGTGGCCGCTGACGATGCCGGTTTTGGCATTTTTCACTTGGCGCTCGGGTTCGACTTGGTTGCCGCGCAGCTGTCTCACCGCTTCGGTCACATGCAACATGCCTTCGATGTGCGCTTGCGACAACAGGCCGCCGTGAGTGTTGACCGGCAGCTCGCCGCCGACTTCGATGCGGCCGTTCTTGACGAAATCCTTGCCTTCGCCCTTTTGACAAAAGCCGTAATCTTCGAGCGTGATCATCGTCGTGATCGTGAAACAGTCGTAGATCTCGGCGAAGTCCATGTCCTTCGGCGTGAGGCCCGCCCTCTGGTACGCCAGCTCCGACGACTTCTCACCGCCGAGCGTTGTCAAGGTTGGCGCGTCCATCAAACTGAAGTGCGGATGATGCTGGCCCATGCCTAAAATGGCCACGGGCCGCTTGGGAAAATCACGGGCGCGCTCGGCGCTAGTGACGAGAACCGCGCCGCCGCCGTCGGACTCCAGCGCGCAATCGAACAGGCGGAGCGGATCGACGATGAACCGCGATGCCTGGTGGTCGGCGATAGTCATCGGCTTGCGCATGGTGGCGTTTTGGTTCAAGCATGCATGCTTGCGCGTCGCCACCGCGACATGAGCGAGGTCTTCGCTGGTGGTGCCGAACTCGTACATGTGGCGCTGTGCGGCAAAAGCATGGTTGGCGACAGCGGAAAAGTGTCCCCACGGTTCTTCCCAGTGCTCATCGCCGTGGCGGATCGGATGGCCCGGCGTCGGATCGGGCGTGCCGCGCTTGCGCGCATGCACGCACATCACCGTGTTGGCCATCCCGGCTTCGATGGCCATCACCGCGTTTTGAACCATGGCGATGGGCGTCGCGCCGCCGAGGGCAAGATCCGTGGCGTAGTTGGGACGCATACGCGCCATGTTCGCCATCCTAACCGCGTAACTTCGATGCGCGTCGTTGAGCGGCTGGTTGGTGATGAACCCGTCCACGTCGGCCGCGGTGATACCGGCGTCGTCAAGGCAAGCTTTGATGCATTCTAAGTGGAGTGAATGGGTGCTGGCATCCGGACGCTTGCCGACTTTGGTTTCCGCGACACCGACGATGGCGTACTTGCCGCTGATGTTCGACATAAAGTCCTCCGTAGCAGGACTGGAGCAACTGGAGTGGTGGAGTAATGGAGTGATGCATTCAAAACCCGACACTCCAATACTCCCCATACTCCAACACTCCATTTTCCTCTTGAACTCTCTTTATCCCATGACGCCAATCTTTCCAATATCCACCTCGCAACGGATCTCATCGTGTCAGGCGTTCCTATCACGTCCTTTTGGTATAGCTGTGGCGAAGATATTCTCGCGCCAAGACGCCAAGCAATCATTCACAAAATCCGAAATCCGAAGCGCGAAACAAACCCAAAGAATTCAATGCCAATTGTGAAATCCGAAACGAGCTTGTTTGGAACTTTGTGCTCTTTTGATCATTTAGAATTGTTTCGCCTTTCGGATTTCGAGCTTCGAGTTTTCTCCGCGTTTCTCCCGATCAACCGCGAGGGGCGATGGTTACCGCGCAGGATAAATGCTGCTGAAACTCTACACTCGGCTTTCGAAGCCATTGAGCCTCTTCTTAGGTTGCCGTTTCAGTTTTGGATTGACAGGAATAGCCACAATTCATAGCATCCGGCTGTTTATAGATATGACAAGGGGAGGTAATCATGTCCCTGTTCCCAGTTATTCGAAGAGCCGGTCTTCCGCTCAGCATCGCGATCTTAATTTTCGCCGCCACAAGCGCGCTTCCGGCGAGTGCGCCAATGTCGCCCGCACAGGCACAGTTAGCCCTCTACCAGGGAGCCGATCGGCAAAAAATTCTCATGGAGGGCGCCAAGAAGGAAGGCCAACTCGCTTTATACGATTCACATACCTGGTTTCGCACCTACGTCAAGGAGTTCGAGAAGAAGTATCCGTTCATCACGGTTTCCGAATGGCGCAGCGACTCGAAGAACCTGCTTAGCCGAGCGATGGCAGAGTTCAATTCGAGCCGTTCCTTGGTTGACGTGATTGAAACCACCGCCGAGGCTATGGGAGTCATGAAACGGGATGGCATGTTTCAAGAATATTTTACTCCGGAAGCGCGCCATTATCCCGATGATGTCAAATCAAAAGGAAAAACCGGGCTCTATTATCTCGGAGATCGCGAGACTTATAACAGCCTGGGATTCAATACAACGCTCATCTCACCGAACGAAGTCCCGAAGTCGCTCAAGGACCTGCTCGATCCAAAATGGAAAGGCAAGATGTCCATCGCCGGCACCTCCACGGGCGTCAGATGGGTCGGCAGCGTACTCGATACATTAGGCCGTGAGTTTCTGAACAAAATGGCCGAACAGGAAGTAACGGTGCAAAATATGTCCGGCGCCGCCTTGGCGGGTTTGGTGGCATCGGGTGAGGTTCCGTTGTCGCCGACGATTTTCGACGCCGACGTGACCGTCGCAAGACAAAGGGGCGCTCCCATCGAATGGCGTCCGCTGGACCCGGTCGTCACCACGGTGGGGCTATTCCGGATTGTCATCCAAAGCCCCGCATCCGCACGCCGCGCTGCTTTTTCTCGATTATGTTCATGCTAGGGAAGGGCAGCAGCTGATGATGAAAGGCGGGCTCTGGTCTCCGCGCCAGGATATCGGATCTCTGGAGCAAAAGTTCAAGAAAGTCTACCTAGACGGCAGGTACTCGCTCGAAGAAATCGAAAAGAAACTCGCAGAGTGGGAAAATCTCATGCACCAACTTTTCGTCAGGAAACGGCTGTAGGGGGATGCCTGGTCGCCCCTATTCTAGCCAGTGACAAAAGTGATCAGACAAAAACTAATTGGTTGCGCGATTATCGCCGCGGCAATACTCTGGCGCGTATTCACGTTAGATAATTATTTCCCAAGGTTAATTGGGGATAGTTTTTACGAGTGGGTATTAACGCTTCCCTTTTTTTCACTCTCGCTGAGTGCTTTGGTATTTCTCGGTTTGGCGTTTTTGGGGAAAATTAAACCTGCGACAGAGTGGGCACCGTTTCTTGCTAGCGTATTGGTGTGGTCATTTGCTGGCGTTGGAATCGCTTTTCTAATCATAATCTCACTTACAATATATCATAACAGTCCCCAAGGACCTTTCGCCTTGATTTCCGACAGCCCTCTGGGCGCCGCAGTGGGTATTATTGTTGGGCTTATTCTGTGGCTATTAAACAGGAAGTCAGCGGCTCCATCAGCTAATACCTCAACATTTACCGATAGCGAGCGTTAAGCAAGCAAGTAGGGTGCGCTTCGCGCACCAACTTTAGTTTCGAACAGGCCCTACAACACCTTGCGTACAGTCTCCATCACATAGTAAAGGAGGCAATGCCCGACTATCGTCGTGCCTATGTTCCAGGAGGCACCTATTTCTTTACCGTGAAGACCTTCGATCGCCGGCCCCTTTTGATCGACGACCGTTGCCGCACTGTATTACGCAAAGCGATTGTTCAGGTCCGCGCAACGCTGCCGTTTGAAATCATTGCGTGGGTTCTGCTCCCTGACCATATCCACTCTGTTTGGCAATTATCCGAGGCCGACGCAGACTTCTCCCTGCGTTGGTCACTCATCAAACAACGCGTAACAAAGCAATGTATAGACCGGACCGGCGCATCGCGGATCACCCCATCGCGAAAGAAACGACGCGAGGGAACGTTTTGGCAGCGGCGCTTTTGGGAGCACCTAATTCGGGATGAGACTGATCTCGAGCGTCACGTTGATTACGTTCATTATAACCCTGTCAAGCATGGCTACGTCCGCCGAGTCGCCGACTGGCCATACTCAACGTTTCATCGTTATGTCAGCCGTGGCATGTATCCGTTGGATTGGGCATGTGGCGATGAATATTCAGACGACGACTTCGGCGAATGAAGACGGTGCGCGGAGCGCACCCTACGCAGTCTGTTCATTCGAAGAAAGTAAGCCTACGGGTCGGACCTCCAAACACAAGTGCGTAGGTCAATAGGTCGAATAAAATACGTCGCTTTCCCAAACGCCCAGCACTCGACGTAGAAAGCGAGCAGCTGCCCCAAGAACAGAGCTGATATAACAACGATCGGACCAATCACCAAAAACAAAAAGGTTCGACGAAATTCCTGGAAAAGCCTTTTCAGAATTAGTTTGAAAACAGTCACAGCTTTGTCTCCGGCTTGAACTGCTTAAACAGCCCCGACTACTTCTCCGTGTAATACTTTCTCGCCCAGGCGGCGATGTCGCCGCGCCGTGCAAACCAGACATCCTTGTGGCCCTTGGCATACTTGATGATCTGCTCGAACGTATCGATATTCGGGACGCGCGAGCTTAAGTAACCATGGGTGATGACGTTCATCATCGTGGGATTTTTAGGCCCGATCCTGTAGCGGAAATCGAACTCGTCTATGAATTTCGCGAAGAAGTCGTGGCGCGTTCCCTGCTCCTCCATCCGGTGGTCGTTGATCGTGTACTGGTGCGGGATCATGATAAGTAATTTGTCGCCGATCTTTCGCGGATAAGGCATCTCATCATCATGGTAGTCGCAGTTGTATAAAAGCCCTGCCTCCAGATTCAGTTCCAATGTATTGTCGGTGGAGCGCACACCCGGTGAAGACCAGCCGGTCGGCCGTTCACCGGTTAATTTGGTGATCGCTTCGACGGTCTTGAAGATGTTCTCTCTCTCCTGCTCGCGCGTGAGCATGTAAAGATACTCGCCTTGGTCCCAGCCATGGGCGACCATCTCATGGCCGCGGCTGTGCGCATGCTTTACGAGGTCCGGCCAGTATTCACAGGTGAGACCATTGATCGGCATGCTCACTTTAAGATCGTACTTATCGCAAACATCGAGCAGCCTTCTGACTCCGACTTTGCCGCCGAAATCCCTGAACGTCTCGGTGGAATAGTCGCGCTTGCATAGCGCGTTTGCGGGAAGCGGTGACTGCAACGCTCCGCCGCGTGACGGTTTGTTTCTGTCCCAAGCTTCGAAGGCAATGCCCAGAACGAATGCGATCCGCGCATCATTGGGCCAAGTGAAAGGCTCCTTCGCCATTATCGAGAACCTCCAATCTCAAAGATGATTGACATCCGATAACGAAGCGACCTATAGCGTAAGAGTTCGGAATGAGCAAGGAGGAAACACTTAATGACGCTAAGAACGCCGGCCTATCCCGATTTGATTTTGTTCAACGGAAAAATCCGCAGCTTCAAAGCGGTCGGCTCCACTTTCGAAGCCCTCGCCTGCGCCGGCGGACGCATCGTCGCCACCGGCAAGTCCGAGGACATTCGACGGCTCGCGGGGCCGAACACGCAGGCGATCGACCTCAAAGGTCGGACGACGATTCCCGGCCTTACTGACACGCACGTCCATCTTTCGGAAAAAGGCACGGCGGAGATGGAGCTGGTCGACTGCCGCGACTTTTATACCGACGTCCACTCTATTTCCGACATTCTGGAACGGCTCGCCAAGCAAGCGGCGGAACTGCCGAAGGGCTCTTGGATCGTGGCCCACGGCAGCCCGATGCAGGATTTCCGTTTGAAGGACAAGCGCTTTCCCGACAAGCACGATTTGGATCGCGCAATCCCCGATCATCTGGTGTCCATCTCTTTCGGCGCGCATATCACGGTGGGCAACAGCAAAGCCTTGGCGGCCGCAAAGATCACCCGCGACACGCCTGACCCCGCCGGCGGGGCAATTCATAAAGATCCGCAGAGCGGCGAGCCCACCGGCGAGCTGCACGAGCGCGCGCAATTGATCCTAAAAAAAGTTGCGCCGGAATTTAATTACCTCCAGCTCAAAGACGGCATCGTGTTCGCCCTGAACCAGTGTCTCGAGCGCGGTGTCACCACCGTTCATGACATCGTCCGCTCAGGCGAACCGGTGCGCGCCTATCAAGAAATCTCGCGCGAAGGCCGTATGGACGCGCGCGTGAACCTTCTCCCGCGCGTCATCGAATCGAACATTGAATCCAAGAGCCTTATCGAGCTGGGGCTCATCACCGGCTTCGGCAATGAGTGGCTGCGATTGGGTGGCGTCAAAATGAGCATCGACGGCGGCATCACGGGGCGCAACGCCTGTTTTTACGATCCATACGAAGATGACGAGCACAACCACGGGATTATTCGCATTCAGCAGGACGAGCTGAACGATACCGTGCTCAAATGCCACAACGCCGGCCTGCGCTGCTGCGTGCACGCCATCGGCGACCGGGCGTTCGACATGGCGCTGGATGCCTATGAAAGCGCGATTCAGAAATCACCGCGCAAAGACCATCGTCACCGTATCGAGCACATGGGGAACTGGCTCAGCACGCCGGAGCGTATGCAGCGGATGGTGCGTTCGGGAATCATTGCCATTCCCAATATTGCCATCGGGTATTATGTCGGCGATGCCATTCTCGACTGTCTGGGAGAAAGGCGGCTAACGAAAGCTTTTCCTTTTAGAACTCTGCTCAAAAACGGCGTCATTATCGCCGGCGGCTCCGACTCGCCGGGCTACTGGCCCGTCGATCCGTTAAGGGACATCGCCGCCTGCGTTTCACGGAAAATGCGCTGGGGCGACGTGTGGGTGCCCGAGGAAAGAATCACCGTCGCCGAAGCTTTCGCCATGCACACAACCACCGCTTCTTATGTGGGCTTCGAAGAAAACGACAAAGGCACCTTGGAAGTCGGCAAGTTGGCGGACCTCGCAGTCCTGGCGGAAGATCCGTTCGAAATCCAAGCGGAGCGGATCAAAGATCTGAGAGTGGAGATGACGATCGTCGGCGGCGAGGTGAAATATCAGGCCTGAGCAGATTGGCAGTGTCCCGTCCCAGAAATTCACAACAAAATTCAGTCGTCATTCAAGGCCACCCCGGATCACAGTCCGGGGTGGCGCGACCCGGAATCCACGAATTTCAAAAACTTCTGGATGCCCTAAATTCACAAACGAAGTGCAACACTTTTTCAGCGAACTTCTGAGACGCCACACCAAGAATCAGTGAGCGTTACTGACGTTGACAAACGGCCGGTGAGCGGACTTTTCGGATACAGAAGCGATTTTTTTTCTCTGTTTGTAAACGTGAATACAAAGCTCTTCGATGGTGACGTTCTGCGACTCCGCTCGATCTTTTCGCTCGCTCTCAAAAGGTTCGTACTGAATGGTAACCGACTGTATCTTATCCGATTGATTCTGCCACGAGATTCTGACTAATCGGCCGCGCGCACGGTCAACGTAATTGCCGGCTAGCCGAAGAACTTGCGATAGACTCAAGAGATTGGGCGTTTCAAAAATTGGTTTTCTTTTTTCCCGCCCTTCGACCTCCAACCTCCTGATCTCCTCCAGCTTGTAATGTTTCTCCAGGTCCATGGACATCGAGGTTCCCTTCTTCCAGGCCTGAACGATATAAGTCTCGCCGTGAGTTTTGATCTCGAGCGCCTTCAGGTCCATCGATTCCAACTGCTGACCGATACAACGGAAGATGTTTGAATAACGCAGCTGCTTTTTCGTAGACACGCAATTCACTGAGAGCAACCTTTGTGCCAAAGAAAACCGTGGAAGTTATGGATGTTTCTTCGAGCACTCGGTAGTGGATGTGCAAATTTGTGCGACCGAAGGACAAAGTCGTCGCGGAGCATCTTGTAAAAATCTAGGCGATTTCGAGGTTTTGGACCGGGCAGCGAGATCAGGAACGAATCTTCATATCGGCGCTCAAGACTTTTTCATCCGGTCTCGCTTGCCAGATTATGTTGCGTGCAACACCGTAAATTTCGGCGAGCGTGTACAAAGGCACGAACGGCACATCTTCCATCAAAATGCGGCTCGCCTGCTGCAAGATAGCGACGCGCTTCTTTGGATCACCGCTTTTCTGCTCTGCGTCGATAAGCCGGTCGAATTCGGGATTCTTGTACTCGACTCGCTTGCTGCTGCCCGAGCGGAAATACTGATCGTACACGGTGTCGGCATCGGTGGCCGGCCGCCCAACATAGTAGAAGGGCAGCTTGCCGCCGTTCACGCCATCCTTGCCCCAGAAAATGACAAACTCTTGAGAGACCAGCTCGGTTTTAACACCGACTTTGAGAAGTTGATCGGCGATAACCTGACAAACCTCGCGCGCTTTTGGATAACGATCCGGCGAAAAATAGAGCTTTACCTCGAGGCCCTTTGCATAGCCGGCTTTCGCGAGAAGCTCCTTGGCTTTCTTGGAATCGTACGGATAGCGCGTAACTTTGGGGTCATACCCAATGACGTTCGATCCCACAGGCCCGTCCATCACGTAACCGTTGCCTTCGTAGATGTATTTAATGACGGCCTTCGGGTCGACGGCGTAATTAATCGCTTGGCGCACGAGCTGATTGTCGAAAGGCTTGTGGGTGACGTTCATCGCCAGAAAATACATCCTTAGGCCTTCCACTTTCTCGGCCCGCACTCGCGGGTGTTTCTCGAAACGTGAAAGCTCGTCCACCGGCACGTTGTTGATGATGTCCCCTTGACCGGCCAAAAGACCCGCGACGCGGCCGGCATCTTCGCCGACTTTTTTCAGCACGATTTCCTTGATCGCCGGATTCGGCCCCCAATAGTCATCGTTGCGCGTCATCACCAAGTTGCCATCGCGCTGCCAGCTCACAAACTTGTACGGCCCGGTGCCGATGGGATGTTGATCCGTCTGGTCGCCGTATTTGTCCGCCGCCGCTTTGCTGATCATGAAACGGTTGGTGAGGTGGTCAAGGAAAACAGCGCTGGGTGCCTCCGTCGTGACGACCACTGTGTAATCATCCGGCGACTGCATCTCGGTCACATCCGAAAGGTTCGGCGCTTGCATGCTCTGCTTGTCGGTCTTGATCCGGTTGATCGAATGGATCACGTCCTTCGCCGTGAATGGGCCGCCGTCATGAAAGCGAACTCCTTTTCTTAGGCGAAGCACCCATTTGTTGCCTTGGAATTCCCATGACTCGGCCAAGACCCCGTAGTATTGCCTCTTTGCGTAATCGATATCGACGAGCGGCTCGATCATGTGCTGCCAAGCGCCATACTGGGGAGCCGAACTGTAGGCATAGGGATGAAGCGAATCCAGTCCGATGCTGCTGAGAATCGTGAGACGCTCCTTTGAGGCCGCCAGTATTGCTTGGATCCAAGAACTTCCCGCCAAAGCGCCCAGTCCAAGGCCAACTCCTCGCTTCAAGAAGGTTCTGCGATCCATTCCATGTGAACGCATAGAGACCTCCATCGTCATTATCGACGAACTTTTCTACCGCGCCTTTTTGTCACGTGATCTTCATGTCCCAAGCGAGCACTTTCTCGTCGGGCCTCACCTTCCAGCTCACGTTCTTTGTGACGCCGTAAATGTCCGCGAGGTTATACAAAGGAACGAAAGGAGCCTCGTCCATAATAATTTTCCCGGCCTGCTGCAGTATGGCGGTCCGTTTCTTGAAATCGGGCGTCTTCTGTTGCTCCTCGATGAGTTTGTCCAATTCCGGATTGCTATAATTCGAGCGCTTGGTCGTGCCCGTCCTGAAGTACTGGTCGTACAGCGTGTCCGCGTCGGTGAGCGAGCCACGGCCGATGTAGTAAAATGGTAGCTTGCCGCCATTCACGCCGCTGGTTTCCCAAAAAATCGCCCACTCCTGAGAGATCAGCTCCACTCGAAAACCGCCCTTCACCATCTGCGCGGCAACGACCTGGCAGACCTCCGTGTCCTTCGGATAGCGGCCCGCAGAATAATAAAGTTGGATGTCGCAGCCGTTAGGGTAACCGGCCTGAGCCAGAAGCTCTTTGGCCTTCTTGGGATCGTACGGATACCGTTTGAACTTGGGATCGGCACCGAGGACATTGGCGCCCACCGGGCCATTGATCGCGTAACCGATACCGTCGAATATATTCTTGATAATGGCCGGGGCATCCACGGAATAGTTGACAGCCTGGCGAACGAGCTTATTATCGAACGGTTTGTGAGCGACATTGAAAGCCAGAAAAAACATCCTGAGCCCTTCGATCTTCTCGATTTTGACGCGCGGATGGCGCTGCAGCCGCGCCACTTCATGGACCGGTATGTTGTTGATGAGGTCCGCCTGGCCTGACTCGAGCGCCGCAAGACGCGCCGCATCCTCGGTGACTTTCTTAAAGACGATTTCCTTGATATTTGCCTTCCCGCCCCAATAGTCATCGTTCCGGGTAAAAACAAAATTTCCGCCTCTTTGATAGCTCACGTATTTGTACGGTCCGGTGCCGATCGGATTCTGGTCCATCTGATCACCGTGCTTATCCGCCGCCAGTTTACTAATAATGAAACGGTTCTCCAGACGATCCAAAAACACAGCCAGCGGTTGCTTGGTCACGAAGATGACGGTGTGATCATCGGGAGTTTGCACCTCCGTGACATCCTTGAAATTGGATGCCTGCAGGCTGCCCCCTTTTTCGTCCCTCATCCGCTCGATCGAAAAGGCCACGTCTTTAGAGGTGAGCGGCGCGCCGTTGTGAAATTTGATGCCTTTTTTTAAATGCATCACCCAGCGCTTGCCCTGGAACTCCCACGACTCGGCGAGTATGCCGACGTAATCTTTACGCTTGTAATCGTATTCCACGAGGGGCTCCATGATGTGTTGCCACTGACCATAGATGGGGCTTGAGCTGTGTTTATAGGGATGCAAAGAATCGGCAACGCTCGAATGATAAATCGTGATCCGATCTCTGGAAGCAGCGAAAGCATCGCGAGCGATGTAGGGCCCGACAACGGCGCCTACGCTTAAGGCTGCAGCCCGCCTGAGAAAGTCTCTCCGGCTGCTGGCCGGGATTTTTTTTGCCATGGAGTGCTCCTTTAACGCACTATGAATGTTTCCTTTTACTGTCGCCTCAATTTCGGATCAAACATGTCCCGCAGGCCATCCCCGAGCAGATTGATGCCGAAAACCGTAATGAAGATCGCGAGCCCTGGAAAAATAGTGAGCCAGGGAGCGCGGTTCATATAACTTCTGCCCTCGTTAAGCATCGAGCCCCAGGTTGGAATGCTAGCAGGGACGCCGAGGCCGAGAAAACTCAAGCTCGCTTCGGAAATAATGACGATGGCCATGGCGAACGTCGCAACCACGGTAATGCTTGCGAGAGTATTCGGCACGACGTGCTTGAGGAGAATATAAAAGTCCTTGCCTCCCAGGGCCTTGGCCGCAGTAACGAAGTCGCGTTGCTTTAGAGACAATACCTCACCGCGCACAACCCGGCAGTACTGTACCCATCGGCTCATCATCAGGGCCAAAATAATATTGATGACGCCCTGTCCAAGGAAGGCCATCAGCGCGATGGCGAGGAGGAGAAAAGGAAAGGCTAAAAAAATCTCCGTCACCTTGCTGACCGCTTCATCGGTTCCGTTGCCGAAGTAGCCGGCGATGGCGCCCAAAAAGCATCCGACGAGGCCCGCAAGAATCACCGTCGTCACGCCCACCAACAGAGAAATACGCGAGCCATAAATGATCCGGCTCAAGATATCGCGGCCGAGATTGTCGGTCCCGAGCCAGTTTGCGGCCGACTGGCCGCCCATCCAGGCAGGCGCTTGAAGACGCGTTTCGAGCCTTTGCTCCTGCGGATTGAAGGGAGCGAGAAGCGGAGCGGCCACCCCGCAGATGAAAAGGGTAGCGAGGATGCATCCACCCATGAACACCTTCAAGTGACGGAATCTCACCATTAGAGCTTTATCCTGGGGTCGACCAACGTGTAGAGAACGTCCACCAACATGTTGACGACAAAGTAGATAATGCCGAAGAACAAGATCAGAACTTGAGTTAAACGGTAATCGCGCACGGAAATCGACTGAATCAGCAAATCGCCGATTCCCGGGTAAGAAAAAACCGTTTCCGTGATCACCGATCCATTCAAAAGCGCCCCCAGCTGCAAACCGAGGATCGTGATCACGGTGATAAGGGCGTTACGTAGGATATGGCGCCAGACCACGACGCGTTCACTGAGTCCTTTCGCCCGTGCCGTCATGACGTACTCCTGGCGCATGACCTCGAGCACACTCGAGCGGGTAATCCGCGTCACAATCGCCGCGAGCGCGGTGCCCAAGGTCACGGCCGGCATCATGAGATGCTGTAATACGCTCCAGAAAGCCGTCAAGTTGCCGGTAATCAGGCTGTCCACGAGATACAGATGGGTGATCGGTTTGACCTCGATGCCATATTCGATCCGGCCGGCCACCGGGAGCAGATTCCATTGCCCGCCGAGAAAATAGATCAGCATGATACCCAACCAAAAGTTAGGCAAAGAGACGCCGATCAGCGCCATCCCTGTCCCGGCATGGTCAATCAGAGTGTCCCGTTTAATTGCCGAATAAACGCCGATCGGGATGGAAATCAGAATCGCTACGAGCAAGCTCACGACCGCGAGTTCGACGGTCGCAGGCAGACGCTCGAAAACGAGATTGAGAACCGGTTCGCCGAATTTGAGCGACTGGCCGAAATCTCCGACCATGGCGCGCGAGACGAACTGCCAGTATTGAACCGGCAACGATTGGTCCAGTCCCCATTCGTGCCGCACGCGCGCCACATCGGCCGGCGTGGCATCATCGCCCAAAAGGAGCACGACCGGATCACCGGGCGCGAGGTGCATCAGCAGGAAAACTAAAAACGAAATGCCCAGGAGAACCGGTATGGCACCGATAAGGCGGCGTCCGATCATGTTTGTGCGCGTTTAAAGTCGAAACGTGGGAAGTGCGCTATCCGAAGTCGCGGTAAAAGCTAAATCCCGTTCATCCCCTTTAAGAGTATGTCGCAATGTCATTCTGAGGCGTTAGCCGAAGAATCTCTACTACTAGACTTCAAAGTTGTCTCCACTGCGCAAATTTTCCAAGCAGCGAAAAAATCTCCGACGGAATGCATTTACACCAACGGTTCGAGCCCCCTCTCTTCTCTCCCCCGCGACGGGGGAGATGCAAGAGGGGGCTAGTGACCGAGTTGCGCAAAGGATTGATCCAAAACTTTCAGCGCCTGGTCGATCTGATCTTTAGTTACGTTCAGTGGCGGCGCGATGCGGACCACGTTGCCCATAAGCCCACCTTTGCCGATGAGCAAGCCGTGTTTTTTGGTCGCCTCGAAGAGCCGCTTCAGCGATTCGGTGTCCGGCTTTTTATTGTCGCCCACGAGCTCCATCGCCTGCATGAGTCCCATTCCCCGAACGTCCCCGACGACGGGATACTTTTGCTTGAGAGCTTCGAGCCCATCTCTCAACCGTTTCCCCATCACGCGAGCGTTCTCGACGAGATTTTCTTCTTCGACGACCTGAATCGTCGCAAGCGCCGCTGCAGCCGTCACCGGATTGCCGCCAAAGGTAGAGATGGTCATCCCTTTGATGCTGTCCGCCACCTCGGGCGTAGCGATGGTCGCGCCGATGGGCACGCCATTGGCCATGCCTTTGGCAAAGGTCATAATATCGGGCTCCACGCCCCATTGCTCTATGCCGAACATCTTGCCGCCGGTGCGACCCCAACCCGTCTGAACTTCATCGGAGATGAGCAGCCCACCGTACTTTTTCAGAATAGAGACAATTTCCTTGAAGTATTCTTTGGGAGGCGTGATGTAGCCGCCGACGCCCTGAATCGGCTCCGCGATAAGCGCGGCGACACGCCCTTGCGTCTGCGTCTGAATGGCCTCCTCTAAATCTTTGGCGCACTTGAGATCGCAACTCGGATAGGTCAACCCGAATGGGCAGCGGTAGCAGTATGCGTTAGGAATGTGATGGATGCCGGGAACCGTCGTGGGCGCAATTCTCCACGAGGCATTGCCGGTAAGGCTCAAAGCCATATATGAACGGCCACTGTAGCTGTGGCGCAGCGCAATCACGTCCTGACACTTGGTGTAGAGCTGAGCAATCAAGACCGCGGTCTCATTCGCCTCGGTGCCGCTATTGGTGAAGAAAGATTTTTGCAGCCGTCCCGGTGTGATCTGCGCCAGTTTCTCGGCCAGGCGAACATGGGGCTCATTCGGATACAGGGTCGAGGCATGCTGTAGCTTGTGGGTCTGCTCCTCGATGGCCTTGGTGACCTTCTCGTTGCAATGGCCGACGCTGACGGTGAGAATGCCGCCGAAGAAATCGAGATATTCCTTGCCGTCGATATCGTAAACGTAGTTGTCTTTGGCGTGATCCACCACCAACGGCTCGTCGTAATAAGTGGCCACACAGGAGAAGAGATATTTCCGATGCTTGTCAATGATTTCTTGTTTGTTCATGGTTCGTTTCTCAAATAATTCGCGCTTTGTCTGTGTTGGCTCAGTGGCGCCGCAAAAAATCCAGTATCGGCGGATGCCCCTTATCCGGCATCTCGCGCAAGTAGCCGTGTCTTCCGCCTTCGACCAACACCAACTCGGCGTTGGGAATCTTCTCACCGAGCACTTTGGCGGATTCCACGTGACTGCCGGTTCCCCCTTCGTGAGTATCTTTGCTGCCGACGATAACCAGCGTGGGCGCTTTGATTTTAGGTAATAGATCCGTGGTCTCGTGGCATTGCCGGGCGATAACGTGACGCAGATAACACTTGAGCGGCGGAACTTCTTCGACGATGAGTTCCTGGAACTTCTTTACCACCTCCGGATGCTCTTTCATGAATTGGTCTGTGAACATGAACCCTGGTCCCCAATGATCGTGCTGGTATTTCTCATAACCCTTTTCGATGATCTCGAGAGCGGCGTCCAGCGGAATGCCGCGCGGATAGTCTTGAAGCTTATCACTGTATTTCCCCGATCCCGGCCCGGAGAGAACCAGGCTACGGACTTTTTCCGGATAGTCGAGCGCGATCCATTGGGCGACCCGAGCCCCCATGGAATGGCCCATGATATGGGCGCGTCTAATGCCGAGAGCATCCATCAGTCCGACGCAGTCTTTGGCAAAGAGTTGGGTTGTATAAGGAACATCCGGCTTGTCGCTTCGGCCCAATCCCCGATGGTCGTAGATCAGCACCTGATAATGTTTGGAAAACTCCGGCACCTGAAAGACGCGCCAGGGCGCGCAGCTGATACCCGTGCCAGCTATGAGCACCAAGGGATCTCCCTCGCCGTATAGTTCGTAATAAAGATTAACGTCGTTTACTTTAACTTTGCCGCTCTCAACCGGCTTAGCCCCTTCCATCGTTCCCTCCGATTTTTGCACCGCGGATATTTCGGTTGTACTGCAAGCATCGTGACGCTATCGAATCCCAAAATTGCTGTCAACGCCGAATCCGTTCGGCAACATGTTGTCCGCATCCCGGGGAGCGAGGCGGGAGGCGGCGGACGTAGGACTCACGATAACTCGGTTAATTGACTTTCCCCGGTCCGTAGATGACTCTCCCTGGACGCGCGCCGGTGTGCTGGCCGCCGTCGATCACTACGGTGCCGTTGACCAAGACGTAATCGATCCCCTTCGGATACTGCTTCGGATTATCATAGGTCGCCGTGTCGGCCACCGTATCGGGGTCGAACACGACAACGTCGGCCCAGTAACCTTCTTTGAGTATCCCTCGATCTTTGAGTCCAAGAACCTGGGCGGGCAACGAAGTCATTTTGCGAATCGAGTCTTCGAGCTGAAGAACCTTTTCCTCTCTCGTGTACTTCCCTAGCACGCGCGGATTGGTGCCGAAGCTCCGCGGATGCGGCTTGCCGGGGTATTTTAAATTCAGCGCGCTGCCGTCGGAACCGATCGACACCCACGGCACCCGCATCACCGTCTTGACGTCATCTTCGGACATTGTGTGGTGTACGCCGTGAATAAACATCCCCTCTTCATAAATCATGTCGAAGCACGCACTGAGCGGATCCTGTCCGCGCATCTTGGCGATCTCCGCGATGGTTTTCCCTTCGAAGGGTTTTAGGCTCTCCGTGTCCACACGCGCCGCGACGATGCCTTCCCAGCCACCGTGCTCATTGACGTACTGATCGAACTCCGGATCTTTTATCACCCTTTCGCGGAACGCTGTCTTCTTGAATTGTGAAATCGTCTCGTTGAGCGGCGCGTCTTGCACCCATCGCGGAAACAGCCGCCGCCACGGATGTTGCATAGCCGTGTAGGGATATTGGTTCGCGGTAATCTCAATCCCCTCGCGCCGCGCTTCTTCGATTTGCTCGATCACCTGGCGTATCCGGCCCCAATTGCTCTTCGCTCGCATCTTGAGATGATAGACGTGCACCGGAATGGCCGACTCCCGGGCGATACGCAGCGTCTTTTCCAGCTCTTCCATGATATCGAAACCCTCGCTGCCCAAGTGAACTCCGTAGTAGCCGCCGTAACGCCGAACCACCTTCGCCATGTCGACGACTTCATCGGGATACTCGGGGCCTCTTGCGTGCCACGCCGCGGTGAGGCCGAGCGCCCCCTCTTCCATCGCTTGCGCGACGAAGCGATTCATCTTCTCCCGCTCGGCAGCGCTTGCCGGTCTCTCATCGAATCCGACAACTACCCGCTTGACCTGCTGGGGCGAAACGCCCGAGGCGACGTTGATGGAGATGCCGCCGTTCATGACTTTTTCGAAATAGCCGGTGAAGGTACTCCAATCGGTCTCGATTCCGTTTCGCCGCCGATGCTCGAGTCGGTATTCTTCCAACAGGGCACCTTCTAACGGGGCCACGGTTTCGCTCTCTCCGATAATATCGAGTGTCACGCCCTGCCGCACTTTGCTCTCGGCATTGCCGTCGGCGATCAACGGCTGGTCACTATGGGTATGCATGTCGATATAGCCCGGCGTAACCACGTCTCCCTTGGCGGAGATCGCCCGCTGGCCTGACTCAGGGTTTATTCTGCCGATGCTGGCGATTTTGCCGTCTTTGATGGCGAGATCGCCGTAGAACCAGGGATTCCCTGTGCCGTCTATCAGTCTGCCGCCGTGAATCACGATGTCGAACTGAGCCATTTCGGTCTCCCATTCAATCGAATCCTGCAGCCCATATAGCACCGCCAATTCCCCGCTACAAGGTTACTCCCACCATGCAAGACATCGACGGAGATATTATGGTAAGAAGCCCGGAAGGAACTGTTCATGATTCGACCCGAATTCAAACAAATCCTCATGGACCAGCGCGGAGCAGCCGTCATTCTCTGGAGCTGCTTCATGATTTCGATTGTCATCTACATTGTGATCGCTGAGCACGTGCTGGCCAATCCACGGTTCGCCCGCGGCTTTTCCGTCGCAGAAACGTTGAGAATCGTGCTATGGGCGCTCGTCGTTGTCGATCTGGGCTATTACGCCTACTGGAAAAAACGCTACGTCACGTCGGAAGCGATGTTTGCTGAATCGCAAAAGACAAAGCTTTTTCGCGCCTTGGAAGAACACAAAGGAGCGCTCGAAGAGCGCGCTGCCGCCGTCGTCTCAACCTATGTCACTCGCAAGGTCGTTCTTTTCGCCATCATCGAAGCCATCGCCGTTTATGGCCTGGTATTGGCTTTGGTTGGCCATTATCTCCTCGACCAATATTTGCTGTCCGGGCTGAGCTTGCTCCTTTTGGCTTTTGAATTTCCCTCAGAAAAATCTCTTGAGGAGCTCGTTCTGCGAGTGGAAACCGTTGGCTGAGCGGCAAACCGAATGAGCTTGACAGGCAATGATTCGTTATCGCGCGACCTGGATTGGCTTCACAATTCAAAGGAGGTAAAGATGGTGAGGTTAAGACCCAAATTCCTTGAAACCGTTTTTACTATCGCGCTCCTGATCGGCCTTACCCACTCCACGTCGGCTCAGGAGAAAATCAGGCTGAGCTACTCAGCGCTGAGCCCGAGCACGGCGTTCCTGTGGATTCCGCGCGAAAAGGCTTTTTTTAAAAAGCATGGCCTCGACGCTGAGATCATTTTGATCGAGAGCGGCACGTTAACTTCCCAAGCGCTAGCCTCCGGTGAAATCGGCATCGCCGACAATGCCGGCGCGCCGGCCATCATCTCCAATGCGTCGGGATCGGGCGAAACGATCATCATGGGCCTGGTGAACTCGCTGGAGTACAACATGGTCTCCACGAAGCAGGTCAAAGACCTCGCTGACCTCAAGGGGAAGAGAATCGGTGTCAGCCGCATCGGCAGCTCATCGCACGCGGCGGCCGAGATCGCCCTGGACCATTTCAAGCTCGACGCCAAGCGCGACCATATCACGTTTGTTCAGAGTGGAACGATGACGACTCGGGTCGCCGGGCTCCGGGTCGGAGCCATCGATGCTACCGTGGTGGATCCCGCCTTCGTGCCGTTCATGCTCAAAGAAGGATACAAAGACCTCGGGTATCTCGGAAAATTCGGCATCCCGTACCAGCATGAGTCGCTGGATAGCAGCAAAGCCTATCTGGCAAAGCATCGTGACACGGCGCTGAAGGCCGTGAGAGGCATCATCGAGGGAATCGCTTTCATCGCGCAAGAACGAAACAGCTCTGAAGTGAAGCGGGTCCTGGGGAAATATCTCAAGTTCGACGATCCGTCTAAGATCGACGATGCATACAAGTCGCTGAGAGGCTACGCGCTGAATATTCGCAAACCTTATCCCACCAACGAGGGCGTCAACTCCTTGATCAATTTTCTTGCGAAATTTAATCCCAAAGTGGCGAAGCTCACGGCGCAGGATGTTGTCGATGCGAGTTTGGTTGAAGAGCTCGAAAAAAACGGCTTTATTGACGCCGTTTACAAGGAAGCGCAGGGAAGATAATCGTCAGATTCCTTCCACCGGAGCGCGCCTACTCGCCCGCGCGCCATTTGCCTCGCTTGGTGGGATGACGTAGCGCTCCTTGCAACCGTTTGAGAAAAATGCGGCGCGACATCTCTTTCGCGCCGAGACTCATCATGTGATCCGTGGTCATTTGCGCGTCAATGAAGTGAAAATCCCAGCCTTTTAACTTCTCCACGAGGGCCGCTAAGGCGACCTTTGACGCGTCGGTCTGGCGATGAAACATCGATTCGCCAAAGAATGCCTTCCCCAGGGAAATTCCGTAGAGGCCGCCCACCAATTCCTCTTGAAACCAACTTTCAATGGAATGGGCATATCCGAGACCATGGAGATGGATATAGGCCGCCTGCATCTCCTGGGTAATCCAAGTACCGCTCTGCCCTTCGCGCGGGACCGATGCACAGGCTTGAATCACCTCATCGAACGCGCGATCGAAGGTGACCTGAAAAATTCCCTTCTTGAGAGTTTTGCGCAGGCTTCGGGAAATTTTGAAATCTCCGAGTTCAAGGACCAAACGGGGATCGGGCGACCACCAAAGTATCGGCTGGTCCTCCGAATACCAGGGAAAAATCCCCACGCGATAGGCTTCCAAAAGCCGCTCGTTCGACAGGTCGCCGCCGACCGCCAATAGCCCGCTGGGATCGGCATACTCTGGCGGTGGAAAGACCAGCTCTTCTACAAGGCGATAGATAGGCATAGGACGACCGCCACGCATTTTACCTTCTGCCGCAGCTTTTTCACACTCGGTCAGGAGCTTGCAAATTCACACCCTAAAAGCCTATGCTTTGCTAGCTGAAGGAGAACGTCATGTTCAAGCGCATCGACCACGTCGCCATCCACGTCAGCGATCTCAATCGCTCCGTTGCCTTCTACGAAAAACACTTCGGCTTCAAAAAGTATTTTCAGCACGCCGCCACGGGCGGATTGCAGATCGCCTATCTGAAACTCGGCGACACCGTCTTGGAATTGACTCACAAATCCGACGGCGCCGTGGCCGGCTTTCATTTCTGCTTGGAAACGGACAACTTCGCCGAAACAGTCGAGGATCTTCAGAAACAAGGCGTGCGGCTGGTTCGCCCGCCCCACGACACTGCCGCGCGCGAGCCCAGAGAAACCGGCTGGCGCCGTGTCGTTTTCGGCGGACCCGACGGCGAGCAGATTGAGCTAAGAGGCTAGTTTGAAATTGGAGGCGTTGTGAGCGAGCAAAAATCCATCACCATCCAGCTGATCTGCCCTTGCTGCGATGCGATCTTAACAATCGATCCGTCCCTCCCTGCCATCTTGGATCATAAGCTTCCTCCCAAGCCACAGGTTGTCGCACAAATGAAGGATGTGGGAAAACATCTGCAACAGGAAGCGACTCGCCGTGACGAGAAGATTCAGCAGATCGTCGAAGCGGAAAAAAACAAGTCAAAGGTGCTGGAGGCTAAATTTCAGGAACTGCTGAAGAAGGCCAAAGAAGAGCCGATCACGAAGCCGCTGAAGGATATTGATTTGGATTGACGGGCCATATATCCAGCTCGCCGACTCACAGATGTCGAAATTAGTGGAGACCGCTCGGATTAATCCTAGCCGCGCCGCTTAAAATACTGCACCGCCCGTTCATGTCTCTCGGCGGCAGCGCGTGTTTTAAACGTCCCGAGGTTCTTGCGCTTCCCGGTCTTAGAATCCTTCTTCTTGGAATATAACCGATATTCCCCTGACGCGAGTTTACGAATCATGACGAAACCCTCTGCTTAATATCCGCTCCAAAAATTTCTCTAGTTTTAGTTAATGATATTGATCGGCATAGCGCAACTCTGGAGATCGTTTACTGGAGTCTCATAAAATTTCCCGGATTGCTTTTCTAGACAAATTGCCGATAAAAAGAACCTAATGACCATGCGCGCCATGCAGTTGGAAAAACCCGGTGAACCCCTGCGCAAAGCAGAACTGCCGGTACCTGGACTTGGTGCCGGTCAGTTACTGATCCGTGTGCGCGCCTGCGCGGTTTGCAGAACTGATCTTCATGTGGTCGATGGCGAGCTGACTCAACCCAAACTTCCCCTCATCCCCGGGCACGAAATCGTGGGTACGATCGAAGCAAAAGGCCAGGACGTACAACGCTTCAAGATCGGCGATCGTGTCGGCATTCCGTGGCTGGGTTGGAGTTGCGACGTTTGCTCATACTGCCGTGCAGGGCAGGAGAATCTATGCGATCAGGCCCGCTTCACAGGTTACACACTCGACGGCGGCTACGCGGAATACACAGTGGCCGATCAGCGCTTCTGTTTTCCGATCCCGGATACCTATAGCGATGCGGCAGCGGCACCCCTCTTATGCGCAGGGCTGATCGGATACCGGAGTCTGGTGAAGGCCGGAAATGGCAAACGGCTAGGTATTTACGGATTCGGCGCGGCAGCGCACATCATCGCGCAAGTCGCGCGTTATCAGAAGCGCGAGATCTACGCCTTCACGCGTCCGGGGGACAAGGAAGCGGAGAAGTTTGCAATCGAACTCGGTTCGGTTTGGGCTGGCGGTTCGAACGAATTGCCGCCAACAAAACTCGATGCCGCAATCATCTTCGCTCCTGTTGGGGATCTTGTGCCGCTCGCTTTGAAGGCCGTCACCAAAGGAGGCATCGTCGTCTGCGGCGGCATCCATATGAGCGATATTCCGTCCTTTCCTTACGAAATCTTATGGGAAGAGCGCTCGATTTGTTCCGTCGCCAATCTTACGCGCCGTGACGGCGAAGAATTTCTCGCCTTGGCGCCAAAAGTTCCGGTCAGCACTGAAGTTCAAACTTTTCCGTTAGAAGAGGCGAACGAAGCTTTGGCCCGTCTGCGCTCCGGAAAGATACGGGGCGCGGCGGTGTTAACTATGAACCGGACCAATTTGGCTCAGGTTTGATCCGCTTCCTTTCCTCTTACGCGCATATATTGCGACCAATTCGCGTGTTCTTTAGAAATGGTATTTTCGATACGCTGGACGAAGAGAGGAAACGGATCACCCTGGTCGTATGGCGGAGTTTTGGTAAGAAATAGATATTTTTCTTGCTTCAATGCCTCACAGGTAGTTCGGTAACCGGTCCACAGCTCTTGAAATTGGTACACACCGAGGACGCCGGCTATGACTGCGACTAGGAGTCCAAGACCGCCGACGATGAGCTTAATGGGAGCGATTGTGTCCGCGTACGCCGCTAGCAAAGGGATCGCAGCTGCAGCAACAATTTCCACAATCCGCAGCAACCTGAACCATTGCTGATTATTCTCGCTCTTCCGGTTGTACCAATCGATTTGGCGATCAACTCGATTTTGAATGTACTCGTCCTGATTCATTGCAAACTCACTACGGTTGGCCGACAACGCCACTGAACTTTATCATTTTTCATACAGCTTCTTGATAAACCCGCCTTTATCGAGCTCCTCGACAAAACTCGGATCCACGAACTCCTCTGGCTTGTGTTTATAGACATCCGGCCGCGTCAGTGCGACGTATTCGTAGCTAGTCTTCATTCCCTTTGTATTAGGGTAGGGAGCGGGCAGCCGGTATTTGGCGAACAGCTCCCATGACTCCTGGGCCAACGAATCGTCGTCCAAGCGAAGTGTTTTCTTGATCACCTTCTTGGCGAATTCAGGATCCTTTTTGAAAAGCGCAATCCCCTCAAGGTGGGCTCGCATATATCGCATCACCAGGTCGCGATCGCGTTGAATTTGGGAGCGCGTCGTTGCAATCTCGCTCCAGGGATACTCGACTTCTTTGAAAAAATCCCAGAGCAACGTAAAGCCCGCTCTCTGGGCGAGGATGAATTGCGGGTGTCCTAGGGTTGCCGCCGGAATCTTACCCAGCTTCAGAGCGAGCAGTCGCTCCGAGTCGGTGCCGATCTGCAGGAGCGCAAAATCTTTATCCGGATTGAGCCCCTTTATTCTGGCAAGATGGCGCACGAGAAAATCCGCGAGCGAGCCGAACGTTGTGACCCCAATGGTTTTTCCTTTGAGATCTTCCGTTTTCTTGATGTCGGGCCGCACCATGAGCGATTGAATGACCCCGGGCATCGTGTGGGCCAAGATCACCATGTCGGAGCCCGCCAGCACCGCACTCATAACCGCCGGAGTAGTGATCGGCGAGATCGCCACGCTGCCTGCGACGAGAGCCCTGGAAGCTATGCCGGAGCCTTGCATAACGACGACATCCGCGTCGAGACCGTGCTTTTCAAAGAGCTTCGCCTCCTGAGTGAAAAAAATAATCATATTGCCCATGCTGACGGCGGGGACACCGACGTGGATCTTCTTCAGTCCTTTACTCTGGGCAAAGCTCGTCGATGATAAAGCAAGGGCTCCAAGAAGCATCAACGACAACATGAATCGACGGTGAATCATAAATACCCCAGTTCAGAGCATCTCTGTTGGCATATAGTCCTGACTTTCGAGACTTGTCAATGTAAAACGCCAACGTTGACAAACTCTACCGTTTTGAATAAGTCAAAAACCATCATGTTGCCCAAAGTAGCCCGAGACACCCTGCTGGATTTTTGCCGCCGGATGTTCGTCATTCGCCACTTCGAAGAGAGTTTGGTTCCGCTCCACGACAAAGGAGTTTTCGGCGGACATTATCATCTTTACATCGGCCAAGAAGCCACCGGAGTTCCCGCGCTCTCGTGTCTCAGAGCGGACGATTATCTTTTCACCACGCACAGGAATCATGGCCATCTGCTCGCCCGCGGCGCCGATCCGAAGAAACTCTGCGCGGAAATCTTGGGGCGCGCCGACGGCTATAACAAAGGCAAGGGCGGATCGTTTCATACCGTTGTTCCTTCATTGGGTTTTCTCCATACTTCTGCCGTCGTCGCCGGTATCATTCCACTCGCCACCGGCGCGGCATACGCGTCGAAGGCGCTGAAGAACGGCCGCATCACCGTTTGCCTCTTCGGCGACGGCGCGTTGGAAGAAGGCGCTGCCCCCGAGGCCTTCAATCTGGCATCGCTTTGGAAGCTTCCTGTGCTGTTTCTCTGCGAGAACAACGGCAAATACGGCGCCGGTCGGGCCACGGGCGCCGCGCAGTCATCGACGATGGCGGCCCATCCGCTGACCGACCTTCCCAAAGCGTACAAAGTTCCGGCGCAGCAGGTTGATGGCCTCGATTCGGGCACGGTTCATGCCACCATTTCACAAGCGGTCGAAAAGATTCGCCGCGGTGAAGGGCCGCAGTTCATCGAGGCGCAAACCGTGCGCTGGCCCGGCAGTGAAAGCAACTGGCCGGTGGTATTGCAGAATACCAACGCGTCGCTGGCCTGGGACGTTAATGCCGTTCCGGAAAAAGTGCGCGAGTGGTATCGCTCGTGCGATCCGCTATTGATCTACACTCGGGAGCTGGTCGAAGCGAAGCAAGCCACGCGTGAAGAGATTGCTGCGATCGATAGAAAAGTCAAAGCAGAGATCGATGAAGCGGTGAAGGTCGCCGTGTCGAGTCCATATCCGAAGCCCGAAGAGGCGGCAAAGGATTATTTTGCCTGAGTCAATTATGAGAGAGCTTGCCTACTACGAAGCCAAGTTCGAAGCCTTGCATGAAATCATGGCCGCCGATGAGCGCGTGCATCTGATCAACGGTACTTTCTTAAGTTTGAGCCCGCACCGTCACGTCTTTCAGGACCTCGTGAAAAAATATGGTGACCGCATGAAATCGCCGCCGATATCTGAACTCGGCTTCTGCGGTCTGGCTACCGGCGCCGCGATGGCAGGCCTCAGGCCGATTGTCGACATCAGCACCGGCAGTTTCATTTTCGAAGGCTGGCCACAAGTCTGCAACGAAGCCGCCAATGCTTTTTCCATGTCGGCCGGGCAAACCCGTGTGCCCGTGGTTTTCCACCTCTTTCACGGCCTCCGCGGCGGCGGCGCCGCGCAGCACTCCGCCAGCCCGCAAGCGATGCTTTGGAACAATCCAGGACTTGAGATCGTCCTGCCCTCTTCTCCAAGAGATGTGAAGGGACTCCTCAAAACTGCCGTCGCCAGCGATAACCCGACGATCTTTGTCGATCACGTGCAGCTTTTGGAGATCCGTGGCGAAGTGCCTGACAACGACTCGCCGATTCGCTTTGGTCAAGCCGATATCAAGCGCAAAGGCAACGACGTCACGGTGATCTCCACCTCCTACATGGTGCAGCGTTGCTTGCAAGTTGCCGACAAGCTGGCTGGGGAGAAAATTAGCGTGGAAGTCGTGGACCCGCGCACCTTGGTGCCCTTTGATATGGCGACGCTCATGTCATCGGTGGAAAAAACCGGCCGCGTCGTCATCGTCGATGAAACGCACCAGAGCTGCGGGGTTGCCGCGGAGATCGCGGCACGCATCGCTGAAAGCGGTTTCGACAAGCTCAAAGCGCCAGTCCGCCGCGTCGCCACGCTCGACGTGCCGGTTCCCTATAGCCCGCCTCTGGAAGAGTACATCGGTCCGAGAGAAGATCGGATTATCGAAGCTATCCGCGCAGTCCTCCGCTAGTCGCTCGCGACTATTGCTTCCTTCCGGTCGAGAACCCATGGCAAAAAAAGCGCAAAATCAGAAGGAATTTGTGTCCCTCCTGCGCAACATGTACCTCATTCGTGCGTTCGAGGAGAAAGTTTCTGCGCTTTATGCCGCGCGGGAGATTGTCGGCTTGCTGCATCTCGGAATCGGCCAAGAGGCGGTGGCGGTTGGAACCTGTGCTCAACTCAGACAAGACGATTATGTCTTCGGTAGCCATCGTTCTCACGGCCATGCCATCGCCAAAGGAGCGGACATCAATCGACTGATGGCGGAGATCGCCGGCCGCGCGACTGGTTACTGCGCAGGCAAGGGCGGTTCGATGCATATCGTCGCCATGGATGCAGGCTTCGTCACGGCCACCGGCGTTGTCGGCGGCACGATCCCGCTTGCTTTAGGAGCGGCGTTTGCCGCAAAGGAGCGAAGCAAAGGACAAGTCGCAGTCGTCTTTTTCGGTGACGGTGCCGGACAGGCCGGCGCGTTTCACGAATCCCTCAACATCGCCAGCTTATGGCGGCTACCAGTGATCTTTGTCTGCGAGAATAACGGCTACGCAGAATTCACTCCGCTGTCGGCTCACACTAAAGTCGAACGGTTGGCCGAGCACGCCAAGACGTACGGGATTCCGAGCCGCACCGTCGACGGCAACGATCTTTTAGCGGTGCATGATGCGATCGGCAAAGCTCTAAAACAGGCGCGCGCTGGCAAGGGACCGACGTTTGTCGAATGCCTGACTCATCGCTTGCGCGGTCATTACGAAGGTGATCCGGCAAAGTACCGCGAGCTATCGGAGCTCGCCGAATGGAAGAAAAAAGATCCTGTCGCTCGCTTTACCCGTGAGCTTAAACGTCGAAAAAAGATATCCGACAAAGAGATCGAAGCCATCGAAGCCGAGGCCCGCGACCGCACCGAAAAGGCGGCCGAGTTCGCTCTTTCCTCCCCATGGCCGGCGCCCGAAGAAGTCGACAGCCAAGTGACAGCGTAATGGTAACCATTTGCCTTACAAGCAGCACGACTCAGCCCGATGAAGTTCGTTTAAAAGTCGATGTGCGATTTCCGTCATTGCCGCGGAAGCGGCAATCCAGGCTTGTGTTGAAGTTCCTGGATTCCGGCTCGCGCTACCCCGGACTCTGATCCGGGGTTGGCCGGAATGACACAATGGATACGACCATGACAACGCTCTTCCCTGTCACTCTGAGCGCCGGCAAAGGGTCTCGCCCGATGGAGAGTTCCTTCGGCTTTGCCTAACAAGACGTTGTAACTATGCCACAGCAAACCTATCTGGAAGCGATTCGCTCGGGATTACACGAGGAGATGAGCCGCGACCCATCGGTCTATCTTTTCGGGGAAGACGTTGCTCTCGGCGGGCCGTTCGGGGTAACCAACGGATTGGCGGAAGCATTTGGCAAAAACCGGGTCGTCAATACACCGATCAGCGAAGGCACGGTCACGGGACTCGCCATCGGCGCGGCGACAGCGGGACTTCGTCCCGTCGTCGAGATCATGTTTATCGATTTCATCACTCTAGCGATGGATCAGCTCGTCAATCACGCCGCAAAGCTCCATTACATGTCCGGCGGACAGCTCAAAATCCCATTGACCGTCCGAGTCCAGTGCGGCATCAGCGGCACCATGGGCGCGCATCATTCCCAGAGCCTCGAGTCCTGGATCACTCATGTGCCCGGATTGAAGGTCGTCATGCCCTCCACTCCCGCCGACGCCAAAGGGCTGCTCAAAGCCGCCATCCGCGACGACAACCCGGTCGTCTTCATCGAGCATCGAGGTCTGTATTGGTCACGCGGTGCAATTGCTGACGGCGATCACGTCGTTCAAATTGGCAAAGCATCCGTCGTGAGAGCCGGTGACCAAGTAACGATTGTCGCTCTTGCTAAAATGTTGCAGCCTGCTCTGGAGGCAGCGGAAGAACTTTCCTCTGAAGGTATCGCCGCGGAAGTCATCGACCCACGTAGCCTCTCCCCGCTGGATACCGAGAGCATTGTCGCGTCAGTCAAGAAAACCACGCGGCTTGTCCTTGCCCATGAAGCTGTCGAACAGAGCGGCATCGGCGCTGAGATCGCGGCCAAAGTTCAGGAAGCCGCTTTCTACTATCTCGATAGTCCGATCATTCGCGTCGCCGCGCCCTTCGCTCCGGTTCCCGCCAGCCCGGCGCTAGAAAAGACATTCCTGCCGGGAAAGCAACGTCTCATGGAAGCCGTTCACAGAGTGTTAAGCGGGGCCTGACGCGCCGGTCTTTTCCAACGGATCTCCATCGATTAGGATGGATACGGGAATGTTATTTTGATTTTGCTGGAGAGAGAGCGGTGGAAAGACGCAAATTCGGCAAAACGGACATGAGTGTAAGCGTTCTCGGCTTCGGCGGATCGGAAATAGGCTATGAACGCGTCTCCGTTAAAACCGCCAAGACCTTGCTCAATGAAGCGCTCGATGCCGGCCTCAACGTGATCGATACGGCCGAGTGTTACGCCACCAGCGAGGAGCTGATCGGCGAGGCGGTGGGTAAGCGCCGCAAAGATTACTATCTCTTCACTAAATGTGGCCACGAGCGAGGATGGAGTTATCCGGACTGGAGGCCGGAATCGCTGCTTCGCAGCATCGAGCGCAGCCTCAAACGGTTAAAAACCGGTTACGTGGATCTGCTTCAACTCCACAGTTGTTCGGAGTCGGAGTTGCGCAAGGGCGACGTCATCGAAGCGCTGAAGCGCGCTCGCGAGCGCGGCTACACGCGCTACATCGGTTACAGCGGCGACGGCCAGGCAGCGCTGTATGCAGTCAAATGCGGCGACTTTGACACGTTGCAAACCTCCGTCAGCATTGCCGATCAAGAAGCTGTCGATCTCCTTCTGCCTGCAGCCCTAGAGCGTAACATCGGCGTCATCGCCAAACGTCCCGTCGCCAACGTAGCGTGGCAAAATGGTAATCGCCCGCCCGGTGACTCCTATGGCCGTCCCTACTGGGATCGATTGCAGAAATTGAAATATGATTTCCTGCAAAAAGATCTAAAAGAAAGCGTGGCCGTCGCCCTGCGCTTCACCTTGAGCGTGCCCGGCATTCATACGGCGATCGTGGGAACGTCCAAACCCGGAAGATTTGGCGAAAACGCCGCCGTGCTGGCAGCGGGACCTTTACCGAAAGATGTTTTTGAGACCATTCGCACCCATTGGCGGGAAATCGCAAGCGACCATTGGCTCGGGCAAAATTGATCTGATTCGCGTCCTATCGGCACCGGCGACATTCATTGACACGACAAGCTGGTCTGAAATAAGTTTCTCGCCAGGACTCAACTAAAATTCTTCGGAAAACACTTAATGAGAAAGTAAAGACAGGTGCCCTAATGATCAGAATCGATTCCGATACTCACTTCACACCGCTGGATGCGTTCGATGATCTTGATCCGAAATACGCCGAGATCGGGCCGCATTTTGTTAAGCTGCCCACCGGTAATTATCGCGTCGTTTACAAAGCGAGGGAACCCTTCGTTCCCTCACATATCAAACCCTTGCGAGAAAACGGCCATCCCCCTTCAGTTTTCGACGCGGCTCCAAGGATCGATGCCATGGCGCAAGACGGCTTCGACAGGCAAGTGCTGATCCCTAACAATGCTCCCTTTTATTATGACGTTGACGGGCAAATGGGCGCCAGTGTCAGTCGCTCGTTTAACAGAGCCGTAGCGAGGCCACTCAAACGTTATCCCGACCGGTTCATCGGCGTCGCGACGGCACCCTTGCAAGACGTTCGCCTTGGCATCGCCGAAGCGGAGTACGCGATCAAGGAGCTGGGGCTTCATGCCGTCATCATTTACCAGAACGTCAACGGCAAAGATCTCGACGGCGAGTTTCTCTGGCCTTTTTACGAACGTATCGAAGCACTGGGCGTTCCGCTGCTTGTCCACGGCGTGGACAGCGGTCCCCTACTTGGAGTGGATCGCTTTGCGAGGTTTAACCTCGACGTTTGTCTGGGATTCCCTTTTGAGGTTTTCACGGCGATCTCTGCGCTCGTCTTTAGCGGCGTTCTCGACCGCTTCCCCAACCTCAAGTTCGGTTTCTTCGAAGTCGGCGTCGGCTGGATTCCCTGGTTGATGGACCGGCTGGAGATGGCTTACGATGCGCGACCGGCGGCCCGCGAAAGAGCAACGAGGCGGCCAAAGGAGTGCTTCAATAACTTCTATTTTTCACTTGGCGCAGACGATTCTACTCTACCTGACGTGGTCAAGCGCATCGGCAGCAGTAGGCTCATGATCGGCAGCGACTATCCTCATCCCGATGGGACTTTCCCCAACACGGTGACGATGCTCGAAACACGCGAAGGACTGGCCAAGCAAGACATCGAAAATCTGCTGGGCGGCACGGCGGCAAATTTTTTCGGCCTCGATCAATATCTTTGAATTAGTCCACCCTTCGACGCGCTCAGGGCGACAGTTCGGAACTTAAAACTATCACGCTGACACTCCTGGCACGGCGTTGACACAACGGGGTTGTCAGCAGTCGCCCTTAGTCGAATCAACCATTCAGAGAACGCAAGGAAATCCCGCTTCTTTCAATACGTTTGAGACATGGCAGCGCCATGGCATGTCACTTGCTTCATTCGCAGTAAGAAGGAGACGAAACATGGAGCCATTTTTGACGTGCGACTCTCAAGCAATCCTAGTTGAGGATAAAAGCTTTCAAGCGGCAAAATGCGATCAATGCGGAGCCAAGATGTACCCCCAGTCGCTTCTTCAACCGCACCTCACGCGTCATCAACGCCGCCAGCGTTTGTTAATGAGGGAGCTTAGAAAGCTTCGGCACACATTCACCCATATGAGAGATATCGCGTGAGATGCCCGGCCAACTCACGCTTTTTTTTCCTGAACGACATTGCCTTTAGCCTTTTAGCCCTAAAACTATCGACCTCGCAGTGAAAAAAAATAAGATCGCTCTCTTACCCTCCAATCAGTCATGAATCTGCTTTGTCTTCCGTGAATCCAGCCCCAGTGCTTCTCGCTCGATTGTTCCGGTGGCTCAAGCTGACATTCTCGGCTTCGCCATTTTCAGGTGTAAAGTTTCGACCTTGTTCACTCAAAGAACGCGCCTTCAATCAGCACCGCTTTCGCGGCGCCTTGCTCGTGCGTTCTGCCGGGGATTGGCGTGCCATCGGGGTTGAGGCGCATGTCCTGTTTGTCCGAACCGGCGCCGATGCGAGCCATCACAAGCGGAGTATCACCGGAATTGCAGAACTGATAGTAGCAACCCGCCGGCAGAACAACGGCTTGGTGCTTGCTCGCCTTTAGTTCCTTTTTTCCGTCCCTGCCGGTATTAAACCGCGCCGTTCCTTCTAAAACCAGAAAAATGTGATCCTCTTTGGTGTGGGAATGGAGCGCGTTTTCTCCGATGCCCGGCGCATAGCAATGAATTCTCAAACTCATCAGATCCGTTTCAGCCAGTAAGTGTCGGGTGTGACCCTGGCTCACGAGCTGGGTTTTCAATTGCACGACTTGAGCTGGGACTTCCTTACTGTTTTCCATAGATCCTCCCTTTGGGTTTACGATCAAGCCGATACTAGGCCAGCTCAGGCTGTTTTCGCAAGAGGAGTCGCCGCCAGTGGTACTTGCAAATTCTGGTTGGCTCGGATTAGCTGGATTTTTTTCCCGTCGGACGAAACGAGAGCAGGCCTTTGATTCCTGAAATTGTCGCGATGTTTTCCGCCATGGGTTGGGCCGGAGATTCTGTGTTGGTGCGCCTAGGCGTGCGCCGATCGAATATCTTTGCAGCGATGCTGATGAGCTATCTCGTCTCGGTCACCTGCATTTGGACGTATCTAGTTGCGACGACACCGTTAGTCTTTCTCCGCTCGCGCGCCATGGTGTACTTTTTGATCAGCGGCTGCCTTCAGCCGCTATTCGCTCGCGCGCTGTTCTATGAGGGCATCACTCGCATCGGCGTGGCGCGAGCGGGACCGCTTCGCGGCGCCGAGCCTCTCTTTGCCACCATCATCGCAGTTGTCCTGCTGCACGAACGGCCAGGTATCATGGTTTATCTGGGGACTGCGCTGATCATGGGGAGTCTCTGGCTCATCTCCGGTAGTCGAGGTGGTGCTGCCAAGTGGCGGCTCGTCGATGCGGCTTTACCTTTGGGGGCCGGCTTGGTTTCAGCGATTTCACAGACCTTGCGAAAAGAAGGACTAAAAATTCTACCCAATCCCTTCGTTGCGACGGCGATCGTCACCTCGACCTCGTTAGCGTTGCTCATTAGCTTCATACTACTCACGAAAAGGGTGAACCTGCTCCGCATGCCGCGCCAGAGTTTTCTCTTCTTTGTTGCTGCCGGTTGTGTTGCGGTGTCGGCTCAAGTCACCAATTTCATCGCAATAGGACAAGGCGATCTGTCCGTAATCATTCCACTGCTCAACACCACCCCGCTGTTTACGGTGCTGTTTAGCGGACTATTTCTCCGCAGCCTGGAAACCCTGAGTCCGCGAATTGTTGTTGGCGCGAGTCTGATGGTGGGTGGCGTCGTGCTGATCACGCTGCGCTGACGAATTTTCGATGAATGAGTTTCGCATGGATAGTAAAAGCTGCCGCGCTGCCGAGATGGAAAGACTACTTCTCGTAAAGCTTTTTAATGAACCCGCTTTTGTCGAGCTCTTCGACGAAGCTCGAGTCCGCGAATTCTTCAGGTTTGTGCTTCCAGACGTCCGGGCGAGTGGCCGCGACGTATTCGAAACTAACTTTCATTCCCGCTAGATTCGGATAGGGCGTCGGTAAGAACATTTTGGAAAAAATGTCATAAGACTCGTTAATCAACTCGTCATCATCTATCCGCAGCGTCTTCTTGATCACTTTTATGCCGAAGTCACGATCCTTCTTGAAACGGGCGATGCCTTCGAGGTGCGCTTTCATATAATTCATGATCGTCTCGCGGTCGGCCTTGATATTCGCCCGACGCGTCGTGATTTCCATCCAGGGATAATCAAGCTCCTTCGCCGAGTCCCAGAGCATGGTGAAGCCCATTTTTTTGGCCCGACCGTATCCCGGGTGGGACATCGCCGCCCCGTCTACAACGCCGCTTTTGAGCGCCACAATGCGATCAGAGTCGCTGCCGGTCTGGATTAGAGTCAAATCGCGGTCAGGATTGAGCCTTTTTTTCTTGGCAATGGCACGGACCAGGAAGTCCGTGAGGGAACCCAAGCTGGATACCGCGATCTTTTTCCCCTTCAAGTCCTCAACCCGTTTGATCTCAGGCTTCACCATCAGCGCGTGAACCACGCCGGGCATGGTGTGAGCCAAAATAACCATGTCCGAACCAGCTAGATCCGCGGCGATAACGGTCGGTGTCGCAACCGGCACGATATCGAGATTTCCGCCGATCAGCGCCTTCGATGCGATGCCGGAGCCGTTGATCGCAATAACCTCGGCGTCGAGCCCATACTTCTCGTAAAGTCGCGCCTCTTTGGTGACATAAATGATAATGTTAGCAACGCTGACGGAAGGAACTCCGACGTGGATCTTTTTAAACGGCTTTCCTTGAGAGAAAGCCGAGAAAGGAAAGGCTAGCGACATAGAAAAAAAGATACCCAGAAAAAGCCTGACGCTTCGCGCCGCCATATCCTTATTCCCTCGCAATTCTATCAAACTTTTCGCGTGCGCAGCTGCGCGATTCGAATCGCCGGGGTCCACGGTTTTTCCGCCCAGGCTGCGCCCGTTCGCCTGACCTCGGCGTCGATGAGATACGGCTTACCATCCTGAGTGGCCCTGCGCGCTCGGGCGAGAGCCTCTTTGAGTTGCCCGGGGGATTCGACCTTTTCTCCTGAAACTCCGAACCCCCTCGCGATATCCGCCATGTTCATGTTCGGATCGCCGAGATAATCGTGGAAGAACTTCCCGGTCGCGACCATCCGTCCATCGGGTACGTTTGCAATGGCACGGCTATGCGGGCCCGCGTATGCGTGATTATTGTAGACCACGGTGACTACCGGCAGCTCCAAGCGCGCCATGTTCCAGAGCGCCGTCGGGCCGAAAATGAAAGAACCGTCTCCGACTAAGCAAATCACCTGCTGGTTGGGTCGGGCCAGCTTCACCCCAGCCGCAGTTCCCACGCCGGAACCGAGGTGCGAACCGTAATAGAAAAACAGCTCGCGTCCACCGATGGGGTTAAAGTCGAAACTGTGGAGTCCGATGGATCCGGCTTCATGAACGATGATGGCGTCCTTTTCCGCGAATTGCGCCACCTCGTAAGTCAGCCGGTCCGCCAGTAGTGGACTGTTGTTCCAGTCGGGGTTCTTTACCAACTGCGCTCTAAGCTTCTTATTGCGCTCTGTCGCTTTGCGGACTTCTTCGCTCCGTTCTTGCACCTTGGCTTTAATCGCCGGTGTCATCATGCCGTCTACCGCAACCATAAGATCGTCGAGGCCATAAGCGACGTCGGCAACCAACGGCGCCTCGGTGGTGATGACGTTTCCCATGCTCCAACTATCATTCCGTAAGTCGATGAACTTGACCTGGCGTGGAACCATGGGCGCAGTGCTGTTATGTTGGAGTTTGTTTCCGACGTTGATCACCACGTCCGGGGTTTTAGGAAAAGCGAGAGTGTCGATCCTGCCGCCGGGAAGCGCGCCGACCCACATGGGATGGCTCTCCGGAAAGCTGGCGAATATCTGTCTTGCCTGGGTCACGGACATGCCCAACATCTCCGCCAGCTTGACCGCTTTGCTCGCCGCCTTGGCTTTATAAACTTCATCACCGACAATCATCAGCGGAGTCTTCGCCTCAACGAGAACTTTGGCCGCCCGTTCGATTTCCTTGGGATTCGGTCTTACCCGCATGCGCGGATCGACTTTATCCTGCGTGATAATCTCGGTGCGGATCTTTGCCTGGTTAAAATCGGCATGCCATGAGGCGTAGGTGGGACCGTAGGGAGGCGTCCATGCCGCTTTAAAGGCGCGGCGCACCGTCTCAGGAAGCATTTCAGGGCGGCGGGCCAGCCAATAGTATTTGGCGAGCGGCGCAACGATCTGCTCCTGATTCGCCACTTCTTCGAAGCCGTCACGTCCTGCGGCGCCGCTTTGTTCCGACCGATAGCTATAGAAAACCAGCGGGGTCTGCTCCTTGAAAGCATTAAACATCTGCCCCATCGCGTTCATCAGACCGACGGAACCCGCCTGCATCACGATGGAGGGCTCCCCCGAAGCCTTCACGTAGCCCGCCGCCATGGCCGCGCCCGGACCTTCATGCGGAGTTAAAATGTATTGAAGCTGCGACCGGTCAACGAGCGCATCATAAAACTCGGCATCCTCGCTGGCAGAGTTGCCAAAGACATACTGGACGCCCGAGGCGATCAACTGCTCCGCGAAAGCCGCCGCCGCGGTGCCTTGAAATATCTTCACTCCTTCCGGCCCGCCCCTGCGGACCTCTTGCGCCTGGGCAACCGCGGAGACGGAATCGAGTATGGACTGCGCGGCAGCGATGGACACGCCCGCAGTGGTCAGTCCTTTGAGAAAACCGCGTCGAGAAATCGATTCTGACAGGTACCGAGCGACTAATTCTCTCATCGCAACCTCCTTTGGCCAGCCCGCATTACTTCGACGTCTTGCCGGATGTCGGTCCAAAAACTGTGCTTAGATAGGTAGCCATACTCTCGATCTCATCGTCAGTCCAAAGCGCTCCCCGTCCCATCATCCGGTAGAGCACTCCTTCCCATGCCGTTTTGTCCTGGTGGAGATTTCTCCAAATTCGATCGTTGTGACATTGGAAACAGCGCGACATAAGCACGTCTTTGCCCGGACCGTCCGGGAACGCTGGATCCTCGGCTGACTGCGCCAACTTCCCTCCTGCCATGAAGCCAATTAGAAGTCCTGACAGAGAAAAAAGAAAAAACACGCGGTGCAATGACATTATGCTCCCTCCTAAGAATGTACGAACGCGCAGAGATTACTGCCATGCGGATCAACGTGTCAACGGCGGCGTTTAAACAGCCTGAATGTAAACATCCACCAGCGCCGGTCGCTTTTCTTCTTTGATCACTCTCAGAGCGCGATCCAACGCGGGGCGGATTTTGTCCGGCTCGGTGATAGGCCCTTCGCCGGCAATGCCAAAGGACCGGGCGAGATTGGCAAAGTCCACGGGCGGTTTTTCCATGCGCATCCCGACGACTTTATTTTCCGGCGGGCGGCCGCGTGCGATAGCAATTTTTTCCTGGTGTTCTTCGTCGTTGTAGTAAGTGCGATTGTTGGTCATCACGGTGAGCAACGGCACGCCGGTGTTTGAAGCCGTCCAGAGAGCGCTCGTGGTGTAAAGCAGTTCGCCGTCGCGTTGGAGATTGACGCAGATCGTTTCCGTCCCGCGGTACGGAAGCGCCGCGCCGACCGACGCCCCCGGGCCGTAGCCTAATCCGCCGCCGCCGTAGCCGCCGAGAAAGAGTCCTGGCTTGTCCCAGTTCCACAGTCTGCCAGGCCAGCCTCTGAAACCGCCGGCCACAAGCAACCACGATTCATTCTTAATTGCTTCCCAAACTTCGTGGGCGAGCCGCGGCGGCGAGACCGGCCTCTCATCCCAGCGCTTCTTGAGGTCGCTCTGCCAGCGCGCGCGGACCTCGTCGTGCTGGACGGCAAAAGTTTTGCGCCTCTCCTCGACTACGCTCCTGGAAAATTTTCCCTGCCGCTTAATCTCTTCAATTAATGCCGGGAGAAAAACTCTGGTGTTGGCCACAATCGGCAGATCCACCGGCGCAAGCTCTTGAAAGTCGGTGGTCCAGCCGCGCATGGAAATATCCGCGAGCGTTACATGAATGACTTTGCAGCCCGGTTTGATGGCCGGTACAGTGCTGTGCGCGGCAGGATCCTGCCGCACCAGCGAGCCAAAGAGATCCATGACGTCGAGCCCGAGAACGACATCGGCGTTGCTTACCAGCTCGCGATTTTTACCGGTGAGGTTAAGGGAATGCGTGTTGGGAAAATTCAGCCGCGCACCGAGATCGATGACCGGTATCGACAGGAGATCCGCCAGCTCCACCAGACTCAACACCGCCCCATTATCTCTTCCCAGATAGTCGGCGAGAATCACCGGGTTCTGCGCTTCGGAAAGCAACCGCGCCGCTTCTTTGATCGCATCAGTCTCTGCCTGCAGCGGCGCCGGCGGGCGAAAGCGCGCCGGATCCGGAAGCGGAATTTCTTTTTCCAGCGCCGACTCTTGATCGGTCACATCGAAGCAAAGATAAATCGGACCGGCTGGGTCGCTCATAGCGATGCGGTAGCCACGCATCATGGACGAAGGAATGGATTCGATACCAACGGGTTGGTCGTCCCATTTGACGAAGTCGCGCACCAAATTTCCCTGAACCAGCGCCGTGTGAATCCAGTCGATCCACGGCCGCCGTTTGCTCGTGTTCATGGGGCCGGTGCCGCCCATGACCAGGATCGGCGTACGGTCACACCAGGCGTTGTAGATCGCCATGGAAGCATGCTGCAGACCAACGACGTTGTGCACGATGGCGGCCATCGGCTTGCCGGTAGCCTTGGCATAACCGTGCGCGACCGCGACGGCGATTTCTTCGTGGCAGCAGAGAATGATTTCAGGATTGGCTTGGCGGCCGCTCTCGTAATTAACGAGAGAATCGTGAATGCCGCGAAAGCTCGAACCGGGATTAAGCGCGACGTATTCGATGCCCAGGACTTTCAGCAGATCGACGATGAGATCCGATCCATAACGTGCGGCCATAAGAACCTCCAATAAAAAAATCAATCCCCCTCTTACATCTCCCCCGTCACGGGGGAGAGAAGAGAGGAGCTAAAGTTTTGAAGAGCCGGTCGCTCCGATGAAGTCAAAAATCTTTAATCAATGAATTGCGGCCGATTGGGACACCGCCTCTAACGGCTGGGGGACTTCCATGTCGTAGAGCTTCGCCACGTTCGTGCAGACAAGTTTCTTGCGCACGTCTGCTGGCAAGTGCCCTAGGTCGCGATCGATATATTTTTTAGATTCCGGCCAGGTCGAGTTGCCGTGCGGATAGTCATTGGACCACATGCAGTTGTCCTGACCCCACCATTCGAAACTATGCCCAGCCACGGTGTCTCGGAAGAACGTCCCATAGACTTGACGGTTGAAATATTCGCTGGGGTTTTTCGTAATCGGCGGAGGATTCACACCCTTGAATCTGTTGTAGTAGTAATCCCACTGCTGCAGCATAAACGGCATCCAACCGATCTCGTTCTCCACACTGACGAATCGAAGCTTAGGGTAGCGCTCCAAAACTCCGTAAAAGATAAGCTCAAAAAAAGCATCCGTAATCTCCTTGAGCTTGAGGTTAACGCTGCCTCGGTAGTGCTCGACCCCCGTCCTCTTCTTACCGAACACGGTTTCCTTGTGGTAGCCATGCCCGGTAAGGATATGCAAGTTGACGGGCATGTTCAGATCCTGGGACGCCGCCCAGAACTTATTGTAATGCTCCGAGTGAAACGGCAGGTCCGGATGCGGCGCTTGCCAGATGATCGATCCCTTAAGGCCAGCTTTGGTACAGCGCTCGAGCTCTTTTACCGCCTCATCGATGTTGTAAACCGAGATAGCGGCAATACCGATCAGGCGCTTGGGCGCCACCTGACAATACTCGATCAACCAATCGTTGTACGCCCGGAAGCAGGCCTCCTGCAGTTTAGCGTCGTCCATGGCGAAGTGCGGCAGCAGATTGGTCGGGTATAGCACTTCTGCGCTGAGACCATCGGTTTCCATCTCTTTGATTCGACACGTTGGATCAGACCCTCCGGGATGGGTCTGAAAACTTTCTCCGACTTTGAGCACAGGAAAAATAGGAGCTTGGTCTCGCAATGCCGGCGCAACCCTCTCCTTCAAAGTGTTGGGTGGCTCCATCACGTGCGAGTCTGAAGAAATCAGCACTTCTAAACCTGAGTCATTTCCATTTCCAGACATGAACTTTTCCTCCTTGGCGCTTGATCTCTGTCACCTGAGGTCTACCACCAGAGGGCTTGAACGGTCAAGATTAGGCGGCTCACGGGACCGCAAACCGCATGAGGAATGCACCGGCACGCCGCTACGAATCAAGCACCATCTCTCGAAGGTTTTCGGTCCTGGCTTGACGAGTCGATATTCAAGTCGAAGTGCCAACCTTGCGGACTCACGAGCTTCTAACATTTCGGCAATGAGCCGCCCGCGAGCAAGTCTCGGTTCTGTGCAGGATGAATCGCTTCGCGTCCTGGAAGATCAAAAAGTCGAGCGGCTAACTAGATGGGCGACGCCGCCCACTTTCAAAATTGAGACACAATACCGGGCGTTCGCATACCTCTGATCTTCGCCTTTCTTAGTACTTCTGCGACCCTTTACGTCCATGCGTGTCCAGTTCTGCTTCGGCCCCGCCATTGCTCCCTTAGGGCCAGCGCGCAGGCGAGCCGAGCGAGGCAACAAGCGCAGCCGAACCCCTGAATGCTGCCCTATCGAACTTTGGCACGTAGGACCGCGAATATGGAAATACGCTCTAAGTTTTCAAGACGGAGGAAAAAAAAGGATCCTTCTTTACGGATCAAAGTCGCCTCCGCGATCGAGATCTTTATTTCAATCCATGGATACGATTGGCTGAAGAATGGGAGCACGGCTGTCGTGCTCCGGGACGACCACGCACTATTCGTAACGCGCGATGTGGAGGGGATAAATCGCGAAAGCGTCATCGCCCTGGTCTATCTCAAACAGATGTACTCTTTTCAAGATTTTAAGACCATCCAAGCCGATGCTCATCTTCGCGCCACTGCGCTCGGCCAATCGGTTCTAAATCAGTTAGCGGATCAGGTGGCAAGTCAACTCTCCAAAGTAGCGGAGAGAGTTGTGTAGCAGGCGAGGGATAAATGGTCAATTAAAATTATCTATCATCGGCCGCAATGAATGACCTCGATATCCTTGTTTTCCGATCGGTTCTCGTCACCAGGCATACTTGGCGTCGCGCTGAGCCTCTATCTATTACGGGACAATCTTTGGTGGTTCACCGGCGGATTAATTCTCGTACTCATAGGACTTTGACTCGATGCCATGAGTCTCTCCACGAGGATTTAATTTTCCAAAACTAATGGAAACAATCATCACCTGCGACATGTGCGGTCTCACGCAACGTGTGGATGAACTGGAGCCGACCTTTATGGCCGAGTGTTGTCGCTGCAGCTCAATCCTCGTCAAGCGCAAGATCAACAGCCTGGCACGAACGGCAGCGTTTTCGCTAGCGGCGCTGGTTCTTTACGTTCCGGCCAACATCTATCCGATCCTGCGCATGAATTACTACGGCGCCTATTCTGAAAGTACCGTTTGGGACGGTTGTGTGACTCTCTTCAGGGACGGCCAGTGGCTGGTGGCCGTGATCGTTTTTCTCGCCAGCCTCTTGATTCCATTGTTCAAGCTGTTCGGTCTTTTCTTTTTGGTGAGCACGACAAAATTCAACTCCCTGCGCCTGCGGCGGCAACGGACCTGGCTTTATAAGACCATTGACGTGATCGGTCCATGGGCGATGGTTGACGTGTTTCTCCTGTCGATTCTGGTGGCATTGGTTAAGCTGCAGCAGATCGCCACTGTCCTTCCGGGTCCAGGTCTGTTGGCGTTTGCCGCGATGGTGGTGTGTACGATCTCGGCTTCGGCCAGCTTTGATCCAAAGTTGATTTGGGATGAAACGGATCGATCGTCATGAACGAGTCGCAAGAAAACCTTGAAGCGGCCGATGAATTGCCCAAGGCAAAGGTGAAGCGGAGCCGATGGCGCTTTCCCGTCGTATGGGTCGTTCCTGCGATCGCCGTCATTGTTGCGGGCTACCTTGCATATGGCCGGCTCGAGCAGCTCGGCCCGAAAATCACTATTAGGTTCAAAGACGGGAACGGCCTGAAGACGGGCCAAACACCGATTAAGTATCGCGGTGTGCAGATTGGTGAAGTGACGGCGGTCGAATTGAGCCCCGACCAACAAGCCGTGGTGGTAAGGGCGCGTTTGCAACGCTCGGCCGCTTCCGTTGCTAAGGAAGGAGCCGTGTTCTGGATTGTACGGCCTGAGGTGGGTATCGGAAACATCACCGGCTTGGACACCGTTATTACTGGACCGGAAGTTGACGTATTGCCAGGCACCGGCAAAGAGCAATCGGAATTTGTCGGCCTGGAAAACGCGCCCGTCGCGTTAGAAGAAAGGGGGCTGAAAATTATTCTGATTACCCCGCGGCTCGGATCGTTGCGGCCGGGTTCGCCTGTCTACTACCGCGGCGTCGAGGTGGGTACGATACAACAGTGTGATCTAAGCCCAAACGCCGCTACAGTGGCCATCCAAGTATTGATTAAGCAACGCTATGCAAGGCTCGTCCGGACCGGCTCGAAATTCTGGAATGTGAGCGGTGTGGACGTGAGCCTTAGCTTGTTTCGCGGTCTAGAAGTCAACATGGAGTCGTTGAGGTCTATCGCGGCTGGCGGAATCGCCTTTGCCACGCCCGCTGATCCCACAGAACAGCTGGTAAAGGATGGAATGTCTTTTCCCCTGTATAACAAAGCCGCGAAAGAATGGCTGGAATGGGCACCGAACATACCGCTTAGAGCCGTGAAACAGTCACCTCAAAAAGATATAAAGCGAAAGCCCGCAAGGCCGTCGGCAAGGCAGATAGAGACAACGAAGAGGCCAGAGCCGCAACGTATCGAAGATTAAAGAAAGAGGCGAATGGCTTACGCCGGGGCTCCGCCACCGGCCGTGAGTGCCACGCCATAAAGGATTCAATTGATTGTTTTGGGACCAAGCTTGAGGCTGAAACTTTCGCAATTGAAATAGCTAAGGCGTGGGTTGATGCACGTTTCAAGGCAGCTTAGCGATTGAGATCCGAGCGACGCGGTGGAGTCAAAGGAAGCGGCAGCGGATTACGCTAGAAGAGTCCTTCCTTTTCTAACTTCTTTGCAATCCGTTCGTCGATGATATCCTCGACTTTCAGGCGGCGGATTTGCTCGTTGCTTCTACCGAGGATGCGGATCACGTTGCGGAGTCCGTCTACGTTGGCGTAAATCCGCCGGTCATAAAGCACTTTCATCATTTCATAGCCAGCCTCGGCGTCTTCCACCTTTGACAGGCGCAAGGTGCGCATCAAACTTCGGACGACAACAGGTTTGTTCTCAGGGTTATTGATGAATTTTATCGTCTCGATCATCGCTCTGAGATAGCGCTCCACGGTATCGGGCGAGCGATCGACAAAGCTCCGCCGCGCCATGATTCCCAGACCCTGAAAGGGGATACAGAGCTTGAGAAGATCGGCGAGGACGCGGAACCCCTGGCGCTCCAACTGTGCGCCGAACGTGTAGCCGAGATACGCGCCGTCGATAATCCCTCCGGTCGCGAGCGCTTGAGCCATAACCGACTGATCTCCGATGATGCGAAATTGAATGTTGTCACGCTCGGGATTGAGACCCCAATGATCGAAAGCCAGCATGCTGAACATCCACACGCCGCCGCCGATGCTTTGCACGCCGATCTTTTTGCCCTTCAAATCCGCAGGCGTCTTGATGTTGGGCGCGACCACGAATGTGCCATCGAGTTTGTTAATCAGACCCGCGACGAAGACCAAATCGAGTCCGCCGGCCATCGCGCCGATGGACGCGCCGGTCGCCGAGCCGCCGTGGAACTGCGTCTCGCCGGCGGCCAGGGCTGACAATCCGACCGCGCCGCTCCGGACGTTGACCACCTGGGCATCAAGCCCATGCTTTTGGAAGATCCCGGCATCTTTAGCGACAAAAAGCACGCCGCTCCGCTCATTCAGGCCGCCATAAGTCACGACGATCTTCGCCGGCGCGGAGGCCGCACGGGAGAACAAAGGCATAGAGAGAAGAAGTGTGACTGTGACGAGCACTGGCTTAAAAGAAACCTTCATAGACCCTCCTTCTGCCGATTTGTGGCTCTTGTCGGTTTACCGGTGAAAGACTTACTTACCACAGGACCTGAGCAGAGCACGCAGAGTTCCGTCATTCCCGCATGCTTTTAGCGGGAATCCAGGCCAGACCGGAACTGGACCCCCGATTAAAACATTCGGGGGTGACGCCTTTGGGAATCGCAGCCTTATGTTGTAATACCTGGCAACTTGCTGGGGCAATCTATTTTCTCTCCGCGTCCTCCGCGGTAGATGCTAAAGAGGCTTATTTGTAAAGAGCGTCGATATAGCCGCTCTGGTCGAGATCCCTGACTACAGACATGTCGATGAACTGTTCGGGATTCGCCGTTTTAGCGGCCGGGTTTCTCTCGCCAATCTCTTCGAGCGCCAGTTGGATTCCCTTGATTGGAGTATAAGGCCTCTTGAGAAAGGTTTTGGCGGCAAAGTCGTAGCCATATTCGATCTTTTCTATATCGTTGCTCTTTGTGTAGCGGGCGATGACGTCCATGGAAAACTTTTTGTTGTTGGTGTAGAAACTCACTCCCTTGGTCATGCCTTTGACGAACCGCTGAACGGTCTCCTTCGACTCCCGGATAAACCTTCGCGTCGTGACGACATCGCTGTTCAAGGCTTCAACGCCGAACTCCAAAAGGTTCAGTAGAACGTTAAAGCCCATTTTCTTGGCAACCATCATCTCCTCGAAGGTAAGCGCAGTCCCGTCAGCGACGCCGTTGGCTAGCGCGGCCATTCTGACCGGCGAAGAGCCAATCTGAATGATCGCCACGTCTTTGTCGGGGACCAATCCGATCTTCTTAAGAATCAGTCTGAGGATAAAATCCGAAGAAGCGCCGAGCCGGCTCACCGCCAATTTTTTCCCTTTAAGCTGCGCGGGTTGGGAAATTCCTTTCGCGGTGACGAGAAAAGCCTGAGCCGGATCTTTTTTTGTGCTCGCCGCTATGACGAGATCCGATCCCGCGAGTTGCGAATTGATCGCCGCAGTGCCGGACATGATCGCGATCGGCACATCCCTGGCGATCACGGCTTGCGATAAAATGCTCGAGCTGCCGATGAAAATAAGCTGCACGTCGAGACCATTCTCTTTGAAGAGCCCGGCCTCTTTGGCAACCCAAACGAGCGACTGGCCCACCCCGATCGAGGAATAGCCGACCTTGATTCGTGTAACCTGAGCACTTGCAACCGAAGCGAAAATCAAGCAAAGAGTTGCAGCAAACGGTACGATCATGATTGGCTTATATTTCATTCTCTTCCTTCGCGCCACATTTTCTACGATAACGCTTCGAGCAGGGCCTTGGCCTCTTTCAGGTCGGCCGTGTCAAACCCTTCAGTAAACCAATCGTAAATCTCAGCCACCAGTTTTTGAGCTCCCGCCCTCTTACCTTTGCTCTGCCGCAGACGGCTCAAGCCCATCTGCTCCATGCGCGCGGCTAGATGTGCCGTCTGGCCCACCGCCGTGTAGTTCATCTTTAGGTCGTTCCCGATTGAGCCGACCACCACTTCCCCTGAGTTCAGCCCGACTCTAATCTGAACCGGAATGCCCTCTATCTTTTGAACCTCCTCGGCATATTTCTTGACCGAATCCTGCATCCTGAGCGCCGCGTAGCATGCACGCACCGCGTGATCCTCATGCGCCAAAGGCGCGCCGAAGAGTGCCATGATGCCGTCGTCCATTAAGTTGCTGACTGTCCCTTCGTAGCGGTGAACGGATTCCATCATATATTCGATCACCGGGTCGAGTAGCTTTCTGGCGTCCTCTGGATCACGATCAGCCAGTAACTCCATCGAGCCTTTCATGTCGGCAACAAAACCGTGACTTGTTTGAGTTCGCCTTCGAGCGCGCTCTTGGATGTGAGGATTTTTTCGGCGAGATATTTAGGGGGTAAGTTTCAGGCGACGCGAATTTTGTAAAACTTGGCGCTTGCACGAGTGACGCTCTGCACTGGCCGCAAAATTTGTCTCCTGGTGGGTTTGCAGCCCCGCAGGCGGCGCATGTGAATTCAAGCCGCGCGCCGCACTCGCCGCAAAACTTCACCCCAGAGGGATTTTTCATGCTGGCAAAGAGAACACTTCACAATTTAGACCAATTTAGAACGCGCAAAATTATAACCAATATGAAATCACTACGGCTCCTGGGTTTCTTTGAGCGTCTCTTCGTTTGGCGTTAGCCCAAGGCCAGGCTGCTCGGTCAATGTCACCGTTCCGCGGGACGGCTTCGGTGGATCGCGGAAGATCATCTCGCCCGTCACCCACATCGGCACGTGAAACTCGACCCGCCAGCCGTTGGCCACACCCGCAATCAAGTGCATGTTGTGGTGCGGCCAGCCACCGCCGTTGGCAATTGGTATGTTGTAGGCCTGCGCCATCGCGGCAACCTTCACGCCTTCCGTGTAGCCTCCCACATAGACAACGTTGGGCTGAAGGATGTCCACCGCCTCGTGGACTAGCAACTCACGGTGGCGCCATTTGTGTCCTTCGTTCTGACCGGCAGAGATGGGGATCTTAGTTTGACGCCTGAGATTGGCAAGCAGCCGCGCGTCATTTCCGTAGAGGGGTTCCTCGAACCACTTAATTCCATAGGGCTCAATGCGTTTGGCAAGATCGAGCGCCACCGGAAACGAAAAGAGATAGTTCGCATCGATCATGAGCTCTACCTGATCGCCCACCGCCTCGCGCACCGCGCGCACTCGCGCGGCGTCCTCGGCCGGGTCTTGGGCGCCGTTGATAGCTACCACCATCTTGAGCTTGTCGTGCCCCTGCGCCGTAAAGTGCTTTGCCGCCTCCACGAGCTGGTCGCGACTATATTCCAGCAGGCCGAAGGTGATATATGCGGGAACAGTGGCACTGTATCCGCCCAGAAGTTTCCATACGGGCTGGCCGAGATGCTTTCCTTTTATGTCCCAGAGCGCGATGTCCACCGCGCTGACAGCGGAGGACCAGGCGCCGGTTTGAGCCCGAGGATTCAGCCGATAGAAAAGATCGTACCAGTGACGCTCCGTCAACAGCGGGTCTTTGCCGACGAGCAAGGGGGCGATCTCGCGATTGATAAGTTCCCGCGCCGCAAACCGTTGAATCGGTCCCGTCAATCCGTACCCCGTTACCCCACCGTCCGTCTCTACGCGAACGAACACGATCTCACGTATAATCGGCTGGTGCATTAGGGGCACCTTTGCTGGGACGCGATGAGAGGTTGCTTCGATGCGAGTAATCTTCATTAGTTTATCTCCTGGATTGAGACTTTAAACGCGGCGAAAAGTCCAAAGTACAAACGCGGACGCTACATGTCAGGAGCATCCACGCACCTGATTAGTGAAACGAAGATTAGACGGGTGAAACTAACCCACGAAGATTGACGGGTCAAGTATCGCTACGAATTGCCTGCATCGGTCTTCTCCCTAATCTAAAATCGGCGATCAAAAATCATCTGATCACCTTATCCGCCATCGCCAGCATCTTTGGCGGCATCACGAGACCGATCTGCTTGGCGGTCTTCAAATTGACCGTGAAAATAAACTTGGTCGGATACTCAATAGGCAGCTCGGCTGGCTTTGCCCCTTTCAGAATCTTGTCCACGAAAATGGCGGCTCGGCGATACGAGTCCGTGAGATCTGCGCCAAATGACATAAGGCCCCCAGCCTCCACAAATTCCTTTGTTGGGTATATTGCTGGCAGCCGACTCTCTGACGCCAGCTCGACGATGCGTGCTCGTTGACTCACGACCAGCGGGTCCAGCAGGGTCACGAGACCCATCCCGCGCTGCTTGGGTACGTTTTTGAACGCGGGGGCGAGATCCTCGCTGCGTCGCACCTCTAGGGACTGGACTGATAACTTCAACACCCGGACTGCGTCTTGCATTTCTCGGAAGGCAATCGCTGTCCCTGGATTGGCTGCATTCCAGAGGATGGCGATGCGAGAGAGCTTAGGGACGGCTTCCTTGAGCAATTCGAGCTGCTTCCCGCTGTAGTCCGGGGATGCGCTGCTCAAGCCCGTGACGTTACCGCCGGGTCGAGCGAGGCTCGCGACAAGCCCGAGCGCAACGGGATCTGCGCTGTGCACGATAATGATTGGAATGGTTGCGGTCGCTTGTTTGGCAGCCTTGACCGCGGGCGTAGCGGCGGCGACTATGATGTCAACCCGGAGACGGATCAGGTCGGCCGCCAGCGCCGGTAGTCGCTCCTCCCTATCATCGTCAAACCGCTGCTCAAGAGCGATGTTCTTGCCCTCCACGTAGCCCCGCTCGCGCAGCCCCTGCTGGAAGGCTTCGAGCCGGGTCATGAGAGAGGTAGAAGTACCCTGCAATAGAAGACCAACGCGCGGCGCTTTCATCGGCTGCTGCGCCTCGGCCGACGAGAGAGTCGGCAGAAAGACAGTTAGCAGTAGGCAGGTAAGAGTCTGTTTGATGATCTGTTTTGCACCCGATTTCTTACTGCTAACTGCTTGCTGCTGTCTGCTCGCTGTCATTTGATCACCTTGTCTGCCCGGTACAGCACAGACTGCGGAATCGTGACCCCGATTTGCTTCGCCGCTTTGAGGTTGATGACCAGCTCGAACTTTGCCGGGGCTTCAACGGGCAGATCCGCCGGCTTAGCTCCTTTCAGGATCTTATCTACATACGTCGCGGCCCGCCTGTGCATGCCCGGGTAGCTTGGCCCATAGGACATCAAGCCACCTGCTTCGACCAACTCCTCGTATGCATGCACCCCTGGTAAGCGATTTTGAGTGGCGAAGTCCATGATGCGCGCGCGGTTGTGCAGGAACAGGCGATCCGCCAATACGAGGAGCGCACCCGGCCGGTCTCTGCGAATTATCGCAAACGCATTGTCGAACTGCTCCTGCGCTTGCACCCCGAGGGAGAGCACTTTTATTCCCATCGCGTGAGCAGCCGCCTGCGTCTCCCTTTCCCCCACCACCTGCAAAGGGCTGGTGGGGTTCCAGAGTACAGCAACGTGCGAGATTTTAGGGACCACTTCCCTAAGCAGCTCCAACCGCTTCCCGTCTAGCTCCGGTGAGATCGAGGTCAACCCGGTGAGGTTTCCGCCAGGGTGAGCGAGGCTTGCGATGAGGCCAGTCCCCACTGGGTCGCCGACGGCGATCATGACAAGGGGCAAGGTCGTTGTCGCCTTCTTGAGAGCGATCGTGGCGGGCGTGCCGGCGGTAACGATCAGGTCAACGTTAAGGGCGATCAGCTCGGCGATAAGGGTGGGAAAGCGCTCATACTTTCCCTCGGCCCATCGCCACTCAATGACGATGTTTTTACCCTCGATATAGCCAAGGTCACGCAACCCTTCGCGAAACGGCCCGACGAGATTCTCCTCAAGCGCAGGGGTAGAGTTCCCCAGAAAACCTATCCGGGGGATTTTCTTTGGCTGCTGCGCTTCCGCGAGATGGACCGACACGAGAATTAAAGTTGCTAGAAATGAGACGACGATCTTTTTATTCATCGAGTTTCTCCGCCAATCGAAAATCCAAAACCTGTGGTGAGCCCTTCGGCTGAACTCAGGATAAACTCCGTCGAACCATCACTTGATCACCCTATCCGCCTGCGCCAGCACATTCGGCGGTATCGTCAGGCCGATCTGCTTCGCCGCCTTCAGGTTGATGATGAACTCGAACTTCTTCGGCTGTTCCACGGGGAGATCGGCGGGCTTGGCTCCTTTCAAGATCTTGTCCACATACGTAGCGGCGCGCCGGAACAAGTCGGTACTGCTCACGCTGTAGGTCATGAGGCCCCCGTCTTCCACAAATTCTGCCCTGTCATATATCGCCGGTAGCCGGTTCTTTACCGCGAGGTCTGTAATCTGTGTTCGCTGAGAAGTAGCGAAGGGGCTCGTCAGCACGAGGACTGCGTCAGCACGCCCCTTGCTTGCGGCTCGGAACGCAGTCTCAATATCCTTGGGACTTAGTATGTCCAGGTATTGAAGCTTCACTCCGAACGCGCCGGCCGCGAGTTCCGTTTCTTTTAACGATTGTGCGTTGCCCGACCTGGTTGAACTCCCGAGGACAGCCACGCGCGAGAGCCTGGGAACGATCTCCTTCATAAGCTCCAGTTGTTTTCCGCTTAGCTCCGGGGCAAGGGTTGCCAGTCCAGTAATGTTACCGCCCGGTCGCGCAAGGCTGGCGACGAAGCCGCTCCCGACAGGGTCGGTATCCTGCGCCATGACAATGGGAATCGTAGAAGTTGCTTTTTTGGCCGGACGGGTTGCTGTCGAACCACCCGAGACGATGATGTCGACCTTGAGACGCACTAGCTCGGCGGCGAGCGCAGGGAGGCGATCGGGTTTTCCCTCTGCGTATCGCCACTCAATGACGATGTTCTTTCCCTCGACGTAGCCAAGGTCCCGCAGACCCTGCCGGAAAGCCCCGAAGCGGGCCGAGTTAGCGGAAAGGGAGACAGCGGCTAGGAATCCTATCCGGGGGATTTTTATTGGCTGCTGCTGCGCCTCGACTGCAAAGCACGGAGCAAGGAGGAGGGAGCATAGAGAAAGGAGAATGATTTTTTTTGTCATTGCTGCCCGTCCTGCTTTTCCGATCTCTGACGTCTGACTTCTGACCTCTGTCATTTGATGACTTTGTCCGCCCGATATAGCACCGACTGCGGAATCGTTAGGCCGATCTGCTTGGCCGCCTTCAGGTTGACGATGAACTCAAACTTCGTCGGCTGCTCCACGGGCAGATCGGCCGGCTTCGTTCCTTTCAAAATCTTATCCACATACGTGGCAGCGCGGCGGTGCATGTCGGGAGCGCTGAACCCATAGGACATGACCCCGCCAGCGTCTACGAACTCCCTTTGTCCATACATGGACGGCAGCCGATTCGTCTGCGCAAAGCTCGCGATCCGGTCTCGGTTAGCGAACGCTACGGGATTCGGTCCAGGTACAATCAACGCCTGCGCGCGCTGTTTCGTCACTGCTGAGAAAGCGCGGTCGAAGTCCTCGGCGCGGACCACTTCAGCGGATTGAAGCTGCAGACCCAGCGAACGGGCCGCACCCTCTGTTTGGTTGTAGTCAAGCACGGCGCCCCGGACGTCGGGATTCCAGAGAAAGGCCAAGCGGGAAAGCCCGGGGACGGCTTCCATCAGCAGCTCCAGCCGCTTCCCGCTGAGCTCCGGGGAGATAGTGCTGTTGCCGGTGACATTTCCACCGGGGCGCGCAAGACTCGCAACTAACCCGGTCCCGACCGGATCGCTGCTTATCGCCATGACGATCGGGATCGTCTGAGTCTCTCGTTTGACCGCCGCAATCGCTACATCTGTGGACGCCACAATCACGTCCACCTTGAGGCCCACCAGCTCACGCGCGAGCTCCGCAATTCGTTCGGCTCTGGCCTCGCCGTAGCGAACCTCCAAAACGAGAGTTTTCCCTTCGACATAGCCAAGCTCCCGCATCCCTTGCCGGAACGCCTCGATATTATGCGCTGCAGCCGCTGGAGTGCTCGCAAGAAGGTAGCCGATCTTCGCGATCTTCTTTGGCTGCTGCGCCTCGACCAGCTGTACCGAAGCTGGAATTAAGGCAGCTAGCATAGAGACGATGATCTTTTTATTCATCGGTTTCTCCGCTTTCTATTGCAATCAAAATCCCTTAACGCGAGGACGATGCTTCATGGAGCGTGTCCCAATACATCAGCTCGTATGCCTGGAGTAACCGCGCCGCGCGTCGGATCAGACGCGGCTCTGTGCCGGAATCAAGCCCTCGCTGGATAACGCTCAGGGCACTGGCTTCAAACGTGGCCGGAGGCGAGGCGAAGAGATCAAAAAAAGCGACCTCCTTCTCGTTCAGGCCGAACCGCTCTTCTAAAATACGGCTTAGACGGCCACAGTTCTGACCCCAGGCAGGAAAATTGACCAGATAGGCAGCAGCAATCTCGGCGTCAGAGGCATAGAGCGCCAGCCAGGCCATGTAGCAGGTATAGGCGTGAGCGCCGGGCAGTGGCTCGTGCTCGCGTAATTGAGCTTCGCTCAGATCCAGGGCATGAGCAAACGTCAGTAGCGCATCCCAGGCGGCTCTTTCGCCCTGGAGGATGCCAAGGAAAAAATCACGGCTCGGCGAGCTACCGAAGCGGCTGACCAGATGAGCGGCGTTTCTGAGATCGCTTCCTATAATGGCGTACTGCTCGCCGGCGAAAAGCTGTTCGTTGACGGGCTCCAATTCCTGCCGGATCTCATCAACCAGAGCCTTAGCATCGATCATGGCAACCTCTCACTTGATCACCTTATCCGCCCGCGCCAGCACATTCGGCGGAATCGTCAGGCCGTTCTGCTTCGCCGCTTTCAGGTTTATGATGAATTCGAACTTCTTCGGCTGCTCCACGGGGAGATCGGCGGGCTTAGCGCCTTTCAAAATCTTGTCGACATACGTAGCCGCGCGCCGGTCCAAGTCGGGCAAGCTCACGCCGTAGCTCATAAGCCCGCCGGCTTCCACAAAATCAGACCTCCAGTATATCGCCGGGAGCCGGCTCTTTACCGCGAGGTCTGCAATTTGTGTTTGCTGAGAAGCGAGGACAGGACCACCCAGCGCGAAGACTGCCTCAGCCCGCCCCTTGCCTGCGGCTCGGAATGCCGTCTCAATATCCCTAACATCGAGTACGTCTAGATATTGAACCTGCACCTTGAATGCTCCGGCGGCGAGTTCCACTTCTTTTAACGATTGTGCGTTGCCCGGGTCGGTCGAAGTCCCAAGGACGGCCAGGCGCGAGAGCTTGGGAACGATTTCCTTCAGAAGCTCCAGTCGTTTTCCGCTGATCTCCGGAGAAAGGGTTGACAACCCAGTAATGTTTCCTCCAGGTCGCGCAAGGCTGGCGACGAACCCGTTGGCAACAGGATCGCTATCCTGCGTCATGACAATGGGAATCGTAGAGGTAGCTTCCTTGGCACTAGCTCGGCCGCAATCTCACTCAAGCGATCCAGTTTTCCTTCTTCTGCGTATCGCCACTCAATGACAATGTTTTTTCCCTCCACGTACCCAAGCTCGCGCAGTCCCTGCCGGAATGCCTCGCGGCGGGCCAAGTTAGAGGAAGGGGAGCCGGCACCTAGGCGTCCTATCAGGGGGACTTTCGTCGGCTGCTGCGCGTGAGCCGAAAGGCTAAGCGCTAAGAGCAAAGCGCCGAGAAAGCTAAGCGCAAAGAGCCTAGCGCCAAGCGTATGGCTCTTGCTGACACCCGACCTTTGACTTCTGACCTCTATCATTTGATTACCTTATCGGCCTGCAATAGCGCCTCGGATGGGATCAGCGTTCGCTCACGACTGCAAAAATCAACTCGCAGCCCGCCCTACCACATCGTTCGAACAGAATATTGGTTAATCAGTTCATCGGGAGTCAGTATCACAAGATGGTGCACGATAGCCTGACAAACCAGCATCCTGTCAAAGGGATCCCTGTGCAGAGCCGGAAGCCGGGTCAGATGCAGCGTGGCTTCTTCGTCAAGCGGAAGCGCTCCGGAAGCGGCAGCTTACCCAAAGAATGTTTGATGACGATCTCCCAGGTAGAGACCGAGCTAAGGTAGATCTCATTCCCCGGATCTACGAACAACTCCCGTGCGTCATCGGAGAGATCAGGAGCATCAGTCACCGCCCACAAGAACGTGACCGTGTCTAAAAGAATCCTCACGGCTTTTCGCCATGAAACGCATCGACCAGTTCGGATGGAAGAGGTTCGAAAAACTCAGGCGGGACCTTAAACTTCCCTTTCGCCAGCCCTATCGGACGCTTGGTTTTGCGCTGTCGTGGGAGCGGACGAATTTCCGCAATGGGAATGTTCCGCTTACATAAAAGTATTGTTTCTCCCCGCGCGAGTCTTTCCAGATAGCGTGAGAGATGGGTTTTGGCCTCGTGCACGTTTAGCTTGATCATGGTTTTCTTCTAGCCTAACAAGTGAACTCAGTCAATACCATTGGCTCATAATCAGCGCCTGTCGAACAACGGCCATAAGCTTTCCCGTTCGTCAATCGTGGCTTTCTCCCTTGTCACTATCTCTATCTCTGTCTGTTTGCTCCAATCAAAATCGAAAATCATTTATTTAATCACCTTGTCCGCCCGCATAAACGCCATCGGAGGAACCGTCAGAGTAAATCGACGGCAAACGATTTTTCATCGCAAGGTCCGCGATTCGCCTTAGGTCAGAATGGAAGAACGAGCTTCCCGCCTAAGAGCGCCAAGATTCAAAGATGATCACCCTACTTGCGGCTACTGCTGCGCGGGGCTGCTGCTGCGCGCCACCTTGCCGGGATAAGCGCCGGTGTGTTTGCCCCTTTCCATCAATACTTGCCCGTTGATCGCCCGGTTCCAACGGGCTGATGGTCGCGGGATCGAACACCATCAGGTCTGCGGCCATGCCGGGGCGCACCAGCTCTCGGTTGAAGAATCCGAAGAGCGACGCCGGCACGAAAGTGAGCTTCCGGATGGCATCCTCCAGCGACATGATTTCTTTCTCCCGGACCCAGTGAGACAGCAGATAGGTGGAGTAGCTATAGTCGGTGCGAAAAACCACATGGGCTCCGCCGTCCGATTGCCCGATGACTGTGTACGGACTGGTGAGCAGAGCTGTCATCGCGGCTTCGTCGCTGTTGACTTCGCGCCGTTCGAATTCCGTTTCCAGGTTTTCTTCCAACGCCAAGTCGAGGAATGCATCGAGCAGGTCTTTGTTCTGTTCGCGCGCGATCTCGGCCACGCTCTTGCCCGTGAGGCGCTGGTTTTTCGGCAGCGCCGGCCGGAACACGAACTGTAAATCCCAGCGGCGCGTGAAGTCGCCGGGGCGGGTCCGATCGGGGGGAGTTTCGACGGCCTCCACGTGCAGTTTGGCGCGGGTCTCAGGGTCGCGAAACGCTTCTTTGCGCTGCTCCAGAGGAAGCAACATGACGGGTTTCCAACTGGCCATGGCGTCGAAGTGTTGGGCGGTCTTCAGCGTGTAACGCAGGTCGCCGGGCCGAGGCATGACGAACTGGTAGGCGCGATGCCCCTGGCGCATCATGTTCTCGGCTTCCGCCAGTTGTTTGCGCCAGCGGTCGGGAGCCACCGCCTGCTGGGTGATGTTGCCATAGAAGACCGGCCGCCGGCTGTTCTTGGCTACCTGAGTGCTGAGATTGCGGTCGCCGCCAAACTGGATAACCCCACGTCCCATCTCGTCCGGCACGCCCGCTACGGCGAAAATCTCCGCCTCGGAGGCGAGATTGGTCGGCGCCAGCCGCCCATTCCAGTCGAAATGGCGCAGATTGCGCTCGAAGGAGACACCCACGGCGCCGGCCTCTAACCCCTCGCGGACGATCGCCTTCATGGCCGCAACCTCGTCATCGGTAGCGTGCCGCTCCTGCGACGCTTCACCCATCACGTAGCGACGCACCGCCGAGTGGCCGATGAGCGAGGCGACGTTTATGCCCAGCCGTTGGTCCAGAGCATTAAGATACTCGGGGATTGTTTCCCAGGACCAGTTGACCCCGGCCTGGATCGCTTCCAACGGGATCGCCTCAACGTGGGACAGGACTCCGGCAAGCATCTCGCGATCTTCCCGATGGGCTGGGGCCATCGCCAGAGAACAGTTGCCCATGACGACGGTGGTAATGCCGTGATAGCAAGAGTAGGTGCAGAGCGGATCCCAGGTGACCTGGGCATCGTAATGAGTGTGGTTGTCGATGATTCCAGGAGCGACCACCAAGCCGTCTGCATTCAGCATTTGGCGCGCCTCTCCGTTCACTTTTCCGATCTCGACGATACGACCGCCGCTGACGGCGACGTCGCCGTGAAAGCCGGGCAGGCCGGAACCGTCAACAATCTTTCCGTTCTTGATAATCAGGTCGTATGGCATCGTTCCTCCTGTGCGGCAGGCAAGTTTGCTGGCGTGAAGAATATTGTCATTCTGCGTCGAAAGTATTCGTTGACGCGCTTGCTGTCAACATGAACTGAGCTGCATGCTTAAGAAGACTGTCAATCAGCGCGCGGGCAGGACTGGATGCAATCACTCATCGACATCTATCATCGAGCGGGCAACAAAAAATCCGCGACAGATTTGTGCAAGCCTACTGCTGCTATGCAACCTCGCGTTTGGTCGCAATGAGAAAGAAACCTATTGCTTACTCGCAGAAAGCTGGACGGACGGATGGAACAATGCACTCCGGACCCGGCGGGGGGATTACTTGCGCTCTCGCCCCTCGTTCTCGTAGAGCCGTTTAACAAACCCGCTCGCTTCGATCTCCCGCGCAACCTTGTATGAGACGAATTGTTCCGGATCGGCGTTCTTTGCCGCCGGTACCGTAGTGGAAAGTTCCGTCAGAATCGTCCGTATCGCGTCGGATGTTGGAATCGGGAAAGCCAAATACTTGTTTGCGTAATTGCTGTAGCTATCTTCCAACACCTCAGGGTCGTCGTTGCGCGTATATTTTTTCAACACCTTCAGCGCGGCTTCTTTGTTGCGCTTGAAATCGTGGATCGCTTCGATGTAGGCGAGCATGAATTCTTTCACGAGCCCTTCGTTTTTCCGTATATAAGATTTCGTCGTGCCGATGGGCGCCATCGGATAATGCAGTCCCAGGTCCGCGAGGTCCGCCAGCTCGCGGAATCCGGCTTTGCGCGCCATCAGCGATGCCGTTCCGCTCAGCACGCCGGCGTCGAGCATTTTGGTCTGCATGGCGAGGAGCGTGTCCTGGGTCGTGCCGATCTGCAGAATATTGAGGTCGCGTTCAGGATTCAGTCCCCATTTTTTTAGCGCCAGTCGGACGGCGAAGTCCGAAGTGGCGCCGTAGCGGCTGACGCCTAATTTTTTTCCTTTGAGTTGCGCCGGGCTGGTCATTTCCGGCGCACCGAAAACCTTGAAGACAAAGCCGTCGATGGCGGCGGAAAGAATGATCGTGTCGGCACCCTGCAGCGCGGCTTGCACCAGGCCGGAACCTGAGAGCGAAGCAATTTCCAGATCATTGGCGATCAGAGCGCGCAAGGACACCGATCCGGTACCCATGCCGACGAGTCGCACATCGAGGCCGCGCTTTTCGAATAGTTTAGTTTCTTTGGCGAACCACAGTGGCGCGATGGCGCCGTCCGTAGAACCATAGCCGGCGACCACTTTGATGAGCGGTTTGGCCTGCGCGCACAACATGCCTGGAGCATGAAATCCAAGAAAAACCGTGATCATCCCCGCAATGAACCGATGGATGCTGCCGTGGTTTCTCATGACACGACCTCCATCAGGACAGCGTCCCAAGAAGTTTGCCGTATCCCTTGATGCCCGCTTTTATTCCCGCTTGAATCACCGTCAACGTCGGCCACGCCGACGAGGTGATCAGCACCGCATCGCATGTTGAATACTTTCTCCCGACCGCGCGCACATGGCGAAACACTTGCGTTGGCGAAAGCATCGCTTTTTCGAGCGACGTCATGCCCGTGTCAAGCGATTCGATGCCCAACACGTCAAAACCTTCCGAAGCCAGGAATGCCCTGACCAATTCGTTATGGGCCGGAATGAACGAGGTCGCGACCGCCAACTTCACGGCGCCGAGATATTTTAGCGCGTCGGCAAACGACTGCGGGCTGGTCCCGACGGGTACCGGGTAACGATTTCTGAATTCCTGCAAAAGCTCCCGGTGCCGCTCGACGCCGTTGGCCAAGACCAACGGCGCGCCGCTGAGAGTGATATGGTCCACCCGCGTGTGCAAAAGGTCCTCAAACGCGGTATCGAATCTATGCCACGAAGCTTCGACTTGGCTGGACTCCCGCGCGTCGCGAATCACCAGATTGGTCGACACGAAAGTGACTCCCTCGGGAGCCACCCGATAAAACTCATACGGCAATATCTCTGAACAAGCCGTCGGTGAAATATTGCCGATTCGCGCGCGCCATCCGTACATCACCCCTCCATTTTGCCGGCGTGAACATTGCGGTTCTGCGCCGAAACTATTCGTTGACGTGCTTGCTGTCAACTTGAACTGACGTGCATGCTTGAACAGCCCGATAAAGGTCTGACTGTTTCGCCCGTTAACTTCTCGCAAGATTTCTCCTTGACAGGTCCCTTCCTGTGCAATAAACGACGAACTGTCCCCGCAGAATTGTCGGACTTTAAAAATCACAACCGCTTGATGAGCGCGGCAGGAGGAACCATGTTTCGCGTAGACGTCGATGCCCATATAGACGAATCGGAAGCAACCTGGGAATACCTCGACGATGGGGCACGCCGCTTCAAGCCGGTCACACTCGATCCGGGAGCTGCGACGGTGCCGGGCGATGCCCGGCCGCACCGCCTCTGGCTCATCGACGGCACGATCAGACTCAGACGCTGGCGCGATGACAAGCGAACGGGAACTGTTCGGGCGACCCGGGAGCTCCTGGACGTGGAAGCCCGGGTGCGCCACATGGACGAGTTGCACGTCGACGTCCAGGTCCTGTACCCCACCCTGTTCCTCCACGCTTTCACCGCTCGACCGGAGATCGACGTGGCGCTTTGCAAGTCTTACAATCGCTGGATCGCCAAAGCCACAGACAAGAGCCGCGGACGGCTGCGCTGGGTCGCCGTTTTGCCTCTGCTCAACATCGACAAGGCGGTAGAGGAGGTGCGTTGGGCGAAGGATCACGGAGCCTGCGGCGTGTTCAAGAAGGGGATCGAATGCGGCGACCGCGCTGCCAGCGACCCATACTTCTTCCCGGTCTACGAGGAGGCGAGCCGCCTCGACCTTCCCATCTGCATCCACAATGCGACGGGAAACGTCGAGTCCGCCACCGCGGAAGGATCCGGCCTTGGAGGAGGAATGGTTGCCATCGCAGCGTTCAGCGCGCTCGTGGAGCATGGCGTCCCGGACCTGTTTCCGAAGCTCAGAGTGGGATTCATCGAAACGGGCGCTTCATGGATACCTTATCTCTATGCCGATCTGGTGGCAAAGAAACTTCGCCGAACTTTCCTGCCGATCGACTTCAAGGAAGACTTGTTCCGCCGCTACCGCTTCTATGTGGCATGCCAAACCAACGACGATCTTCCTTACATCCTGAAGTACGGGACTGAAGACAGCTTGATGATCGGCACCGACTACAGCCATGCGGACCAGTCCGCCGAGATGCAGGCCCTGGACGTCATCGAGCAGCGCGCCGAAAAAGGAGAAATCCCCGCGTCGGTTGCCCGCAAGATCCTGGACGACAATCCGCGCAGGTTCTACGGGCTATAGACGATCTTCCGAAACGTCCCCTTATTCAGCGTCTCTCCGCTGCCATTTCAGCGGAGCCGAACTCCGCTCGTGGCGCCGACGGGTAAGCACCAGACTGAGCGAGGAGAAACGGCGGCATCGGCTTGGGCCGGTGCTTCGCTAAACTTGTAGTCGGCGCGCCAAGATCAGCTTGGCCGATGCGCGCCGAGAGGAGGACACGATGGAATCCACGCGAAGAATCGTGATGTTTAGCTGGATGACGGCAAACGGGTATTTTGCCGGAGCCGACGGCAATTTGGATTGGGTCGTGCCCGACCAGGAGCAGGCCAAAGCCGCCGCGGAGGCGATTCCGCTTTTCGACACCGCGCTGTTCGGCCGTCGGACGTACGAGCTCTTCGACAAATTCTGGAGCCACGCTGTCCACAGCGCCGGACCCTCACTAGCCCGGGCAGCGGACTCAGGAACACCGTGCCATAGCGAAGTGGTTAAACGATATGACTAAATTGGTCTTCTCCAGGAGTCTGAAAGATGTGACGTGGCAGAACTCCCGCATCCTTCACGAATTCGAGCCGCGCGAGATCGAGACCATGAAGCGCCAACCCGGGAAGAACATGATCGTCTTCGGTAGCGGCTCCATTGTAACGCAGCTCACGCAGCACGGATTGATCGACGAGTATCAGTTCGTCCTCTGCCCGATCCTCCTCGGAAGCGGCCGGCCGCTGCTCGGCGATGTATCGAAGAACTTAAGGTTGGAGCTCGTCGAGGCCAAGCAGTACCAGTCGGGCGACGTCATGCTTCGCTACGCGCGGCCGAGCTAGATGATGCTGTAACGTTAGCCGCCAAAACAGGTGCGGCGCCGCTGGGGTTCAATCTCGGATCTGCGTTTTCCTCTACCAACGGATTGAACTGCTTGAGCGATTGGAACGACTGGAACAATCTTCTTACGCTACGAGGTGGCTTGACAGAAGTTTTGCGCCGCGAATAGACTGACTTCAGTCAAGAATCAATCAGAGGAGGAAGACGCCATGAAGGTGATTGATGCCGATGGACATATCATTGAGCCCGAAGGCATGTTTGAGCATCTACCCGAGGAGTTTCACCTGCGACGTCCGATTCCGGTCCGCTTACCGGCGGACACGGTCCGGGGTGACTTCAACGGCTGCTGGCTCATCGAGGGGAAAAGCGTTCCTAACATCGGCAGCCGTGGACGTACCACCGCGTCGCTTTCGTGGACGGAACGGTCGAAAAAGATCGACGTGTCGCTCGGGTCGCAGACTCTGGAAGACATGGAAGCCAGGGTGTCCGACTTGGATCGGTTCCACATCGACTGCCAGATCGTCTTCCCCACGATGTTTCTCGCCGCTGTAGCGGAGGATGTGAAACTCGAGGGCGCGCTGTTTCACGCCTACAACACCTACGTCGGTCAAGCCTGCGCCGAGTCAAAAGGCCGGGTCAGGTGGACAGCGCTTCTGCCGTTTCGTGACCCCGAGGCCGCCGTCAAGGAGATGCGCAGGGCAAGCGATCTGGGCGCTTCGGGTATTTTCACCATGGGCATGGTGTGGGAGCGGAATTTGGCCGATCCGGAGTTCTTTCCGATCTATGAAGAGGCCGCGGGGCTCGACCTCCCGCTTTGCGTTCATCTCGGTTGGGGCTCGCCGCAGGTCACTCAGCTTTTTTCCGATTCCCATGCGTTCTTTTGTTCGGCCATTGTTCCCGTGATGTGGGGCTTCATGTACACCATGGGCGCCGGGCTCCTGACCCGTTTTCCCAAGCTCCGGCTTGGCTTCCTGGAGACCGGCTCCGCCTGGGTCCCTTACGCGATGCAGCAGATCAGGCGCCGGGTCGAGCCGCCCAGCGTACTTTTCTCTTCGGGGCAACGACGCCCTGTCGATAATGCGATTGACCGGTGCTACTACCGCGATTCGGAGGAATTTTTCCGTTCGGGGCGGGCGTTCGTGAACTGCGAAGGGGACGAGGATTTTGATTATCTCTTGAAGTACGTGGGCGAGGATGGCCTCATGTGCTCCTCTGACTTCCTTCACGGCGACCCTTCGGCGGAAGAA
>VBKE01000031.1 GCA_005879605.1 Deltaproteobacteria bacterium
GAATCATGTACATGAAAGCCTTGAGCGGCGCGTCGCTGGTATCGACCAAGCTCAGCCCGAAAAGATCAAAGTGAACGGCGCCGGGAATATGTCCCCGGGCAAACTCTTCCGCGGGCCGGACGTCGACGAGACAAAGATTCGCAGCAGCCAATTTCTTCTGCAGCTCCTGCGGGGTTGTGAGGAGTTTTTCGCGCGTGTATTTTGTTTCCATGGATTCCCCTATAGCACTAGTCGAAATGGCTCTGCAATCAGACGATTTAACAGATGCAGCTTAATCGAGACCTTAAACGATTTTCGTTAGCCGCATTATTTTGTTTGCCCTTTTTTCTCATCTTAACCCTCTCCTTCGACGGGAGAGGGGAGGGTGAGGGTGAAAATCTCGCCTCCGGCTTCACTTACCAACTGGCATTGCCGGGAAGGAAACTTTCCTTTCCGGCGGATCACGCGTCCCATCCCGACTATAAAATCGAGTGGTGGTACTACACGGGCCATCTCGAGGCTGAGAGCGGAAAGCGCTACGGCTACCAGGTGACTTTTTTTCGTTTTGGCTTGCGGGACCGACAGAAGAAAATCAAAGATCAGCCGGCGTTGTTTACTGATCTCTACATGGCCCATTTTGCTCTATCGGATCTCAACCAGAAAAAGTTTTTTTTCCGGGAGCGGGTTAACCGCGGTTACGGGGACAAAGCCGGAGCCGCGACAGATCGTTACCTGGTCTGGAACGAAGATTGGAAAGTGGAGAGCGATGGAAAAAATCACTTGATTCAAGTGAGCGACCGAGGAAAAAGCCTGAGGCTTAGGCTCGTGTCACTCAAGGCGCCCGTGTTACATGGTCAAAACGGTCTCAGCCAGAAAGGAGAAGGCGAGGGCAGAGCTTCTTACTATTATTCTTTGACTCGGATGCAGACCCAAGGGGAAATCGAGGTCGATGGCAAAAAAGAAAAGGTACAAGGTTTGAGCTGGATGGATCACGAGTTCGGCAGCAATCAATTACGCGAAGATCAGGTCGGTTGGGATTGGTTCAGCATCCAGCTCGACAATCAAACGGAACTGATGCTTTACCTCATTCGCCGCAAAGACGGCTCTTCCGATCCATATTCCAGCGGGACATGGGTGAACCCGGACGGCACAACGAAACATCTCGCACTCAAGGATTTTCGCATCGAAGTCGTGGAGCGATGGAAGAGTTCAAAAAGCGGCGCAACCTATCCGATGAAATGGAAGGTGACAATCCCGGCTGAAGAGGCCGAGTTGGAAATCGTTCCCGCCTTTCCTAATCAGGAGTTGATTACCAATCGAAGCACGCGCGTGACGTACTGGGAGGGAGCCGTTCGATTAACGGGAACGCTTCGCGGAAAATCGATTGGCGGCACAGGTTACGTCGAGATGACAGGGTATGCCGGCAAGCTGAATATATAGCTAAACGAACAGGTTGCCGGTTTTGGTTGAATTTGAGATACTCGCGCGATGCCGGAGGGGCCAACTAACGATTGGAAGTGTCTGAACGTTGCGGTTAGGGACAAGCAATCTGGTACCATTATCGAATACAAAATCCATTTTTATCGGAAAACCAACGGCTGGTATGATGAAGTTCGCTATGATAGTCACGAGATAGAACGTGGAAGGAAAACAGCTTCACCTCATTTACATCTTAAACTTGCTACTCCGTTTAAGAATTCAAATCAAAGTGAACAGGAGTTGAGAAGGATTATTGAAATGATCTTGCCGCAGATAAAGGAGATTATCCGATGAGCAGGATATTGGCTGTGAAGGGCACCGAAGGTGAAAGAGAGGTGGATTACTCTTCTCTGTCACCTAAAGATATCGACAAGAAGATTAAAGCCTATGAGAAACAATTTGGGAGCTTTGCCAGGTTCTTGCGCCATTATGACTGTGAATCAAGCCCCGTCGAGGATTATCTGATCCTGATTGACTGGGAGTGTCTTTTGGAAGAGCAGGAGAGCAGAAAGCGGTCGAAGCTCTCACTAGTCCGAGGAAGTAGAAAGCCCCGTTAACCCCCCTCAGCTTTGGTTCCGAACTTGATATCGCTCGGCTCTATATCGAGTCTTCCTATAGAAATCTTCTAACACGTGGTCTGTGGAAATCACTGAGGCAGTCGCGGGGCCACACTATATGCGCTCGAGAGCGGTCTTTCCTTGATTTGCCCTAGGAAAAGGCGCAAAATTTTTTGTCGTCATGGAGATTCTCCGCAAAGTAACAGAATCCATCAAAAGACATCGCTTGCTGTCGAACGGTGAGGCTGTTCTGGTCGCTGTCTCCGGGGGGCCGGATTCCGTCGCGCTGCTCCATATTCTAAATGGCCTGCGCGAGGAACTGGGGCTCCATTTGGAAGTTGCGCACTTGCACCACGGCATTCGCGGTGAGGAGGCCAAGGAAGACGCCCGGTTTGTAGCCGCGATGGCCGAGCGGCTGGGAATTCACTTTCATCTAAAAAAAGTGAACGTAACGCAGCTTCGCTTGGCGGCGGGGAAAGGGAACCTGGAGCAACTGGCCAGAGGCGAGCGGCATCGCTTCTTTATCGAGGTCGCACGGGAACGAAACATCAACAAAGTGGCGACGGCGCACACGCTGGATGATCAAGCCGAGACCGTGTTGATGTGGGTTCTGCGCGGTTGCGGCATGACGGGATTGGGGGGAATGTCGCCGATCCGTCCAATGGAAGGTACAAACGATGACGTCCTTCTCATTCGGCCGTTGCTCGGGGTTTCAAAAGACGAAGTTTTAGAATTCCTGAGGGATAGGCGGATCGATTATCGCGTCGATCGCACCAACCAAGATACGAAGTTGTTGCGTAACTGGATTCGCCAACGCTGGTTGCCTCAATTAAAGGAACGGGTCGATGCGCAGCTACCGTCGAGGCTTGCCCAAGAAGCGGAGTTGATCCGCGACGAAGATGCTTTTTTGGAAAGTCTCGCACGGCGAGATCTTGAGAGGATTCGTGGGCCTCGGGGAATGGATCGTGGACTGTTCTTGCAGCTGAACCGGGCGATGCAGAGGCGGGTTCTTCGTCTATGGATCGAGGAGACTCGGGGCCATTTGCGCGGCATTGATTTGGCTCATATCGATGAACTGCTGAAGTTAATCGAGGGCAGGACTCCTCAAAGCCGTCTCGCGATTCCCGGTGGCTGGGAGTTGTTAAGGGAGTATGAAACCCTCAGGCTTGAAAAGCGTTCTCGCTCCCGAAAACGGCTCTGTTATAGCTATGAGATTCAAATCGGCAGAGAACTAGAGATTCCCGAGGCCAGCATGACCATCCGCAGCGAATACATCGCCCCACCGTTACGCAGTCTGCCTCAGGACTTCGCTGAGGCGGTCTTCGATGCCACTGCTTTGCCCACGACGTTAGTCATTCGGAACTTTCGCCGAGGGGACCGCTTTATGCCGTTGGGCATGAAAGGACATAAGAAGGTCAAGGATCTCTTTATTGAAAAGAAAGTACCGCGCTCAGTTCGAGAGACATTACCGCTTTTGTCGGCGGATCGAGAGATCCTTTGGATTACGGGATATGGCAGGAGTGAAATCGGTAAAATTCACCCGCAAACAAGTTCAATTCTCCGCCTCACAGCATTGCCACTTACTTGTTGAGCGCGTAATTGCTATGTTGATCTAAGTTGATCTAAATGGTTGCATGTGTTAATCTTTTCTCGTTTTTCAAATAGGGAGGATTTGGTTGAGTCAGTCATCAAAACATATCGCCCTCTGGCTGGTATTAGCGTTGGTTTTCCTCGTTATTTTCAGCGTTTTTAGCAAGCAGCACGGGCGCGAACCGGAAATTGTCTTCAGCGAGTTCATGGGCTCTGTGGATCGCGGCGATGTGCAGGAGGTCGTGATCCAAGGACATAATATCCAGGGCAAATACAAGAACGGCGAACGTTTTAGAACTTTTGCGCCGAACGACCCGGAGTTGGTCAAGTCGTTGCGGGATAAGCGCGTCAAGATCGCGGCAAAGCCCGAGGATGAATCGCCTTGGTACATGGTCCTGTTGCTCAACTGGTTTCCCATGCTGTTGTTGATCGGCGTGTGGATTTTCTTTATGCGCCAGATGCAGGTAGGCGGCGGCAAGGCCATGTCTTTCGGCAAGAGCCGGGCGAAGCTGTTGACCGAGAACCAGCACAAAATAACGTTTTCCGATGTGGCCGGCGTGGAGGAAGCGAAGGACGATCTCCAAGAGATCATTGCCTTTCTGAAAGACCCCAAAAAGTTTACCAAACTCGGCGGCAGAATTCCCAAGGGTTGTCTTCTTGTAGGTCCTCCAGGGACGGGTAAAACTCTGCTGGCTCGCGCCATCGCCGGCGAAGCAGGGGTGCCGTTTTTCAGTATCAGCGGTTCCGACTTCGTCGAAATGTTCGTCGGCGTCGGCGCTTCCCGAGTGCGCGATCTCTTCGTTCAAGGCAAAAAGAACGCGCCGTGTATCATCTTCATCGATGAAATTGACGCCGTGGGGCGGCACCGCGGCGCGGGTCTTGGCGGAGGCCATGACGAGCGGGAACAGACATTAAACCAGTTGCTTGTCGAGATGGACGGTTTCGAGGCCAACGAAGGAGTCATTCTGATCGCGGCGACCAACCGGCCCGACGTGCTGGATCCTGCATTGCTGCGCCCGGGACGATTTGACCGCCGAGTCGTGGTGCCGCGGCCGGATATTAAAGGACGAGAGGGAATTTTGCAGGTTCATACTCGCAAGGTTCCGTTGGCGACGGACGTGGACGTGAGCGTTCTGGCGCGCGCGACACCGGGATTTGCCGGCGCGGACTTGGAAAATCTCGTCAACGAGGCGGCTCTGTTGGCGGCTCGCGGCAACAAAGACAAAGTTGATATGCTCGACTTCGAGCTCGCGAAGGATAAGGTGATGATGGGCGCCGAGCGGCGCAGCATGATCATCAGCGACGAGGAGAAGCGCAACACTGCGTACCACGAAGCCGGCCACGCACTGGTGGCCAAACTGCTGCCGGGCGCCGACCCGATCCACAAGGTAACGATCATTCCGCGTGGCATGGCTTTGGGTCTTACTCAGCAACTCCCGATGGACGAAAAACATACGTATCCGAAGGAATATCTCCTCAACAATCTGGTGATTCTCTTTGGTGGTCGAGTGGCGGAAGAGCTCGTTCTCGAGCACATGACGACGGGCGCGGGAAATGACATCGAGAAGGCGACGGATTTGGCGCGGCGGATGGTGTGCGAGTGGGGCATGAGCGAAAAACTGGGACCGATGACTTTCGGTAAAAAAGAGGAAGAGATTTTTCTGGGCAGAGATTTTACTCAGAAGGTGGATTATTCGGAGAGCACCGCCATTGAGATCGACGCCGAGGTTAGACGCATTATCCAAGAGAGTTACCATCGGGCTAAGGATCTGCTCAAGAGCAATTTGCGGTTGCTGCACAAAGTCGCTGAGACCTTGCTGGAGAAAGAAGTTCTCGATGGCTCGGAGATCGATGCTATCGTTCGAGACTTCGGCGGGAATGGTGGAGACCCGCTCACTCCGTCGGCCGCCGCGGCGATTGCCTAAACGGCTTCCCCGCCAAAGTCCGTTAGTCTTTTCAATCCCCACGCCAATTCAACCGTGTTGCTTTATCGCGCGGGCTCAGCTCGGCACGAGCAGAAATAGAGGATTCTCTACAGTCCATTACTGATCGCTTGAGGGCGCGTTGTGTTTAGGCAAGTGATTTTATGGCCGGGCAAATCTCGCAGAATGCAAAATTAAGCACAACTCCCTTGGTTGCTGTCTCAGGCGAGTCAAAAGCGACTCCTGGTTATCTTGCTACGCGCCACGGGGCGCTCGACTTTCGGCGGCGGACCCTCATCATGGGGATTTTGAATGTTACCCCTGATTCTTTTTATGACGGAGGCCGTCGGCTCGAGCCGGACCAAGCCGTCGCTGAGGGCACGGCTTTAGTGGAAGCAGGGGCGGATATCATCGATATCGGCGGTGAGTCGACGCGTCCGGGAGCCGAGCCGGTATCGGCCGAAGTGGAGCAGGAGCGAGTTATTCCCGTCCTTCGAGCGCTTCGTCAAAAAGTGAATGTTCCGATTTCCATCGATACCTACAAGAGTGAGGTCGCCCGGGCGGCTCTGGAAGCGGGCGCCGATATGGTTAACGACATCAGCGCCTTCAGTTTCGACCCTCAAATGGTTTCGCTTGTGGCGGGAGAAAAAATTCCGGTCGTTCTCATGCACATGCAGGGAACCCCGCGGACCATGCAGATGGAACCGCGGTACGACGACGTCGTGCGCGAGGTCAAAGATTTCCTTATCCGGCAGGTTCGCGAGGCGGTGAACCATGGGATTGAACCGGGGAAAATCATAATCGACCCCGGTATTGGCTTTGGCAAGACGCTCGACCATAATTTGGCCTTGCTGCGGGGATTGCCGGAGTTGACGGCGTTAGGGCAACCCCTCCTCGTCGGCGCTTCGCGAAAGGGATTCATCGGTAAGATCTTGGGTGTTGAGCCCGACGAGCGCCTAGAGGGCAGCCTCGCGGCCGCAGTAGCGTCCGTATTGGCGGGCGCCAATATTATCCGCACGCACGACGTGAGGGAGACCCGTCGTGTCATTCTTGTCGCCGATGCCGTTCGTTTCGGAGTGACTGGGTAAGAAGGATGCGATGATGGAGATGATCGGGCAATTCCGCTGGCAGGACGGCGTCGACATCGGCATCATCACCTTTCTAATTTATCGGCTCTTGCAGATACTGCGAGGCAGCCGAGCCATGCAGATGATTATCGGCCTCGCGGTGATTCTGGTGGTCTACGTCTCGTCCCGCGCTTTAGGTCTGTTCACTCTGAATTGGATAATCGACAACTTCTTGGGATCGATCATTCTCGTCATCATCGTTATCTTCCAGAGCGACATCCGGCGGGCGCTGACCCAGGTTGGCACGGCCCCGCTTTTCGGCGCGGCCGAACGCATGGTACAGCGCCGCGAGGATATTATCGAGGAGGTCGCTCACGCAGCCATCGATCTCGCGGCAAAAAGGGTCGGCGGCTTGATCGTATTGCAGCGCGAGGTGGGGCTGAATGAGTACATGGAAATCGGCACCCGGCTCGACGCTCGAGTCAGTCGAGAGTTGGTGGAAAGTGTTTTTCTACCGCATTCGCCGATTCATGACGGCGCCCTCGTGATTCAAAAGGGCAGGGTCACGGCCGTGCGTTGCCTTTTGCCTCTGAGCACCAATCCTAATCTAAAGAAATCATGGGGAACGCGCCACCGCGCAGCGCTTGGCGTGACCGAGGAAACCGACGCCATCGCGGTCGTCATTTCGGAGCAAGAAGGGGCCGTCGCGTTGATCGTCGGCGGCAATGTAACCGAGAATATTGACGGCGCGAGACTTCGCAGCGCGCTGCGCGAGCTGATCAAGTCATGAAAGCGCTTTGGGAAAAGATCGTCTCATTGGGGGGAAGCAACATCGGACTCAAGGTCGTTGCTCTGGTTATAGCCGTGGGACTTTGGCTCGCAGGACATCGGGACATCGAACGGGCAGTGGAAGTGCCAGTGGAATTTCGCAACATACCTTCGGATCTCATGGTTGTGGATAACCGGGTAGACTATGTTGTTTTACGTTTGATGGGGCCGCGTACTTTGATTTCCACGCTCGATGCCGAGGATTTAAAGCTCGCCGTGGACCTCAACGGGGCTCAGCCCGGTTCCATTAGTTATCCACTGGGTTCGAGCTCCTTTACTATGCCGCGGGGGGTGGCGGTCGCTCGAATCACCCCGCCGGTTGTTCATCTCAGGTTGGAACCCGTGATGAAGCGACCGCTGCGAGTAGCGGTGCGTTATTCCAACAAGCTTCCTTTCGGTTACAAGATCGCGGAGACTGTGGTGCAACCAGAGACCGTCTCGGTGCAGGGACCGGCGGAAGATGTCAAGCGTCTGGTCTCGGTAGAAACGGTTCCCATCGAGCTCGACGAAAGCCCCGGTGTTATCAAGCGCAAGGTTAGACTATCGGCGGACCGAAAATCTGTTTCGTTCTTTCCCGACCAGGTGGAGGTTTCCGTCACGGTGGAAGAGGAAGAGATCAATAAGGAGTACAGTAATTTTGACGTGCGGGCGAAGACGTTTACAGGAGAGTATAACGTCAACCCGCGATCGGTTTATTTGCGACTGTCTGGTCCCAAACGAATTCTCGGGCGACTCGAATTGGGCTCCGAGCAAGTTTATCTGAGCCTTAAGGGACTGACCGCCGGGGAGCACAGCGTGCCCCTCAATTTTAGCTTACCGCTGGAGATCAAGGTGCTCGAGCAAAAGCCGCAGCGATTTAGAGTCCGAATCATAAAAGCCGGAGCGTAAAAAATACCCGTAGGAGTTTAAAGTGATGGACCAGGCACAATCGAAAAATAATGAACCCAAACGTCATCTTTTTGGAACCGACGGCGTAAGAGGCATTGCCAACCAGGAACCGATGACGTCAGAAATGGCGCTGAAGCTCGGCCGCGCCATTGCCAAAGTATTGCAAGATCCGGTGGCTCATCCGAAGGATGGGTCGCGTCGGGGCCGGCCGCCCTCGCAAGCGAAAATACTCGACGGACATACCGAGCACCGGTACAAAATTCTTATCGGTAAGGATACGCGTCTTTCCGGTTACATGTTCGAGACCGCACTCGCTTCGGGTATTTGCTCCATGGGCGCGGACGTTCAACTGGTCGGTCCCATGCCCACGCCGGGCGTTGCTTTCCTTACGCGCAGCATGAGAGCTGACGCGGGTGTGGTGATCTCGGCGTCCCACAATCCTTACCAGGATAACGGCATTAAATTTTTCTCCTGGGATGGTTTTAAGCTGCCGGACAAAGTCGAAGTACGCATGGAGGAGATGATCTCCAACGGCGAGACCGAACAAAACCGTCCGACGGCTTCGAAGATTGGCAAGGCCTTCCGCATCTCCGATGCGGTGGGACGCTACATCGTCTTTCTCAAAAATTGTTTTCCGCGTCATCTTACCTTGGAGGGTTTGCGCATCGTCACCGATTGCGGTCACGGCGCCGCCTATCGAGTGGTTCCGGCGGTCCTATCTGAGCTAGGCGCCGAGGTGATTCCTCTTGGCGTTCAGCCCGATGGTGAAAACATCAACCGCCGTTGCGGCGCACTCCACCCGGAAACAGCACGGGACGTTTTGTTGCATGAACGCGCTGATTTTGCGGTGTCACTGGACGGCGATGCGGATCGCGCGATCTTCATCGATGAAACGGGCGCGATATTGGACGGAGATCACGTTCTTGCGATGTGCGCCAAGGACATGCAGGAGAAAGGGATTCTCAAAGGCGGTACGCTGGTGGCGACGGTCATGAGCAACCTCGGTTTGGAGCTCGCGTTAAAACCATCGGGCGTCCAAGTGGTTCGCACGGAAGTGGGGGATCGCTACGTGGTGGAGAGAATGCTGAGAGACGGCTACAACCTCGGCGGCGAGCAGTCCGGCCATATCGTTTTTCTCGACCATAATACCACGGGTGACGGCGCGATCACCTGTCTCCAGGTGCTCGCTCTCATGGTGGAAAAAGGCAAACGGCTGAGCGAGCTCAAGGGTGTGATGACTCGCTTGCCGCAGGTTCTCCTCAATGTCCGGGTGAGGGAGAAAAGAGAATTCGAAAGCATGCCGAAAGTAAACAGCAAGATCGCCGCAGTCCAAAAGGCTCTAAACGGACGGGGCCGGACCCTTGTGCGTTACTCCGGCACGGAGATGCTGGCGCGCGTGATGCTGGAAGGGGAAAACGAGTCGACGATCCTCGAGATGGCGCAGGAAATTATCGACGAAATAAGCGCCGAGGTGGGTGCAGATTGATGATTCGCTTGGGAGTCAATGTCGATCATGTCGCCACGGTGCGCCAAGCGCGGCGGGCCCAGGTTCCGGACCCGATGGAGGCGGCATTGCTCGCTGAAAAAGCCGGCGCTGATGGAATTACGGTGCATCTGCGGGAAGACCGCCGGCATATTCAGGAACGAGACGTCGAGCTTTTACGCGAGCGGCTGAAGACGAAACTCAATCTGGAAATGGCGGTGACGCCGGCGATGGTGGCATTCGCGGAGACCTTGCGGCCTGATGACGCTTGCTTCGTTCCGGAGAAACGGGAGGAGCTAACGACCGAGGGTGGACTCGACATCGTGGCGCATCGACGGAAAATTCAAGACTCGGTCAAACGCCTCCAGGATCGCGGCATCCACGTGAGCCTGTTCGTTGATCCCGAAGAGAAACAAATCGAAACGAGCAAAGAAGTCGGCGCCGACGCTGTAGAGGTTCACACCGGTACCTACTGCAACGCTGCGGGCGCCGAGCGTGAAAAAGAACGGCGAACGGTGGCGTCTGCCGTTTCCCTCGCCTATCGTCTGGGGCTGGAAGTTCACGCCGGCCACGGTCTCGACTACGAAAACGTCCTGCCCATTGCCGGCATTCACGAGATTGTCGAGCTCAACATCGGCCACAGCATCATCGCCCGCGCGGTCGTCGTCGGCATCGAGCAGGCCGTGCGGGAAATGAAAGCTTTGCTGAAAAAAGCCAGAGGCTAGCGTTTCAAACGATTCAATACGTTCAACATTGAACGGCTTGAACCTGTTGAACGTATTGAACCTCTTGAACGATGCTCGTCGTTACCGCAGAAGAAATGCGCGAGATGGATCGTCTGACGATCCAGAAGTATGGAGTTTCCAGCCTCGTTTTAATGGAGCGGGCGGGAGAGGGAATTGCCGATGCCCTCAAGCGATTTGGACGGGCTGGAAAAATGGGCGTGTTGGTCGTTGCGGGAAAAGGAAATAACGGCGGCGATGGATTGGTCGTGGCACGGTTACTGAAGCAAAAGCACATTCCGTGCGAAGTCGTCCTGCTCGCGAAACGAGACGAACTTTCTCCGGATGCCGCGCGCAATTACAAAGAGTTTCTCAAGGTTAGGGGCAAGGTGGTGGAAGCAACCGAAGGCGGACTCGATCGGTTAGCCGAGCGCCTGAGCGGTAAAGGGTTGTTGGTCGATGCCATTTTGGGCACCGGGATCAAGGACGAGGTGCGCGGCCTCTATGCCGAGGCCATCACCCTCATGAACGCATCCGGTGTTCCCATCGTTGCCGTGGATATTCCGTCGGGGCTTCATACCGACAAAGGAACGCCGCTGGGGGTTTCTATACAGGCCGAGATGACCGTATCGCTTGGCTATCCGAAGCTCGGGGAGGTTATTTATCCGGGATTGAGCTACGTTGGCGATCTCGTTGTTGCGGAGATCGGCATCGATCCTCGGGCGGTTGCGGAGGTGTCTCCCAAGATTGAACTCTTAGAACGGGAGGAGATGCGCTGGCTCGTACCGAATCGGGAGCCGGACACGCACAAGGGAACCTACGGACATCTTTTGGTGATGGCCGGCTCGCGGGGAAAGACGGGTGCGGCGATCATGGCGTGCCGTGCGGCGATGCGAACCGGCGCAGGCCTGGTCACCTTGGCGGCGCCGCGCTCGTTAAATAATATTTTTGCCGGCTCTTTGGTTGAAGAGATGACGGAGCTGATGCGCGAGAATGCGGCGGAGGAGATGGAGACGCCAAGCGGCGACGAATGGCGCCGGCTGTTGGAGCGGAAGGATGCTCTGCTCTTTGGTCCGGGCATCGGCGAGAGCGACTCCACGCGAAATATGCTTCGTTGGCTGCTCAAGAATTTAGAGATGCCCTGGGTCATCGACGCCGATGGGCTCAACAATCTGGCGCTCGATATGGACCGGTTGCGAAAAGCTAAGACACCACCGGTTGTGACTCCCCATCCTGGAGAGATGGCACGGTTGATCGGCAAGGATACGGCCGGTGTGAATCAGGATCGAATCGGCGTCGCGCGCGCATTCGCCACTGAGCATCGTTGCTACGTTGTGCTGAAGGGAGCTAGGACGGTATTGGCCACAGCCGACGGAAAAATCTTCATCAATCCCACGGGCAATCCCGGAATGGCAAGTGGTGGCATGGGGGATGTTCTCGCAGGCATGCTGGCGGCTTTGTTAGGACAAGGCTTTAGTCCGGAAGATGCCATGAAACTTGGCGTTTACCTGCATGGCTTCGTTGGCGATGAGGTCGCAGCGCAAAAAGGGGCAATAGGGTTGATTGCATCCGACATAATCGAGGGATTGCCGGCAGGCATGCGCGCGTTATCGTCGGTTCCTTAGTCCCTCTAGCGTTCAGGCGAAGCATGGTTGTCATTCCGAGGCGAAGCCGAGGAATCCGCGAAGCGTTCTGAGGCGCAGCCGAAGAATCTTGTGTCAGGTGCTCCTTCACTGTGTTCAGGACAAGCCTTCGCATTCGCTCAGGGTGGCTCACGAAGGGAGGCCGGCAAGATGCGGTCGGCTTCGAGCAGATTCGCGGCCAATCTCCTAGCTTGAAGGCGGGAGTGAGCCAGTCTCGAAATTCCTACAAAAATATATTAGTTGTGCTGGGTGAAGCTTTTGTCGCCGATGGGCCTATGGAGCGTTGCTAGCCGTTCGTCGGCGCAGACCAGAAGTTGGGGTGGCAAATTAGGAAAGTTACTTAAAGGAGGCGAAATTATTGGCCTTGTAGGCGAGCTGGGCACCGGCAAGACTTGCTTCGTGCGCGGCATGGCGGAGGGTCTCGATGTCGGCCCGGATGCTTGGATTAGGAGCCCTACGTTCACTTTGATCAATGAATACCATGGCCGATTGCCGGTTTATCACATTGATCTTTATAGGGTTGGGAGTCGCGAGGAGCTGGAAGGGCTCAATTTGCGCGAGTATTTATACTCCGATGGAGTGAGTGTTGTCGAATGGTTCGAACATCTTCCGGCCGACGAAGTGAACGAATATCTCGAAGTGAAACTCGCTTATGCGAACGGCAATAAACGGCAGTTGATGTTTACCCCGCGTGGGAAGCGGTACGAGCAGATTGTGGAGGGCTTAAAGGCCTAACTGATTTTAGATTTTCGATTTTAGAACTTAATCCCCTAATCGAAAATCGGCAATCCAAAATCTAAAATCGAAAATGGAGAGGCAATGGGGTTGTTGGTGCAGAAATACGGCGGCACTTCCGTCCAGACCATAGAGCGTATCAAACAGGTGGCCGAGAAGATTCGCCGAGCTAAAGTAGCGGGTCGCGACTTGGTGGTGGTGGTTTCCGCGATGGCAGGCGAGACCAACCGGCTGCTTTCGTTGGCGCACGAGATCTCAGAGATTCCGGACGAACGGGAAAAGGACGTGCTGCTGGCGTCGGGCGAGCAAGTCGCGGTTGCTTTGCTGAGTCTGGCATTAAAAGAGTTGGGACAACCGGCGCGGTCGTTGTTGGGCCATCAGGTTAGGATCGAGACGGACAATGCCTACGGCAAAGCATGTATTCGAAACATCGACTCGACGAAGATATTGCAGTCGCTGAAAGCAGGCGAGGTAGTCGTCGTGGCTGGCTTCCAAGGGGTGGACGAAGACGATAACATTACTACTTTAGGTCGCGGCGGATCCGATACCAGTGCAGTCGCGCTGGCGGCGTTTTTAAACGCCGATGCTTGCGAGATCTACACCGACGTCGAGGGAGTGTTTACGGCTGATCCCGGGATCTGTACCGACGCGAAAAAACTGGCGCGCATTTCTTACGAGGAAATGATCGAGCTCGCCAGCAGCGGCTCCAAGGTGCTGGAGATTCGATCGGTGGAGTTCGCCAAAAAATTTTCCGTCCCGGTGCATGTTCGTTCGACTTTTGTCGATGTCGAAGGAACGTGGTTAGTTAAGGAGGATGCAAGCATGGACGACGTTTTGGTCTCCGGCGTAAGTTGCGATAAGAACGAGGCGAAACTGACGCTTCTCCGAGTCCCGGATCGGCCGGGGCTCGCGGCCCAGGTCTTCGGCCCCATCGCTGATGCCCACATCGTCGTCGACATGATCATACAGAACGCGAGCGACGACGGCACCACCGACTTAACTTTCACCGTGCCCAAAGCCGATCATAAAAAGGCGCTGGCTATCGTCGAAAAGACCTTGCCAGCGGTGAACGCCCAAGGGGTCAAAGTGGATACCGACATCGCCAAAGTCTCGGTCGTCGGTGTCGGCATGCGCACCCATGCCGGAGTGGCGGCCAAGATGTTCGAGGTTCTCGGCCGGGAAGGGATCAACATCGAGATGATTTCCACTTCGGAGATTAAAATCTCGGTCGTCATCGACGCCAAATATACGGAGTTGGCGATGCGCGTGTTGCACGATGCGTTCATCGGGAATCAGGGGAATGTATGAAAGACGTTTTAATCTACGACACGACGCTTAGAGACGGCTGCCAGGCGGAGGATATCTCCTTTACTTTGGAGGACAAGCTGCGCATTACTGAAAAATTGGAAGAGCTGGGGATCGACTATATCGAAGGAGGCTATCCGGGGTCGAATCCGCGGGACGCGGATTTTTTCAAGCGCGTGAAAAAGCTCAAGCTCAAGAACGCGAAGATCGCGTCCTTTGGGACGACCCGCCGACCCAGTGCCAAGCCTTCCCAGGATCTTAGTCTCAAAGTTCTCTTGCAGGCCGACACCCCTGTGGTCACCCTGGTCGGCAAGACCTGGGATCTCCACGTGCGAGACGACCTTCGAATCAGCAAGAAGGCAAATTTGGAGATCATCGCGGATTCCATCGCTTATGTGAAGCGACATGCCGACGAAGTCATCTTCGACGCGGAGCATTTTTTCGACGGCTTTCGCTCTAATCCGGAGTATGCATTGGAGTGCCTGAAGGCCGCCGAAGAAGGAGGCGCGGATTGGATCGTGCTGTGCGATACCAACGGCGGGCGGCTTCCGAGCGAGGTGCGAGAGGCCGTCGGGCGTGTGCGCGAAAGCGTCCGAACACCATTGGGGATTCATTGCCACAATGACGGAGAACTGGCGGTGGCCAATACAATGGCCGCGGTGGAAATGGGCGCGCGCCAAGTGCAGGGCACCATCAATGGGTTCGGCGAGCGCTGCGGCAACCTCAATCTTTGCTCGATTATTCCCAATCTCCAGTTGAAGATGGGCAAGAGCTGCATCAAGCTGGCGCAGCTCAAAAGGCTGCGCGAAGTGTCGCACTTCTTTTATGAGCTGGCCAATATTCAGCCGAACAAGCGCCAGCCTTATGTCGGCGACAGCGCTTTCGCCCATAAGGGCGGGCTCCACGTTTCCGGCGTGCTGAAGAATAGGGAAACCTATGAACACATCGATCCTGAGTTCGTCGGTAATCGGCAACGAGTGCTCGTCTCCGATCTCGCGGGACGGAGCAACATCGTTTACAAGGGAAAAGAGTACGGCATCGATTTAGAGAACCAAGACCAGGCGATCCACGAGGTCCTGCGCCGCACCAAGGAGCTGGAAAGCCAGGGCTACGAGTTTGAGGCGGCAGAAGCATCGTTTGAGCTCTTGATCCAAGAGGCTCTGGGACGGAAGAAGAAAAATTTTCACCTCATCGGCTTTCGCGTGATCGATGAAAAGCGAACGGAGGGTGAGCCGCCCATGTCCGAGGCCACTATCATGGTGCGAGTCGATGGTGTGATGGAACACGCCGCGGCCATGGGCAACGGGCCGGTGAATGCGCTGGATCAGGCACTCCGCCGGGCGTTGACGAAGTTTTATCCTTCGCTCAAGGAAGTCGAGCTGCTTGACTACAAGGTCCGGGTGCTAACGTCAGGAGAAGGCACCGGAGCGTCGGTGCGGGTTCTAATCGAATCCGGCGACGGCAAAGATCAGTGGGGGACCGTGGGGGTTTCGCACAACGTCATCGAGGCGAGCTGGCAGGCGCTGGTGGATAGCATCGATTACAAGCTCTACAAGGATGCGAGGCACCGGCACGTGAACTAAAAAAAACCGGAGTAATCGAGTGATGGAGTCTTGGAGTAATGACCAGTCCTCTAATCCAAGACTCCACTTCCCCAGGTCTTCCGCCATGTGGCAGACGCTCAAAGAAGATATCCAGGCCGTCTTCGACCGCGACCCGGCGGCGCGGTCGACCTGGGAGGTGGCAATTGCCTATCCCGGGTTTCACGCGATCCTGATCCACCGGCTGGCGCACTGGCTCTGGCAGCGGCGGCTCACGACGGTTGCGCGGTTCGTGAGCCACGTCGGCCGATTCCTCACCGGGATTGAGATCCATCCTGGAGCGAAAATCGGCCGGCGCTGTTTTATCGATCACGGCATGGGCGTCGTGATTGGAGAGACCAGTGAGATCGGCAACGACGTGACGATCTATCAGGGCGTCACCCTCGGCGGCACGTCGACGGAGCCGATCAAGCGCCATCCCACGATCGAAGACTCGGTGACGATCTTCAGCGGTGCGGCCGTCCTCGGGCCGGTGACCGTCGGCCGCCACAGCCGGGTGGGCGCCGGCTCCGTGCTAGTGACCTCGGTGCCACCGCATTCCACGGTGGTCGGCATCCCGGGCAGAGTGGTGAAGATCGAAGCGAGGCACACGCCCACAGGCAAAGCGATTATTGACCTCAACTCGGCCGATCTGCCCGATGTCATTGCCAACGCAGTCAATAGTCTGGCCGACTATGTTGAAAAATTGGAGAAAAAGGTCGACGAACTGAGCGCTCGCCAAGGCGGCCTGGAGGAAAAGACCGCGGAGGAGAGCGAGGTACTGAATAAGGTTAAAGAGTTATTGAAGAATAACCATTAGCAGATGAGAAATCCATGTCCGGGATAAATCGAAATAAGAGGGTCGTAGTCGCCATGAGCGGTGGAGTCGATAGCTCTGTTACCGCCGGCCTGCTTGTGGAACAGGGCTATGATGTCCAGGGGGTTTCTCTTCGCTTGTGGGAAGGCGAAAAGGGTCCGCGTGTTTGTTCCGATCATCGCGGTGCCAGGGAAATCGCCGAGATTCTCGACTTCCCGCACACGCTTCTTGATCTACGATCTCAATTCGTCGAGACCGTCGTCAAACCGTTCGCGCGAGAATACTTGCGGGGACGAACGCCAAATCCTTGCATAGCTTGCAATCGCGATTTTAAATTGGGCACCTTGCTCGACTGGGCGAAAGAGCAAGGGGCCGACTACGTTGCCACAGGGCACTACGCGAGAGTCGCTCGATGCGATGAGGATGGCGGAGTGTTGCTTTTCCGCGGCGCAGATCGAGGGAAGGATCAATCGTACTTTCTGTTTGCGCTCAGCCAAAATCAACTGACACACACGCTGTTTCCGCTTGGTGAAATGCAGAAGAGTGATGTGCGAGAGCAGGCAAGACGGTTCGGTCTGCCCGTCGCCGACCGTCCCGAAAGTCAGGACATTTGTTTCGGCGATTACCAGGCGTTGGTGAGATCCTATGCCGATGAGAAGGAGCTTCAGGGCGGCGATATTGTCGATCGATCGGGCAAATTGCTCGGCCGGCACGCCGGCATTCACGGCATCACGATCGGCCAGCGCAGGGGATTGGGAATTTCTGCGCCGCAACGGCTCTATGTCGTTGACATCGAAGATGAGGCGAAGCGGATAGTGGTTGGAAAGAAGGAAGAACTGGTATGTGAGGGGCTTATTGCGCGCGACGTCAATTGGCTCGCCTCGCCGGGAGAAGGAGAGATCCAAGCGGAAGTTCAAATTCGTTATCGCTCAGCCGCTATTCCATCCGTCATCCGAACAACGGACGATGGAGCCTGCGAAGTTCGCTTCAAAGAAGCTTTTCCAGGCGTGTCGCCCGGGCAGGCGGCGGTCTTTTATCGCGGCGATCAGCTCCTGGGCGGCGGGTGGATCGAAAGGGCGATTAAAGGTAAGGGCGACCGGCCGGTCGCCCCTACCTGCAAACTTGAACCATGCGCATAGCCATCACCACTCTCGGCTGCAAGATCAACCAGTATGATTCGGCGGTGATTCAGAGCCGGCTGGAGGAAAAGCATTCGTTTGTTCCTTTCGACGACGCGGCGGATTGCTACATCATCAATACCTGCACGGTAACCGACCGCGCGGATTGGGAAGCGCGGCAGCTGGTGCGGCGCGCCAGGCGATTGAGTCCGCTGGCCAAAGTCTTGGTCACGGGCTGCTACGCGCAAGTTAACCCGGCGGACGTAGCGCGGGTGCCGGGCGTTAACTATGTTGTAGGGCTCAATCGCTTGGATGAACTGCTCGATTTCGTGGAGCAGCCGGTCGCCAGCGATGATGTAAAGGTTGCCGTCAGCGACGTGAAGCGAGAGCGCGGCGTTCCCGTTCTGGGAACGCGGGCGCTTCCCGGCCACACGCGCGCTTTTCTCAAAATTCAAGAAGGCTGCAATTACTCCTGCACCTACTGCATTATTCCGACGGCGCGCGGTCTCAGCAGAAGCGTGCCACCGCGCGAAGTCATGGAGCAGGTCAGACAGCTCGCCGATGCGGGGTACAAGGAAATTGTCCTGACGGGGATACACCTTGGTGGTTATGGACACGAGCTCTCGCCCAAAACCGATCTCACCTCTTTGCTGGAGATGATTGAGGAAAGTCGATTGATTCCACGCGTTCGTCTAAGCTCTCTCGATCCGCGCGAGGTGCCGGACAAGCTTCTCGATCTGATGGCCGCTTCCGACATCATTTGTCCACACCTGCATATTTGCGCGCAAGCCGGTGACGATGGGATCTTGAAGCAGATGCGGCGCAACTATCACACTGCCTACTACGGCGAACTTTTGATCGAGGTGCGTCAGCGCCTACCGGGAGCCGCCATCGGCAGCGATATTATTGTCGGCTTTCCGGGCGAAACTGATGAGACTTTTGAGAGATCGATAGAATATTTTGCATCGCTGCCGCTGACTTATTTTCACGTCTTTCCTTTTTCCGTGCGACGGGGAACCGTGGCGGCTTCATTACCGGACCATGTCCCCGGCGATGTCAAAAAGGCGCGGGCGCGAAGAATGCGTGAACTAGGAGCGGAGAAGAAAGCAGATTTTTGCCGCGGCTTTCTCGGCCGCGAGCTTTCCGTCTTGATCGAAGAAAAATCGGACAAAAAAACCGGCGGCCGCAGGGGCTTTAGCCGGAATTATCTTCCCGTGATGGTTTTGGGTGGAGATGACCTGGTCAACCGTGAAATCGTTGTTGAGCCGGAAAGCGTCGAGGGAGGATGGCTAATCGGAAAACCGCTTGACGCCCGTGCGCTTGGTGAAGGCCATTCTAGCAAAGGCGCGGGTAACTTGTAGCAGGTTACGTTGAAAGAAAAACCTCAGTTCGACGCCTTACAGAAGGGGCTGGGATATAAGTTCAAAGATCCGTCGCTGCTGGTGCGGTGCCTAACGCACGTTTCTTACAGCTACGATAGAACCCCCGGTCACAACGAAGTTTTGGAGTTTCTCGGTGACGCGGTCTTGGATCTCGCCGTCAGCGATCTGCTGATGCGCCAATTCCCAGAGAAAAGCGAAGGCGATCTTTCAAGAATGCGGGCGGCTCTGGTGAACTCGTCCGTCCTGGCCGGAAAGGCAATGGCAATCAATTTCGGCCCATTGCTGCGCCTTGGTAAAGGCGAAGAGCGCAGCGGTGGGAGACACAAGGAGTCGATTCTCGCGGGCGCCTTCGAAGCTCTTCTAGGCGCCGTTTACCTCGATGGCGGCTACGAAGCCGCGCGTCATCTGGTCGAGCGCTATTTCGCGCCCGATGTGAAGGAGAAAACGCTCGGGCAGCAGGATTACAAGACCCGGCTGCAAGAGATCAGTCAGATGCTTTTTCGTGAGCCGCCCGTCTATCGCGTGGTTTCGGAAATAGGCCCGGATCATGCAAAGTCGTTCGTCACCGAGATCGCCGTCGGCGGCAAAGTCCTGGGCAAAGGCGAGGGACGCAGCAAGAAACAATCCGAGCAGGAAGCCGCCAAGAAAGCGCTGGTCGAGCTGCAAAAAAGCGATCCGACGAGCCTGTGAAGTAATCCTGACGTTCCAGCAGATTTGGGGTCAAAGGAAACGACATGCTCCACCTGTCGACAGACGTGCTGATCGTTGGTGCCGGCGGCGCCGGAATGTATGCGGCAGTCGCGGCGGCGCGCAATGGTGCATCGGTCATTCTTCTGGATAAGAGTCTTGTCGGCCGCGGTGGCGCCACCGTGATGGCCCAAATGACGGTCGCTGCGGCGCTCGGACAACAAGAACCTGATCACTGGACCATCCATCTCGAAGACACACTCAGGGCCGGCCGCGGTCTCTGTAATGAGGAGCTGTCGGCGCTTGTGTGCGAAGCAGGACCCAAGCGCATTCTCGAGATGGAGTCTTGGGGAACGCGCTGGGCTCGCGAAGGTGCTCACATTAAGCAGGAGATGGCCCCGGGCCACAGCCGCCGCCGCTGTTGCTATGTCGATTTTCTCAACACGGGACCGGCCGTGGCGGCGACGCTTCGCAGGAAACTCAGCGAGATTCCGGAAATCCGACGCATCAGCAACGTCACGGTAATCGAGATTCTTGTCCATGAGGGTCGCGCGGTGGGCGCCGTCGCTTTGGATATCAACGAAGGCGAGCTTGTCACATTTCAAGCCAAAGCAGTGATTCTCGCCGCCGGCGGCTTAACCAAGGTTTATGAACGGAACAGCGCCTCGGCCAATATGGCCGGTGAGGCCTACGCGATGGCGCTCGGGGCCGGCGCGGAATTGGTCGATATGGAGTTCGTGCAGTTTTTTCCCATTGGCCATCTCTCGCCGCGCCTCGTCGGCATGGATCCGATCATGTGGGATCCGTTTCGCTACAAGCTCGGCGGTAAATTGCTCAACGGTCACTTCGAAGAGTTCGTCGACCGCCACGGCGGCGCGGACTTCGGCAAATACACCGCGACACGGGACGTAGCATCTTATGCGATTCTCAAAGAAGTCGAAGCCGGACGCGGCTCGCCCCACGGCGGCGCTTATCTCGACTTTCGCCACATTGCAGAGCGCGAGCTGCGCGCGGCGTTCGGGCCGGTCATCGATCGTTTGTTGAAGAACGGCATCGATCTCAACAAAATGCCTGTGGAGGTCGGGCCGATGGCCCACTATCACATGGGCGGTATTCGCGTTAGCACTAACATGGAGAGTCGCATTAAAGGGCTGTACGCCGCCGGCGAAGCCGTGGGCGGCGCCAACGGGGCAAACCGGTTGTCGGGCAACGCGATCACGGAGGCGTTTGTCTTTGGCGAGCGGGCTGGAAGTTCGGCTGCGCGAGCCGTACAACAAACATCGATCGCGTGGAATCAAATTGCTGTTGATGCGCATGCCGAGCCGATCCGCGAGCTGACCAGCCGGCGAAGCAAAAACGGCGTCTCTCCAGCGGCGTGTCAAACTGAACTTCAAAACCTCATGTGGAAAATGGTGGGACCGTTTCGCACGGGGGATAAGCTTGCCGCCGCGCTGGAGCGCATCAAGGCCATGCGGCGCGAGTTGCCGGATCTCTCTATTGGATCGGAAGAGCCCTTCAATTTGGATATTCAAGATTGGCTCGAGTTGCGGGCGATGCTGGCAACCGCCGAAATGGTTGTGACTGCGGCGCTTGCCAGGACGGAAAGCCGCGGGGCCCATCAACGCGAGGACTTTCCAGATTCCAACGCTGCATTGGAGAAAAACCAAGTGCTCGAATTGAGTGACGGCAAATTGCGCTCGCGCTGGGTTGATCCGATTCGCTTAATGGCACGCGAGGCATCTAATGTCTGAAGCAACGCTCAAAACGGCGATATTGCGCATCCGGCGCGGCTTGTTGAACGAAGTCGCTCGCTACCACGACTACAACGTACCTTACGAAGAAGGTATGTCGGTCCTCGACGCGCTCCGCTGGATCCGCGCCAATCGGGACAGCACGCTCGCCATCCGCTACAGCTGCATCAACGCCAACGCCTGTAAGACCTGCATGGCGTTAGTGAACGGCGAAGTGGAATACACCTGCATCGCCCGCCTGACACCGGATATTATTATTGTTGAACCGCTGCCGAAACGGCCGCTGATTCGAGATTTGGTGACCGATACGGTGCCGGATGATGAAAAGCTGTAGATCCGGCTGATCTATGTCGAGCTGGGCTTTCCCTAGGCTGAAGAAACTGATCAGGTCGAATGTTAGCGGATTGTTGGTCGGCTTCGTGGCGTTTTCAGATGCCTGAACTAAGTCATTCCAAACCCATCAATCTCGCGGGATTGATGCAAGCGACCAGTTTGATTTCATCCTTACTTAAGCCGCCTTCGTGAAGCATGCCGAGAAACATGCGCATCAGCTCCACCGGATTGGGACTGTAGGGGCGAAAGTAATCGGTACTCGCGACCACTTGCCTCAGACCGATATCGCGCAATTGATTGACAAGTTCCGGAGAGTTCATACGCCCCGGTGCTAATGCATTCCAGCAAACTTCGACGAACGCTCCCATATCCGCCGCGCGTTTCATCGCGTCGACGGGCATCGCGATGATATGACTCTGCGCGTGGTTGACGACGATTCTATTGAATCCCATCTCGCGCCCCGCTTCGATGAACGCGAGGGATTCTTGCCACGAGACATGGCCCATGCCGAGGGTGAGATCGTGCGCTTTGCAGCACTCGATGAGTTCCCGGCCGCGGTTTATGAGTTTCCCTTTGTTGTCGAGAAAGTAGTAGTTCGGATTTTCTAATTGAGCGTGGCTTTTGTAGTACGATTTGATCCGGTCGCTGAAGCCTTTGCGCTCCACGTCGTTGCGCGCGCTCCAGGTCGGAAGAAAGACCATCTTGCCACCCAGCTCCGCGCAGGCTTCGACGACGCAAGGGTTTGGGCCGCCGGCGGTGATATTGAGAGCGACGCTCGACCAGAGGGCGACTTTGGTCTGCACCGACGATAGAATGTAAGGCACGACGTTGACGGTGGGCCACCAGTGCGATTTCAGCACCACGCCGCGCATGCCCATGATCTCGGCCTTCGGCAGCCACTGAAACTCAGGTTCCCGTTTGCGTTCTTTTGCGGAGAATTCGAAATCGATATGACAATGGACGTCGATGGCGTCCTGCATAAACTCATCATAGATTGTCATGAAGTCTTCCTTTCCACTCTCCTGCGAGCTGTGTTACAAACGACAAGCATCCAACGTATCCCCCTCAGGAGACGTTGTCGTAATTAAAGATGTCGAGATGCGCGCAAAGGTTTCCCCCTTTCGATTAAGGGGGATTTTTTCCGAAACGTCAAACCGTTGGTGACTGGGCAAATCTCCCCTGACCCCTCTTTGCCAAACATCCCTCTGCAGCGGGTACTCAACTCCTCACAAAAAACTGTTCCACAGATCGAAGCGCTAAAAGCCACGCGTAAAAACACCGACCCCTTCGAGCAGTCGCATCACATCGATCAGCAGCTCGACTGGCTTTACAGCTCAGCTAGCCAACGAAATGGAGCCGTGCGGGAGAAAGCCCCGCTAAGGCAACGGCGATCCAACTCTCTCCCCGTAACACGAGCCCGGCTTACTTCCGCACAAATCTCCGTCGCCTTGGAAAGACTGGACCTTCAGCAGCGTCAGCAATATGAAATCCAACGACAGATTCGTACACAACCTTCGGTCAGATTTTCACATGACTCAACGAACCCCAACTCCGGTTAGATTTTTAGATGGCTTGACAGGGACGAGATAGGCAAATCAAACAGTTTGACGGGTTGTCACACTTTCAATATCTTTGGCTCATCTCACGGATCTCGGGAAACATGAGGTCTCAAAACGCCATGCGTATGATTGTGATCGGAACCGGACCTATCGGCGGCATCATCGGCGGACGACTCGCTCGTGCGGGTCACGACCTTACTTTCGTCGACGTCGACCAAGAGCATATAGCGGCAATCCGCGAGAAGGGGTTGCAGGTAGATATACCGGACGGTTCCTTCAATGTCAAAATTAACATCATTTTTCCGCGTGAGATCCAGGGCAAATTCGATATCGGCTTCATCGCCGTGCGGTCGAATTACACACCGGATGCTCTGGCGACCGTGATGCCGCACCTGAACGACGATGGTTTGCTCGTGTCGTTGCAGAACGGCATCAATCCTCCGCTCCTCGAAGAAAAGATTGGGTCCAACCGCACCATCGGAGTGGCCATTCGCATGGGGTCCACCAGACCGGCTCCCGGGCACGTGCAGACGGCCACCCGGGGACATCTGTATGTCGGTCATCTGCATGGCCAGACAACGCCGCAACTCGAAAAGCTCAACGCGCTCCTCGACGCCGTCATTCCGAGCGAAATTTCAGACAATATATCGGGCGTGCTCTGGAGCAAGCTGACTTATACTTGCTTGGGCTACTTTGGCTCCCTCGCCGACGCTTCGCTGGCGACAAGCTGCGTGAGCGATCTCGACCGCCGAATGCTCGTTGCTTTTTTCGCCGAAGTTGTCGCCGTCGGCGCAGCGGTGGGCGCGCGCTTTATCCCATTGGCCGAATACAATCCACCGGACTTTCACCCGAGCAATTTTTTCGACAAACGGCTTGCCGCTGTGAATCAGCTGGCAAAGGGTTGGAAGCCGGACGACCGCAAAGGGCCGCTCCGACAGATTCTCCGCGGGATCAAAACTGAAGTGGATTACACCCTCGGGCACGTCGTTCGGGAGGGAGACAGGATGAAGATTCCAACGCCGCTCTGCCGCAAACTGTTAGAGATGATACATGAGCTTGAAACCGGCAAAAGACAACTCGGCATTCAGAATTACGCCGAGCTCAGGACCGCCGGGAATTCTAGGCTAAAATAAGCGGCCGAATAGGTGCGCTGGCTATTTTGCTTTGGCCGATTAGGATTTTTGGACATCCGAATCGTTGCGCGATCACTCGACGGCGGAATCGTCGTCGAGGAATAATCCCCACATTTCATTTTCATTGATACGGACGGACGAAGAAACCGGACTATCGAGTCAGTGGTACACAGCCGATTGATCCCTACGAGTCCCGGCCGAGATCTCGTTCGGGAACAGGTATTCTTCACCGGCGGTCCCGAAATTAACCAGAATTAGCTTTCGCCCCAGATTGTCGACGGCCCTGACGAAGGTGCCTTCCCGAGGCAAAATGATCCCGGTTTTCTGTGATCGAATCTGCTTAATGATTTTCAATGGATCTCCCGGTCTCATGGCTTTCTCGCTGGCACATTGTTTGGGTTTTTGTTGTTAGACTCGCAATCAGGGGAGGGAATTGCCCCTCCCCTAATGCGAATCCATCCCCCGCTTTTCAGTCGCTATCTCCAAAAATTCCGTGGAGAATAACGCTCCGCTGGGCTCGGACCTCTTCTTGTCCCACCGGGTCATGATCACACGGCCCGTAGAAGTCGATGCTGTTGCCGGCGGCTTCATTAAGTACCGGTCGCTCCCACGACAGAGTATCTTCACGTATTGGAGGGAACTGCATGTGGCAATAATTAGAAGTGTCGGTAGGGACTTTAAGGATTACCTCCTCGCCACTCGCGGTCGACACGGCCCAAAACAACGTCGAAGACAGAACCAGGTTGGTTAAAAGTGATATGTTTTTCATTTTTCTCACCTCCTTTCGATTCTAGATTCACTCCCTGCTCCGTTACGAGTGCACCCCTTGTGCCAAGAGGCGAAAAATTCGCTGGCAACACGCACAAATAATTTTCTCCTTACTTTTCAATGTCGCAGACCTTCAGTTGAATGAACCGCAAAGGTCAAAGCTCTGTCCTGCTCACGCGGATCCATCACGCAGTTTACAGTGCATTTGACTTTGGCCGGTTGAAAGCTTGTCCAGTAATAAGTTTTCGAGAGTGTAACTTGAGTTGTCGCCACGTCCACTTCGTTGACAGTGAATTTATCGATGTGGTACCCAGTGGCGAAGGGGATTGGAAGGAATCAGCCAGTGCAAAACTCGACGACGCTCAATGAAAGCCATCGAGCCGACCGGCTCCGCGCGATCCTAGGCATCTGCAGACAGATGACGTCTGTCAGGGATGTGCCCACCTTACAGGAGCTGATTGTCAAGGAAGCGAAGACCCTCATGGGGGTGGATCGCGTGAGCATTTTTCTATTCGATCGCGAAAGGTGCGAGCTCTGGTCGGTCATTTCCCAGGAGAAAAAAATCATGCGCCTCGATGCCCGGCTGGGCATTGCCGGCAAGGTCGCCCTGACGGGCGACACGATCAACGTAGCCGATGCGTACGATCATCCGTTGTTTTACAAGGACATGGACCTCCAGACCGGGTATCGCACCCGGACTTTGCTGGCGGTGGCGCTGAGAAACTTGAAGGGAGAGGTGATCGGCGTCTGCGAAGCGATTAACAAGAACCAAGGGGCATTCAATGATGAGGACATCGAGATCCTCGAAACGCTGGCGGCCCACGCCGCCGACGCATTCGAAACGGCGCAATTCCGTCAACTCATAGAAGCCGAACGGTCCCCATCGTCGGCGAACGGTTCCAGGAGCGGCTTTTCGACCCAGAACATCATCGGCATGAGCCATAGAACTCAAGCCATCATCCGCTTGATCGATCAGATCCGTGGCAGCTCGGTCGACGTGCTGATCCAAGATGA
>VBKE01000045.1 GCA_005879605.1 Deltaproteobacteria bacterium
CCGTTTTACAATAACCCGATCTTGTAACGGCCTAATCTTCACTTCCTGCCTCCTTTCTTTTTTACCTAATTAACTGATTTTTAATGGATTTAACAAGGATCGGACCTGAATGCACTTCAGGTTGATCCAAAGCGCCGTAAATCTAAGCATCAATCCATCTATGTCAAGGTTTAAACCCCTACTCAAATGACATCGAAATCAAAGCATGGAAAATTGCTACCTTCGATGCTTTCTCATCTCCTCCTCGAAGTATTTGCGGTAAAGTACATCCCACTCCCGACTGCCAGGTGGTACCTGGCGGGACAGAGACATAATTTTCTGACGCACCACGTCATCGATATGATCTTCGCTTTGAAAGAATTCCTGCAACACTTGCTTCGTGTCGGCAAGCGCGCGGCCTTCGTTAGGGAAACTCGCGAAGCTTTCCTTCCTGAGCCCGTTCAGAATCAGGTGGGCCAGGTGTGAGATCCGATTCTCGGACAGACGACTCACAGAATGAAACCTTTTTTGGAGGCAAGTTTTTGTTTTGCGATAAGAAACATTTTGTAAGGGTCCATATCTCTGGCGGCACTGGCGTACGAGGCCAGCACTTTACGCGCTTCTTCTTCGATAGCTTCCTCTTCAGCGAAGTTTTGGCCGATGATCCCCACGATCTTCGCTTTAACTTCATTGTCAGCGGCTTTCGTGACCATCAGCTCCTTGGCTTTGTAACTCGCCACCAGTAGGCTCGCGAGCCTGTCGAGTTGTTCCTTTTTGATCTTCATCGACTGTGGAAAACCTTGTGGATAACCTGCGAAGAGTCAGTGCGAAGATCGGGCAAGACTGTTAGCTCCTTATGTTTTCTATCCAGCTTGATCCTTGAAGTCAACCGATGACAGGATCGCCGATCAATCATGAGGGGCCCCCGCCATTTACCAAAAAATTGCTTGTACAGCCGAGGCTTTTTTGACAAAATGACGGTCCTGACAAGGGAGGATGTCTGGTGAAATGGTCTCATTTTGGAAGTTATCCACAGGTCTTGATGTTACCGGCGGTTGCGGGTGTGCTGGAGAAACCGGGTGGCTGTTAATAAACCTGCGCCGCTAAAGCGGGGCGCAAGAATCGGCATAGTGGCGCCTGCGGGGTGCGTCGACGATGAATCTCTTACGGCGGGCATCGAGGCTATCCGTAAGGAGGGTTTTGAGGTCGAATTGTCCGCGGGAATCCACCAGCACAAAGGGTATTTGGCGGGCGACGCAGAGCCGCGAGCGCGCGACCTTTTGCACTTTTTTCAAAGGAGTGACATTGATGCGATCTTCTGCGCGCGCGGCGGCTTCGGGTCGATTCAGCTTCTTCCCCATCTCGCGGCTGTCAAGGTTCAATCCCAGCCCAAAATTTTTGTCGGTTATAGCGATATTACCATCCTGCTAAACTGGCTTTTTCAGGAGTGTGGGATGGTGACATTTCACGCGCCGATGGTAGCCATGGAAATCGCGCGAGGATTGACGGCGCGTACCAAGAAACATTTTTGGGGGATTTTGACGGGAGAGATGAGGAGCTGGCGAGTCACCTTGGGTGAAATCATACGGCCGGGGAAATCAGAAGCGGAAATGATGGGCGGCTGCTTGTCGATTCTCGTAACGACGCTCGGGACGCCTTACGAAATTGACACGGCTGGAAAGATACTTTTTTTGGAAGATGTGGGTGAGAAGCCTTACCGAGTTGAGCGTATGCTGACCCATCTGAAGATGGCGCGGAAATTAGATGATCTGGCTGGCGTAGTTTTCGGCGATTTTACCAAGTGCGAGGGAGATGATTCCAGAGATGTGTGGCGAATCATTTTCGAATTGTTTCATGACGCGCCGTATCCTGTGGTGAAGGGAATGGCCGCGGGTCACGGGCAAGAAAATCTCACATTGCCCTTCGGCGTCAAAATGATCTTGGATGGTAACGCAGGGGTGTTGTCCCTGATCGAATCTCCAGTAGCGTAATCAACCTTGCTCATATTTTGCTTCAAGCTCCAAACGCAATACCATTGAGCTGCAAGTCGGTCCCTGAGCCGTTTGATCGATCTTAAGTCTAATTGTCGGGTAGTCGGGTAATTATTAGTCATGGATTTCCCTTCCGTCGAGAGTGCGTTTGAGGAAGCAGTTTCGCAAGGAGTATTTCCCGGTGCGGTGGTGCTTGTCAGCAAGGATGAGGAAATCGTTTATGAGAATGCCTTCGGTTATCGCTCGCTGATTCCCGAGAAGACGGCGCTACAATTGAATACCATCTTCGATCTGGCTTCCCTGACCAAGCCGTTGGCGACCACGGTGGCGATTATGCTGCTGATTGGCGGGAAGAAGATCCGCCTCGACGACCAAGTGACGCGCTTCATTCCGACTTTTGGTGTTTTCGGCAAACACCCCTCAACCGTTCGTCAGCTCTTGAATCACTCCTCCGGGTTGCCTGCCTGGAAACCGTATTATGAGGGGATGGTGAAGATGGAAAAATCTGGCAGGATCAATTTCATTGCGAGTCGAGCTGCAAAGGGTTATGTGTTGGAAGAGATCCACCGCGAAAAGCCTTTGACTCCCCCTGGCACACAGGCTCTCTACAGCGATCTTGGCTTTATGGTTTTGGGTGAAATTGTGGAGGCTCTGACCGGATTCAATCTCGACCGCTTCTGCCAGGATAGGATTTTCAAGCCGTTGGGATTGCGCTCCACTGCTTTCGTCGATCTCACCAAACTGCGAACTCGCCGCCTTCAACCGGTGAAGCAGACGGTCGCCCCCACGGAAAATTGCCCATGGAGAAAAAGGATTCTGTGCGGCGAGGTGCATGATGACAATGCCTATGCTATGGGTGGGGTGGCGGGTCATGCCGGCCTTTTTTCGTCGGCGCGAGACATTCACACTCTCATGGTTCGCCTCAACCACTGTTTCCACGGAAAGGACAATTTCCTGCCACAATCTTTGGTGCAAGAGTTTCTCATCAAAGATCAAACCATCAAGGACTCTACTCACGCATTCGGTTGGGATACGCCGTCACCGGGGAAGTCTGCAAGTGGGAGCTATTTTTCGCCGCGATCCGTCGGCCATCTCGGTTTCACCGGAACCTCGATTTGGTGGGATCTTGAGAAGAGTTGCCATATCATCCTGCTCACGAATCGCGTTCACCCATCGCGGCAGAACGAAAAGATCAGGGACTTTCGCCCGTATATTCACGATCTTATCATGAAGGCTCTCTTTCCATGACTGACACGCCACCGTCCGGAAGCCATATCCATCTGATCGCCATTTGTGGAGTCGGCATGGCCTCGCTCGCAGGGCTCTTACAATCGAAGGGATATCGCATCACGGGCTCGGACCAGAATATCTATCCACCGATGAGCACTTATCTGCAGGAGATCGGCATCGATATTTTAGCCGGCTTTAGCCCTGAACACCTTTCTGATCGGCCGGATTTAGTCATCATTGGAAACGCGGTCTCCCGGAATAATGCCGAAGCGGAGGCCGTGGTGAATCAGGGAATCCCCTACATCTCGTTTCCACAGGGGTTGGGAAAATTCCTGATCGGATCGCGGCAATCGCTGGTGATCACTGGTACCCACGGCAAAACCACCACGACCGCGCTAGCGGCTTGGGTTCTTGCACGGGCAGGATTGGACCCCGGCTTTTTTGTCGGCGGAGTGCCGATCAATTTTGGCAGCGGATGGGACCCGGGAAAAGGAGATTACGTGGTGATAGAGGGGGACGAATATGACAGTGCCTTTTTTGACAAGGGGCCGAAGTTCCTTCACTACCGTCCCCAGCATGTCATATTGACGAGCGTGGAATTCGATCATGCGGATATCTATCGCGACCTCGATCATCTTAAGGACGCCTTTCGACGGCTCATGGAACTTATTCCAACCGAGGGAAAATTAGTCGTGTGCCGCGATTATCCGGCGGCGATGGAAGTTGCCGCAAGGGCGTGCTCGCAGGTGATCACCTACGGTGACGATGGATCCAGCGATTGGACTGCGAGAAACGTCCGATTCAGCGCCGGCAAGGGGTTCTTTGACGCCTTTTACCGCGGCAACTCCGACGCAACGGTTGAAGTCGGTTTGATCGGTCGCCACAACGTTAACAATGCACTGGCGGCCTATGCACTGGCCAAGGAATTGGGCATCGACCGCAAGCGAATGCTCGAAGGGTTTGCCACGTTCAGCGGCATAAAAAGGCGCCAGGAGATTAAAGGGGAAAGACGAGGAGTTTTGCTGATCGACGATTTTGCGCACCATCCGACGGCAGTTAGGGAAACCATCGATGCGGTGAGAGCGGCGTATCCGGGTCGCCGATTGTGGGCGATTTTCGAACCACGGAGCAACACCAGCAGACGGAATATCTTTGAGCAGGAGTTTTCCGATGCGCTAGCGCGAGCGGATCGCGTGGTTATGGCTGGCCTTTATCAGGCCGAAAAAGTTCCCGAAAAAGATCGTATGTCGGTTGAGAGAGTGATCGACGCGATTAACCGGCTGTGCGGTGATAGTCGAGCCGTAATGATCGAGAGCGCTCAGGAGATCGCCTCGTACGTTGCAAAGGGTGCTGTATCGGGAGATATCATGCTCGTGATGTCGAACGGCGGATTTGACGGCGTTCACGAAAAGATATTGCAGGCGTTAGCGGGATAGAAAAAGCCTGGCGCATTCCTGACTACAGAAATACTTCCCGTTCTGCAAGAAAGCCTCGCTTTTAGGCACATAGATCTGACACTGGGGGTCCAGAACCATTTCTTCTTCGCTCTTGCGTCCGCGAGAGTCGCTGCTGCCGTCCGTGCTCGATTTGGCCCGGGTTAGATAGGCCTTGACAACTGAAATAAGGATATAAGCAATGAGAAAAAGGAATAGCAGCCTGAGCAGCAATAGTTCAGTCCTCTTCGCTGACGCAAACGAGGTCTGTTAAGAATGATACAAGTGAACCTTCTTGTCGTCCTTAACATTGATCAGCAACTCGGAGATCGTCACACCCAGCTCTGGGTGAATGACTTGCGGGGCGATCTCACTTAAGGGGACAAGGACGAATTTACGGTTTGGCATTTCAGGGTGCGGGATGCGGAGATTTTTTTTCTTCACAACCTGAGCGTCATAAAGTAGGATATCCAAATCAATGATGCGCGCTCCCCAGCGCTTCTTCACTTTCTTGCGACCCATGGCCCGTTCTATATTCTTAAATTTCTTTAACAGGATATCAGGTTTGAACTTGGTCTCAATCTCGATGGCGCCGTTTACGAACCATTCCTTGGAATCGCCCAGTGGTTCGCTCTCGTACAGCGAAGATTCCTTGATAATTTTCGTATCGGGCAGCTTGGCCAATCGGCTGAGGGCCTCCAAGAAATTTTCTTTCTTGTTTCCCACGTTGGAACCGATGCCGAGGTAAACTTGGTGGGCTATAGCATTCGCCATCGTGCCCTGTGCTGAAAAGATTCCTAAATCTTAACCTGCCGGATTCTTTCCGCGACCTCCTTGAGTCGTTCCTTGTCAACACAAACGGTAAACCGGACATAACCCTCTCCGGCTGCTCCGAATCCATTTCCCGGCGTCGTTACCACACCAGCTTCATCCAGTAATTTGGCCGTGAATTCGGCGGATGACATCCCTTTGGGGGCAGTCACCCAAACGTAAAAAGTCGCGCGCGGCTTCTCACATTCCAGACCGACCGCTCGCAAACCATCCACCAGAATGTTGCGTCTTTCCTGGTAAATCCTTCTTGACGGTTCGACGATCTTGTCGCCAAGTTTGAGAGCTTCGATACCGGCTTCTTGCACGGCTTGGAAGATGCCGGAATCCAAGTTGGACTTGGCCTGCGCGAGCCCGGCAACAAGGTCGGCATTCCCAACGGCCATACCGATACGCCAGCCGGTCATGTTGAAAGTTTTTGACAGGGAATGGAATTCAATGCCGACCTGTTTCGCTCCCTCCAGCTCAAGAAAGCTGATAGGCCGATAGCCGTCATATCCCATCTCCGTGTAAGCCGCGTCGTGACATACGATCACGTTGTTTTGGTTCGCGAAGTCGATCACTCGCTGAAAAAAGGCCCTATCAGCCACGGCGGCTGTCGGATTGTTGGGATAATTGATCCATAGAAGTTTAGCCTGCTTGGCGACATCAACCGGAATCGAGTCGAGATCGGGGAGAAACTGATTCTCCTTTTTTAATGGCAAAAAATAGTTTTTTCCCCCGTTAAACGCCGTACCGATATGGTAAACGGGATAACAGGGGCTCGCCACCAACACGATATCTCCTGGATCGACGAAGGCCACGGCCATATTGCCAATGCCTTCCTTTGAACCGATGAGGGAGACGACCTCCTTGCCCGGATCGAGGGGCACGTTGAAACGGCGTCGGTACCAGTGGGCGGCTGCCTCCCGAAATTCCGGCATTCCGGAACTGCTAGGATAACGATGGTTGGCGGGTTTACTCGCACATTCGATAAGTTTTTCGACAATGGGGGCTGGAGTGGGAATATCGGGGTCGCCAATCCCAAGGTCGATTAGATCGACTCCGCGAGCCGACGCTTCGCGCTTCCGGCGATCAATCTCCGCGAAGAGGTATGGTGGTAACGCGTTGATTCTTTTAGCCTTTTTTATGCTTAGACTCAACTCCCTCGAACCTCCGTACTAAAATCGCTCTGGTTTTACCTGTTTTTTTGACTTTTGACAACCAGTTTTTAAAGGCGGTGTCTTGCGAAATCTCGTAAGATGCTGAATTCTAAACACCAATGGAACTGATCATTGACGGCTATAATATGATTGGTACCGATCACGGGCTTGGGGGGCCTCTTGAGCACCAGAGGAATTGGCTTATCCAGCAGCTTTCGAAATATCGCAAAACTAAGGGATTTGCAGTCACCGTCGTATTCGATGGATGGCGGTCGGGTCGGATCAACGAGGTTGAAGAAAAGCAAGACGGAGTGACTGTTCTCTATTCGCGGCAAGGCGAGAAAGCCGACGATGTCATCGTTCGTATTGCACACAAAAAAGGCAGCGGCTGCGTCGTGGTAACCTCGGACCGGGAAATCCGCAATGCCGTGGAGAAATTTGGCGCTGTGCCGATTTATTCGGGAGAGTTTGCCGGGATTCTAAGGCAGCTTGACCGGCCTTTTCACGAGGAGGATTCCGACGAGTCAAATGCCACTTCGTTTGGAAAAGGAAACCCAAGTCGCCTTTCAAAGTCAGAGAAAAGACGACAGGAAAGACTAAGGAAACTCCGTCCGTGATACGTTAAGTGCCCGGCTACCGACTCCGCAAAACGGAGCGATTAGTCGAAAAATCTTTGCGAACGAGAAGGTTCCTGAGCGGCGAATAGATTCAGGAATGCATACGAGTTATCGGTAAATGGATCACTCCGTTTAAGTCGGTCCATTGAAAAAGGTCTGTCGCAATGATGCCGGATCGCATCAGCAAGAATATTCCAAGAAAGAAAATGATTGTTCTTGTCGCTCGACCCGTGCGAATTTTCTTCAGAGATTTTGCTAATCCTTCTTTTCCTTGGGTTCGATCCGAATCAACAGCCCATTTTGGAAGATAACCACCGACCCATCCGGATAGAACCAATGCTCTTCGCCAAATCTTTGCGGAGCCTGTATTTTGGTCACCCGGGTTGGCTTGCCCAAGATTTTGTTGACTTCCCCTGTTTTCATTCCCGGAACCGGCCGGCGCTGGATCGCGGCCTCCTTGACGGCTTGAGACCATGGCTGGGCTTGGATCCACTCGAGTCGTTTCTTCTCGTCTTCACCGGCCGCGGCTGCTTTTTTCTTTTCATCGGCCTGAGGGTCCACGGTTAGAATGGTCAAGTTGAGTTCTTCCTGAAAGGCCTCGGGGAGAATGTAGCCTTCTTTGCCGGAGGCAAACTTCACTTTGTAATATGGATTCTTGTTTTTGCGGCCTACCAGCTCGGTGATTTCAAAGGACTCGTTGGGCGGTACGCGAAAGGTGGACGCATTGGGCGCGGCAGCCGATAGAAAAGCGGGTGTCCGGTCGTTCACCGACACTACCCAGAAGATCCTTCCAACGCGAGCTTCAAACGCATCGAGTTGTTTGTCAGTGTAATAGGGCGAAGCCAACGCCGTGGAGATAGACGCGAAGCAGGCGACCAGGAAAATCACCCTAGCGTTCCTGCAGAATCTGGAAGAACTATTCTGCCGATTTGCAACATCACACCTCATAGATAAATCAAAGGTATCGCACAAAAAACCGGGATTCAAACAAAGTGCCGATGAAGCCTTCTCTTCTATTTGACTCGTTGGATCGGAAAATATTCACCGGTAGTTTGATTGCCTGAGGCGGGAAGATAACTGAAGGCAAAGCGACGAAAAAACAAGGGGCCTGTTCAGACCCCTTGAGTTTGGTTGCGGGGCCGGGATTTGAACCCGGGACCTCAAGGTTATGAGCCTTGCGAGCTACCAGACTGCTCCACCCCGCGTCAACAACCTCACTTTTCTACCTTGCGGTCAGCGCAGAGTCAAGGTAGGAAGAGCATTATGAGCGAGAAATGTCGCCACCCACTGTTGACGG
>VBKE01000559.1:0-973 GCA_005879605.1 Deltaproteobacteria bacterium
CCTTCGAGTCATCTGCCCCGGAGGAAATTAACAACTCTCGTGGAGTGGTGACTTGGGTCATCGCTTCAATAGCGTTCATCATCAGATTGAGCATCACTTGTTGCAACTGGATCCGATCCGCAAAAATGAGCGGCATGTCATCCGAGAGTTGCGTCTCTAATGCTACGCCATTTCGTTGAATCTCGTTACGCGCCAGCCCGATCACTTCACGTATTGTTTGGTTGATGTCGAGCCAATCTTTTTGAGGTGGAGCTTTTTTGACCAAGGCGCGAATTCGGGTGATGATTTCGCTCGCTCGTTGAGCGTCATCCATCATAAGGGCAACCGAATTCCGCGCTTCTTCCAGGTTTTCTGCATCGAGCCAGCTCAAACAGGCGCCGGCATTGTTGACGAATGCGCCGAGCGGCTGATTGATTTCATGGGCAATCGAGGCAGTCATCTCTCCCAGCGTCGCCACCCGCGTGACGTGAGCCAACTCCATCTGCGCAGTGTGAAATGCTTCTTCTGCCCGCTTGCGCTCGATAAACTGGCCTATCTGGCTGCCGATGGTCGCCATCATATCGAGCAGGTCCTGGTCGGGCTGCCTGATGTCCTGGCTGAAAAAGTCCATGACCCCAACGACTTCGCTGCCGAGCAGGATGGGAAAACCGAAGGCCGCGTGCAGCCCTTCGCGCGCCGCGATGGACGCGCGCCGAAAATTAGAATCCTGGACGACATCGGGAATGTAGGCGGGCTCACGGCTGGACCAGACCCGCCCCGGCAGCCCTATCCCGGGCATGAAAGTCCTGTCGCGGCTCGTAGCCACAAATTGCGGGGCCTCTATGGATTCTTTGTGCCACACCTCGACCCAGCGGAGCACCCCCGCCGCCCGGTCTGTGCACCATAGCTCGCCCAGGTCCCATACCAGGCACTTGCACACGGCCTGAAGTATCTTGGGAGTGACTTCTTCGAGAGTAGCGGCCGTCGCTAACAT
>VBKE01000559.1:1205-3275 GCA_005879605.1 Deltaproteobacteria bacterium
GACGCGGATTCCGGTACAGATCTTCGACCGGAAGGCCCCAGATACGTTCAAAGCTCGGACTCACATACAAAATCTTTTCCGGCTCCAGGGCCGTGAACCAGATCACGTCAGGGATCGCGTCGCCCATCCAGCGAAAGCGCTCCTCGCTCTCCCGGAGCGCCTCCTCTTTTTTCCGCCGCTCCCCGATAAGGGCCGCCACGAACATCAGCGGGATTGCCAGAACGGCCAGGGAGATCTGTAGCGTGAGCACGTTCTCGGCGGGCGTTTGGGCGACGTAAGGTCCTCGGCCGCTAATCGTCCCGGAAATGGCGTGGGCCGCAACAACCAGCAGAAACAGACACAGGCCGCCAGGGCCGAAACGGACAGCCGCCCATAGCAGAAATGGCAGCGGCGCGTAGAGCTGAAGCGGAATACTCCCGGCCCCTACCGTCGTCCAAGTGTGAGTCAGGTACAGTGTCCCCCCAAGCCCGACGGCGAGCAGAGCAAACTCTACGTACCGCTGACCCCGACGGCGCCGCAACCCGGCCAGCCCGCTTTCGGCTGCCATCAGGATCAGAGGCGCCACGGTTAAGCCGGTGGTCATGTTGTTTAGAAACCGCCCCCGTGACACAAGCCAGAAATCGGTTTCCCATCCGACAGAAACGAAAAGCCACGCCGCCAGGAACGATATCAACGCCGGGGCAGTGATAGCTGCTATCAGAACGAACAGGGTCATGTCGCGCAGGATATTGAACCGGGGAGGCGCAGCAGCAAGACAGCGCAAACCCATTGCAGCGATGATGACCTGGGCCACATTGGCAAAGAAAGGGTAGAGTAATACGAGTACAAAGCCGCCGTCTCTTGACTGGGCGACAAGGTGAGCAGGAAGTGCGGCGAGAAACCAGATTGCCCAGGTCCGCGGCGGTGTTAACAGCAGCACAGCCAGGAGTACAGCGTTCGGCACCCAGATGATGGCGCTGCGCGTGGAAGGGATCCTCAGCATGAACGCGAGCTCAGCCCCTAAATAGTAGCCCGCGCATACCAGGAGTGCGATCAGAGCTGTATGTGCATAAGGGAGCGAAGGGCGGATCCTTGAAATCTGCTCTACGCCACTCTGTCTAGGAGCAGGATCTCGCACTTCTCATTCCTCGGGGCTAGCGCAAAGAGACGAAAGGACATCCACCCCAGGTCTATTTTCCAATGCCCATTCCATGTGAGTGACAAAACGCATCAGTGGAAACCCTTGCTCTTTGGAATCTTTTACAATCGTTTTTGCCATCTGCACCCACAACCGTATTCACCGTGGTCTTTGTTCGTGATTGGGGGCGACTGCGGCGTCTGCCTCGGTCATGACACTTTCACGCTACCAATCGGCAACGTGAACTGAAAGACGGCTCCATGTGGCGCATTTGTTGTTGCCCACAACCGCCCGCCGTGAGCTTCAATAAGCGAGCGGCAGATCGCCAATCCCATTCCCATGCCCTGCGGCTTGGTCGTATAAAAGGGCTCGAAGAGACGCTCAAGGCTCTTCGAATCCAGCCCCGGACCCGAATCTCGTACAACTACCACCACACCCTTCGAGTCATCTGCCTCAGAGGAAATTAACAACTCTCGTGGAGTGGTGACTTGGGTCATCGCTTCAATAGCGTTCATCATCAGATTGAGCATCACTTGTTGCAACTGGATCCGATCCGCAAAAACGAGCGGCATGTCATCTGAGAGTTGCGTCTCTAATGCTACGCCATTTCGTTGCATCTCGTTACGCGCCAGCCCGATCACTTCACGTATCATTTGGTTGATGTCGAGCCAATCTTTCTGAGGCGGAGCTTTTTTAACCAAGGAGCGAACTCGGGTGATGATTTCGGTCACTCGTTGAGCATCATCCAACATAAGCTCAACCGAATTCCGGACTTCTTCCAGGTTTTCTGTGGAGAGCCAGCCCAAACAAGCGTTGGCATTGTTGACGAGTGCGCCGAGCGGCTGATTAATTTCATGGGCAATCGAGGCAGTCATCTCTCCCAACGTCGCCACCCGCGTGACGTGGGCCAACGTCATCTGCGCGTCCCGCAGCCCCTCTTCGGCTCGCTTGAG
>VBKE01000046.1 GCA_005879605.1 Deltaproteobacteria bacterium
CGTCAAAAATGACGCCACGCTCCTTGGCCTTGCGCACGGCGACGAGGAGCCGACCTGATTCATCCACGATCGAAGGGCGCTGTGGTGTATAGCAGTGGGTCACGACGTCCCCCGCTCGAAGGGTGTCGACGATCTCTTCCATGGATATGCCGGTGTCGCCCACGTGAACCATCACGGGCGATTTTGAAGCCTCGCCGGCCTGAACCGCAAGACGCAACGCTTCTCGTCCGTTATCCCCCACCCCCTTTTTGTGGAGCCGGACCTTAATGCCAACTCCAACGTTAGGAGAATCCTTCACGCTACGCGCGGCAGCTTCAGGATCGGCAAAGCGCAAATTCTGTAACTCTCCCGGATCATTCAACACGCCATGCTGGGCGACCGCGACAAATGCCAACATGCGCGTCTTTGATGGTTCATTGACAAGTTTTTTAAAGCCGAGGAAGTTGACGGGACCCGAGGACCCCGCATCGATAGCGGTCGTCACGCCGCTGACCAGGCAGATTGAGTCGGCGTTGAAACCGTACGGGTTCACCCCCCAGTAGCTGTGAACGTGGAAGTCGATGAGCCCCGGCGTGACGTAGCAACCGCGCACGTCCAGGACTTTTTTTGCGTTCTCGCGCGGCAGCTTTGATTGAATGGCCGCGATGCGGCCATCCGTAATGCCCACTGCCAACTCTTGGCGCAAGCCTGAAGCAGGATTCAGCACGGTGCCGCCGGTTAACAGCAAGTCGAACGTGTTACTCATAAGCATCTCCTTTAACAAGCCAAGAAAAAACTATCCTTTAAAAGCTCAGAGAGGCCAAGCACAGTAACCCAGTAGTCGGCAGTCATAAATCCTCCCCAAAAAGACGGCTATCGGAATAACTACCCGAGCTATCACCACACCTCGGGTCACGATTTCTTTTTTCGAGAAGTTTTTTCCGTACAATAAAAATAGGGCGAATCGCGAGCAGGCGTCAAGAAGAAACTAACAAGCAGCAAAAGGCTGAAGAAAAAAAGCGACTTCCGCCAAACTGAAAACGATGACAGGGATCAGCCAGTAGGTGACCCGGCATTTGTCGAATGCAAGCCACGGAGCTCGATTGCTCCGACTCCGACATGACAGAATGCCGGGCCTCAACCCGGAACGAATGAAGAATAGCGCGGGTTACACTAAGATTTATTTCTCTCTTCGACAATCATTTGAAGAACTTTTTTGCGCAGGCTGTCGTCCGCTCGCGCCATCTCGATAATCTGAGTGTAGTTTTCTTCGCTCAGGCCTTCTTTCGTAAGCACCTCTTGGAATTTGGATTGGGCTTCCTGCTGAATCTGTTTGCCCTCGTCGGGACCTGGGGCTTCTTTCACGCGAGGCTCATACGTTTGCCGTATCTTCTCAACCTGCACATAGACTTTGGCGAAAGATTTTAGCTGCTCGTCGTTGACATTCGTTTGTTGCTTAGGCGCATTTTGCGAAAAAACCTGCTTTGAAAATGGGACGATTAGAACTCCCGCAATAAAAATCGCCGAAACCGCCTTCATACTTACCATTTTCATTATTACAACCTCCCTTTTGTGAAAAAGTTCTCTTTTCCTTCCGCAAGAGGAATGCCAAAAAAATGGTCCAACACAATTATTGCTTTATTTTCAGGAGAATTTTGTGGTACGAAAAATTCCCTTGCATGAGTTATCCTGCAGGCTGGAATTGGAAATCGCCAATAACTGAAGAGTATTCCTACATAGGCTTCATGCTTTCGGTTCAACTTGGAATCTTAAGGCACTCATCAACGCTCCTATCGACAGCTCGACAGCGCAAATTCATTCAAAATCGCTCCAGGCTTCAATCTTCTCTTCCCGCGCCAGCTCACACACTGACGTTGACAACCAAAATTGATTTGCTAGCATTTTGATAGTCGGTTAGAATCGTTGGACACGCCGACCGCGGTCGGTGGAGAATACATGAGTTCTCACCGGCCAGGGCTCAAGACTTCTTCTCTCTTTAGGCTCTTACCCAGGGCAGGCTTTCTTTTATACCGCCAACTGATTTCCGAAAAGTTCTTCAATAGATTCTCTAGATTCTCTTCCCCTGTAGCGAATCGGCGCCTCATTACTGAGGACGGTAGAGCTTCACACGCGGCATCGAGAATGGAAACGCGACTACGATCTTTAGGTGGTTCGGCGATCACTGAATAGGGGGACGGCCCATGCCACCTAGAGTCAACTCGGATCAGAATCGAATCATGGAAATCTCGGGCACGCAATTGACCACCACGAAAGTGGCGGGGGTCGCGCGGGAGAAGCTCCGCGTGCGATTAAGCCAGGAACGTGACGTAAGAGAAAAAATTCTCGCTTCGCGACAGCTCCTGGAAGAAAAACTCCGGCGCGGAGAGATCATCTACGGCGTGAACACGGGTCTTGGAGGCAATGTCCGCTTTATACTGCCTGCCAAAGACCTCACAGCACATCAGGAAAATATCTTTCATTTTCTGATCTGCGGCACCGGAAATCCCTTACCTGAGGATGCCGTTAGGGCAGCTATTCTTCTCAGGGCAAATGCCCTGGCCAAAGGTTACTCCGCAGTCCGGATGGTTGTCATTGAACGGCTTATCGATCTCTTAAATCACGACATCACGCCTATCGTCCCCTCTTATGGGTCCGTGGGGGCGAGCGGAGATCTCATCCCCTCAGCTTACATCGGACGCGTTCTGTTGGGTCACGGAGAGGTCGTCTTCAAGGGCCGGACGATGACGGCTAAGACCGCGTTAGAACGGGCCCGCTTACAATCGCTTTCGCTTGAACCGAAAGAGGGGCTGGCCTTGATCAACGGCACCACGGTCATGACGGGAATCGGGGCTCTGCAGCTCCATGACGGGGTCTATCTCTGTCAGCTTGTCTTAGCCGCTTGCGCGCTTGCGTTGGAAGCGCTTAAGAGCATGGACGACCCATTTCGGGAGTCCGTCCAAACTGTTAAAAATCACCCCGGACAAATTGAGGCCGCCGCCTTCTGTCGAAACCTCATTGAGGGAAGTCGCTACGTCCGCAATTTGGATGAGATCCGCGGGAGCATCGCCGAGAGCTATCAGCCGACGAAGCAAACGATCAGCCACGCCGATGAGAGCATTCAAACCCCTTATTCGCTACGCTGTATCCCACAGGGAATCGGTCCGATCCTCGAGGCCGTGAGAGGTTATCAGGTCGTCATCGAAAGAGAAATCAATTCTGCCAACGACAACCCCCTTGTGGATCCCATTGAGGGCCGCATCTATCATACGGGGAACTTCTATGGCGGCCATGTGGCTCGTGCCCTCGACGGCTGGAAGATTGACTTGGCGACACTGGGGAACTGGCTGCACGCGCTTATGGCAATGGTCGTCGACGAGAGGTTCAACAATGGGCTCCCTGCTAATCTAGCTCCCAAACCGGGCCTCTTTTCGGGTTTTAAAGGAATGCAGCTCTGTCTGACGAGTCTGGTCTGTGCCCTGCGCCACTTATCAAATCCAAGCCTGGTCCACTCTCTACCCACAGAGCAATACAACCAAGACATGGTGAGTCTGGGAATGCATTCGGCCTTGACGGCCATGCAGATGACCACTATTCTTCGCGACGCAGTGGCGATTGCCCTGATCGCGCTCTGTCAAGCCGTAGACTTGCGTGACGGAGGCGGAAGGCTCGGAAAAGGAAGCCGTGCGGTTCATGAGGCAATCAGACGCGAGGTGGCTTTTCTAGAGGATGACCGCCCTTTGGATGGCGACATCAAGCAGATTACGCAACTGATACAAAACAGGATGATTCCCGTTCCTGAACTGTCGAACTGTATATGAACATCTTTGATTCTCTGGAGCGGAGCCGGACCGACTTCCCCGACAAAGAGGCCGTCATCTTCGACGGCACCCGTATCACATACAACCAACTGCACGAGCGAGTTTGTCGCTTAAGTTCGGCTTTGCAGGCGAGCTATGACATCAAGCAAGGAGATCGAGTTGGTCTCTTTCTTCCGAATAGACCGGAGTTCATCGCTTCCTATTATGCTGTGGTCCGTCTCGGAGCGGTCGCCGTTTCCTTGAACGTAATGTTCAAGCGCGACGAATTGAAATTCATTCTCAATGATTCGGAAGCCAGGCTCCTGATCACCACACCGCAACTTCTGGAACAAGTGCCGGGCGCAACCGAAGTTCCCTCTCTGGAAGCTATTCTTTGCGCCGGCAAAGCGGACCGCGCCGGGGTGGTTGAGTTGGACCGTTTAATAGCGTCGGTTTCACACGCTGTTCCAAAGGCAAGCTTGGAAAAAGACGCGGGTGTGGCGATCCTGTACACGTCCGGTACGACAGGGAACCCCAAGGGAGTCCTCCTCTCTTATGGCAACCTGATATCAAACGTCTACGCCACGCAACACCATACGAAGATGGCTTGTGCCGACAGACTCATTTGTTATCTCCCGCTCTTTCACTGCTTCGGGCAAAACTTCATCATGAACGCCTCAGTCAACGCCGGAGCGACGCTCGTTCTTCACGAGCGCTTTCAGCCCGATGAGATCCTGCATTCGATAAAGTCCAATGCCGTGACGATGTTCTTCGGTGTTCCGACCGTCTATTCGCGTCTCTTGACGCTGCCCAATATAGAAGAAGAGCTTGGTACGGTGCGGTATTATTTTACGGCTGCGGCGCCGATGCCCGTCGGAGTCGTCCGCCAATGGCGCGAGAGGTTCGGCGCTATCATTTATGAAGGCTATGGGCTAACCGAGACCTCCCCGTTCGCCTCTTACAATCACGACTATGTCTATCGTGAGGGAAGCATCGGCAGTCCGATTGAAAACGTTGAGATGAAAATCCTGGATGTTCAAGGGCGTAACCTCGCACCAGGAGAAGTCGGAGAGATCGCCATTAAAGGACCGAACGTCATGCAAGGCTACTTCCGCCGCCCGGAAGAGACGGCTCAGGTCCTACGCGATGGTTGGTTTCTCACAGGCGACATCGGCCAAATGGATGCTGACGGCTACTTTTATTTGGTGGACCGGGCCAAGGATATGATCAATGTCTCGGGCTTCAAGGTGTGGCCCCGGGAGGTGGAGGAAATCATCATGAAACATCCGGGCGTCGGTGAAGTGGCAGTGATCGGCATTCCTGATACCAACTCAGGCGAAGCGGTCAAGGCCTTTGCCGTCTCGAAAGAAGGTTGGCGCGTGACGGAGCAGGAACTCACAGAGTTTTGCCGCAGCCGTATCGCAGTCTATAAGGCGCCCCGTTTTTTCGAGTTCGTCGATTCTTTGCCGAGAAATCCCGCGGGAAAAATTCTCAAACGAGAGCTTAGAGTAAGAGAGGCGGCCCTCACCCCTCCCTCTCCCCGCGGGAGAGGGTGAAAAAAGATGGCTGCGAGAAACAAACCTCGAAACACGGAACACAGCCTAATCCTCTGCCTGGGCGCTCACCTATCAGAACTAGTCCCCTCGCCCGCTTGCGGGAGAGGGCGAGGGTGAGGGTGAATCTATGTCGGATCGTGTCGCGATCATCGGTATCGGCTTCACCTCGCTCCAGCCGTCAACGCCCCATGCGTCCTTCAAGGAATTGATGTTCGAGGCAGCGCAAAAGGCCTATCACGACGCCGGGGTCGAACCGAGTGAGATCGATTCATTTGTCACCTGCGCCGAAGATCTTAATGAAGGACTATCGATCTTTGACGAGTACACGCCCGATCAGCTTGGAGCCGTGCAAAAGCCGATGCACACGCTTACCCAGGATGGCCTGCACGGCATCGCCGACGCGCTCATGCAGATCCGCTCGGGAATCGCGGAGCTTGTCGTTGTCGAAGCCCATAGCAAGGCTTCGAACATCAAAACCCCGGAGTGGCTCCTCGACTATGCGCTGGACCCGCTTTACAACCGGCCGCTCGGTTTCAACCCGCACGCACTCGCGGGCCTCGAGATGAACGTCTTCTTGCACGAAACTGGAATCAGCGCCGAGCAGTGTGCGCAAGTCGCAGTGAAGAACCGCACGAACGCCCTGCGCAACCCGATCGCGGCCTACCCGCTGGCGCTGACGCCGATGTACGTGGAATCATCTCCCTACGTTTCCTATCCCCTGCGCGAGGCAGAGATCGCTGAGAGGGCGGACGGCTGCGCGGTTGTTGTTTTGGCCAATGAAAAAAGAGCCCACAGAGCTCAGTCAAAGCCTGCGTGGGTCCACGGCGTCGGCTTTGCCAATGACAGTGCGACATTGGAATCGCGCGACTGGGTGCGGGCAGAATACGTTCGCATCGCAGCGGAAAGAGCCTATCGCCAGGCGGCAATTCAAAATCCGCGTGCGATCCATCTCTTCGAGGTCGACGATACCTACGCCTACAAGGAACTGCAGCATCTCATCGCCTTGGGCCTTTACTCGGAACCGGCTGAGGCCGGGCGATCCGTAGAGGCAGGCGAGACAAAGCCCGACGGCAAAATGCCGGTCAATGTTTCCGGAGGAGTTTTAGGTATGGGCCTTCCTTTAGAAGCTAGTGGGCTTTACCGGATCGTTGAGATCGTTTTGCAACTGCGCGGCCAGGCTGGTATGCGCCAGCTGCCCAACGCCCGAATCGGGCTTGCACAATCGTGGCGCGGCGTACCGACGACCAGTGGCGCGGTTGTTATTCTCGGGGCGGAGTGAGACGACGGCGATGCGCAAGGTTGCAGTAATCGGCGCGGGAATGACCAAATTCATGCACCGCGCTCTCGAGACCCCGAAGGAACTGGCGTGGCTCGCAGCAAAGCCGGCTCTCGACTCCGCAGAGATGAAATTAAACCAGATCGACTGCGTTGTCGTCGGGAGCGCGCCGGACGCTTTCGATGGACTGCACATGAAAGGAGAGTATCTCTCGGACGGCTGCGGCGCTTGGAAGAAACCTTACCTGCGCTGCTATGTCGGCGGCGGCACCGGCGTCTATGCCGTGGCGCAAGCCTGGTTTCACGTGGCCTCGGGGCTGTTCGATACGGCGCTCGTGATATGCGAGGAGAAAATGTCAAGCTGCCTACCCCATCCCCAAGCCGCTTTTCTTACGATCTTTGACCATATCACCGAGCAGCCCTTGAAACCGAATTTGCTTTGGATCTTTGCCCTTGAGCAAAACCGTTACATGCAAACCTACGGCATTGCGCTCAAGGATATCGCAGCCGTATCGGTCAAGAATAAACGCAATGCCTTGGACCACCCGGTCGCACAGCTCGGAGCGAAACTCACGGTCGAAGACGTACTGGCGTCGGAAATTATGGCGTGGCCGGTTCACCGGCTGATGGTTAGTCCCACTAGCGACGGCGCAGCGGCGGTGGTTCTGGCTGAAGAAGAAACGGCTCGGCGCATCAGTGACACGCCCGTCTGGATTCAAGGCGTGGGATGGTGCTTGGATACCACCTACTGGACCAACCGTGATCTCGCCTATCCCGAATATGTGGAGAAGGCCGCGTGGATGGCTTACCGCATGGCCGGAATTCGCGAACCACGGAAAGAGATCAACATCGCCGAGCCCTATGACCCCTTCGCTTACAAAGAGCTTCATCATCTGGAAGGGCTGCAATTGGCGCCGAAAGGACAGGCACCAAAGCTCCTGGCCGACGGCGTGTTTGATCGCGATGGCGACTTGCCAGTTACACCCTCCGGCGGTCTGCTCGGAGTGGGAAATCCCATCGCTGCTGCCGGGTTAATGAAGATCTGCGAGCTATTTTGGCAGTTGCGCGGCGAAGCCGGAAAACGGCAGGTTCCTGGCAAAGCTGAGCGCGGTGTGGCGCAGGCCTGGGGCGATTTGATGCAGGTAGGAACGGTAGTCGTGATGGGGACAAGGGAGCCGGTTTAAACTGGTTGAACCGTTCAATGCGTTCAAACTGTTCAAGCCGTTCCGTCGTTGAAATGTTGAAGGGGTTAATCTCATGAAGTCGCAGCCCGAAGCTAAGTTTGTGCGAGGAACACCCTTGGATGAGAAAGCGCTGAAGCACGGAAAGACATTCAGCGTCACTTACGTACCGAAGCTTCACTATGCGTGGGACACGGGTGAAGCCATCGGTCGTTATCTAGCAGAGCTCAAAGAAGGACGACTGATTGCGCGTGCATGTCGCAAATGCGAACGCGTGATGATCCCACCGCGCATGTTCTGCGAGCGCTGTTTTCGCCCTACCGATGAATGGGTTTACGTGAAAGATACCGGTAAGATTTTCACTTTCTCGCTTTGCTATGTGAGTTGGGATGTGCGACGACTAAAACAGCCGGAGATCCCTGCCGTGATTGAAATCGACGGAGCGTCTCCCGGCATGGGAATTTTGCACGTCGTCAAAAAGATCAGACCGGGAAAAGTCCGCATCGGGATGGCCGTCCGCGCTGTTTGGAAGCCCAAGTCTCAGCGGATCGGTAGCGTGACGGACGTCGCCTATTGGGAGCCGATTAAGAAGTGAAAGGAGGGATA